>DAOUSJ010000087.1 GCA_030627285.1 Methylococcaceae bacterium | reverse complement strand
GAATTTTAGCATATTCAGCTTTTAATATAGGTTTTTATCCACATTGCTTAGTGTAAATACTTATAATATGCCTTATTTGCAATATTTAACATTTCTGGAAAAAGTTGATTTTATTTATCGCCAACGTAAACTAAAATCAGCGTCATTTTCGGGTAATGTCCATATAGCATGTAAGTTATCAGGTAAAATTACGATTGCATCAATTTTAAACGGGTGCGCCTGTTTAACAATTCGGAAAGCTTCTCGCAATATATCAACATGTTCAATGAGTAGTTTTTGTTTACGTTCAGCTAACAACCGTAAAAAAGTAAGCTCCTCCTTCAATATAATTTCGGCGATAATCGGTCATTTTTATTACCTATTAATAAAATAAGTTAGTTTGTAGAATGGGTAGAGCGATAGCGAAACCCATCAAAGCGATGGCATGAAATGATGGGTTTCGTCAGTTCAACCTACCGTGCTTAGTTTGCTCATCTTACAATTTTTATCGTTCTATAACTTGATAATAATAACTAAATGGTTTGTCGTAATCTATAAGTTGTCTGTTTGGTAGTTCTTTGTCAGATTTCACTTCATCTTCTTTATTATTTTCTTCTAATTTTGAATTTAGTTTGCGGTATAGCTTATTTCTTGACCTATCTAAATGTTTTAATTGCCTTACCGAATGTTTATTTTCATTCAATTCTTGAAAACCTTTTACCCAACACATATCATGCTCAAATTCATCATAGTTCCAAAGTTCAACTCTTCCAACAGCCATACCAATTAATCTATTAATTGCAGACTGTTTAACAGTGCCATCAGTCGCTCTTTTTTTATCTTTTATTGCTCTCTCTATGTCTGTTATTACTTTAGCTTGTTTTTGTAGCTCTTTTTCAAATGAACTCTTTCTTATTCGTATATCACCATTGATGTGAATTTCATAACCTACAAACCCAATCCAAGGAAACCCACCATTTTCAACTTTATCCCAACAATAAGGGCTTTTAGACTTAATTTTTTTATCCCAAAATGGAGATAATGAAATATTTTGAAGTTTAGAATGATTTTTTCTTATTTTTTTCTTTGTTAATTTATCTAAACTACAAAACTTGTGCGGAAATAATTTAAGCTCTTTTAATGCACTTTCATAAATAAGTATTTCATCATTACATATTTTCTTTTCTGGGTGCATTAAAATCATGTCATCGCAAAATCGGATATAAAATACATCGGAATTAATAAATTGTTTATCTGCATAATCCAATACAATATTTGCGATTAATCCTGATAACGCGCCACCTTGAGGGACACCAATTCTTTTCTTTTCATTGGGTTCAGGATAGTAGTCTTTAAATGAAGGGTCATGACTAATCCAACCGAACTCTCCATTTTCAATTTTATAATTTTCCCAATACTCTTGAGAGTCAGTTGAATTTATATCATTTAGTTTTAAAACATCATGACTAAAGGCGTAACAATCAAGGTAACTTAAAAATATATTACAAGGAATGCTAATATCTAGCTCAAGATTATCATCTTTTACTTTTTTTATTAATTTTTTAAAATGAGTTTTTACAACATCATGATTTACCGAGTCATAAAATTTTTGCATATCACATTCTGTAACCCAAAGAGAAGTCTCAGAATTTTTATTTTTATAGGCTAATATTTTTTGTATTGCAGTATGATGAGATACAACTTTCTTTTTTCCATTTTCAACTTTAACTGCTCTGAAAGCTAATGAACTCTCTTCAAAATATTCATCAAATAAATTTGTTAAATATTTATTAGTAAAGCTTAATATCAGCCTATCTTTTAAATTAAATAGTGCTATAGGTCTGCAAGTATTTTTTTTACCTTGTTTTAATTTTGAGGATTTTTCTTTTGGTTCTGGATATATTTCAGGTGATGAAACTTTGTAATCTGCGCTTTGAATAGAATTTTGAATATCCCGAATAAACTGATTTAAATTTTTGACAAAAGATTCGGCTGGTTGTTTTCGTCTATAGTATTTAACAGTTTTTAATAAAGACAATGTGTTTTTATCTAAGGAGTTTAATTTTTGATTTGTTTTTTGGTTTAATCTTGGTTTTTCACCTAACTTCTTCCATTTTCTTCTACTAGGGAGAATTTTTTTTAAGTCTTCATGAAGTTGCTTTTCGTATTCAGGACATCTTTCATTTTTATGATAATTAAAATTATCATTTGCAGTTAATAAATGCAGAAGGTGCTTTTTATTTCTTTGCTTTGCAACCTTAGCTCTTATTTTACATAAATAATCGATAATATTGTTATGGCTAAAAGAATCAATAAAGTTTTTTTTCATAAGAGAACAATTAAAAGAGGTTAGTTCCATGAAACATAACAGGTGTTATGTGTTAACTATGATAATATGAAACATCATTACCCATCTATAAAGAACCTGAGAGATAGGCATCTGTTGGTCAGGTCGAAACTTATGACACGTAATTTTTAAAATTGACGATTTACGCGCCATCTTCGGAACTAACCTCTTTTAATTGTTTCTTAAATCCTTTTTGCGCTGCAAAATAATAAATAGTCTTAAAACTAATTAAATTTTTTTTATCTTCATTAACTCTTCTGTTTTCATAAATAGAAATAAGTATATTAATACACTCTGTTTTATTAAACTTATCTTTATCCATTTCTGATAACTTCAAAAAATATTTTTCACCTATCTCATAAGTAAATGAATTGGCTATTGCAATAGCGACACTAAGCCATTCGTCATAGGAAGATGTTATAGATAAATCATTTTTATTTAAAAACCTTATTATGCTTTGAATAATTTTTCTATGATATGACTTATTTTTATTTAATGGATTATAAAGTAAATCCTTTTTATTTGATTGTTTTGTAACTTTTGTAACTTTTGTATTTGCAGGTTTAATAGCTTCAAACATTTCAAGTTTTTGAACTTTAAATGGCATAAATTTTTCATTTAATTTTAAGAAGTTATCGCAAGATAGAAAACATAACCTTGTCGTATCCTTTCCGCTTTCATCTAAATTAATATTATATTTTTCTTGAAAATATTTTTGAAGCTGTTGAAATGCACTTTTGTGATAAAAATCAAGATTAGAAGAATTTATCTCAAAATCATACTCTAAATAAACCAGCCCCTTAATACCTTTATTTGAAGGTGATACCCAAAATGAGAAAACGTAACTTTCACTAGATAAAATATTATAAATACGAGAAAACTCTTCGTTATCTAACTTATCAATATCAAGCACAATGATTGAATTGTAGTGCTTTAATAACTCTTTTTTTCTTTTTTCATTAAATGTCCCACAAAAAGTTACAGCAGGTAATTTTTTTTTGTGATCATTATACATCACTAATTGATTATTACTTAACAGCTTCCTAAGCCAAGTAACTTGTGATAAATACTTATTGCTTTGAATCTCATTTAAAACTTCTTCAATAGTCATTTCCTTGCTTATTTTGGTATAAGCTGCTGTTTGAAAAGACACCTTGTTAGAAAGTAAAGTATTAATATTCAATGAAAAATAGGGTTCATTCAAGCTATCTTGACAGATAATATTCTAGCATGACCAAGTTTATTTTGCGAACAAACTTTAACAAAAATATTCTGAGACTTTTATCCAAAAATTGAATTAATAAATCTACATTTAACCAAATAATTACATCACTTAGTCACTACTACCTGCCTTTTACATAGTATGTTTTTTTCACAATAGAATGATTTTTTTAACAAATACAACCATACCATGTTTTTTACATAATTATATGCAAAATATAACCTATAACTTGCGCATGAAAAAACGTAATTAATGCTTAAATAGATTAAGTAGCTAAAAATTACCGATATAACAATCAATAGATTTAGTGGATAATGTTAGCTTAACATTAAGTTTAACTGAGATAGATTATGCAAAAAATTATTGATACTGATGGTTTTAACGCCGTAGTGAAAGCTAAATATGGTTATGTAGTTTATAACAAAAATGATATTTATATTGGTAAAGCCATTGAAAAATATGGTGAATTTTCTGAAGCTGAAGCAGTTTTATTTAAACAAATTTGTAAACCTGATGACTTAGTAATTGAAGTTGGAGCTAACATTGGCACTCACACCCAATTATTATCCCAATTAGTTCAATCGCAGGAGGGGGGGGGGTGCTGGCAGAGTGATTGCATTTGAATCCCAACGGATTGTATTCCAAACTTTATGCGCTAATATGGCTTTGAATAGCATCACTAATGCCGTATGTTATCCATTTGCAGTTGGCAATGAAAATGGTATGTTGCAATTGCCAGATTTTGATTACTCCAAAGAAGGAAATTTTGGCGGCATTGAAATTGATAAATTCAACCAAGGTCAACCAGTACATATAGTTAAATTGGATGATTTTTTACAGCCTCAAAAATTGAATTTTTTAAAAATTGACGTAGAGGGCATGGAGTATGCTGTAATTGCTGGTGCAAAAAATTTAATCGCTAAACATAAACCAGTGTTGTACGTAGAAAATGATCGCAAAGATAAGTCTAAAGCTTTAATTGAATTGATTCAGTCGCTTAATTATCGGTTGTTTTGGCATAAACCAGCCTTATTTAATCCGCAAAATTTTTACCAAAATTCAGAAAATGATTTTCCAAATATTGTTTCAATAAATATGTTGTGTATGCATAGATCAGTGAATATTACAGTTGATTCTGGTTTGCAAGAAATTTTATCTGCTGATGAAACTGCATTTTAAATCACACAGAAACATCTTTTAAATGAATTGAATGTTATATAATTGCGCCCTAATGATTTTTCTAAGGATGCATAATGAGCGAAGTTAAACATTGTCGATTATTGATTTTAGGTTCAGGACCAGCTGGCTATACTGCTGCTGTCTATGCCGCGCGGGCAAACCTCAAACCAGTAATGATTACCGGCATGCAACAAGGCGGACAATTGACTACAACCACCGATGTAGATAATTGGCCTGGTGATTTTGCTGGCGTTCAAGGCCCTGAATTAATGACTAGAATGCAACAACATGCAGAGCGTTTTGATACTGAAATTATTTTTGACCAAATTCATACTGCCGATTTAAATGCTAAACCAATCAAATTAACTGGTGATTCAGGTGAATATACTTGTGATGCATTAATTATTGCCACTGGTGCTTCGGCTAAATATTTGGGTTTAGACTCAGAAGAAGAATTTAAAGGCAAGGGCGTATCTGCATGTGCAACTTGTGACGGCTTTTTTTATCGTAACAAACCAGTTGCAGTTATTGGTGGTGGCAATACCGCAGTTGAAGAAGCCTTATATTTAGCTAATATTGCTTCAGAAGTATTTGTAATTCATCGCCGCGATAAATTTCGTTCTGAGAAAATTTTAGCAGATAAATTAATTGCCAAAGATAAAACTGGCAACGTCAAAATAAAATGGGATCATGAATTAGAAGCTGTTGTAGGTGATAACATGGGTGTAACTGGAATTAAAATCAAACACACTCAAGATGGATCTAGCACTGAAATTGATGTACATGGAGTTTTTATTGCCATTGGACATACTCCGAACACAGATATTTTTAACGGTCAATTAGACATGGAACACGGTTATATTAAAGTCAATAGTGGTATTACTGGCAACGCTACCGCAACTAATGTTGCAGGCGTATTTGCAGCTGGTGATGTGATGGATTCTGTGTATAAACAAGCAGTAACCTCAGCTGGTGCAGGTTGTATGGCAGCTTTAGATGCAGAAAAATATTTGGACGAACTCGAAGCCTAAATGAAACTTGAGGTTCTAGATCCCAACAATCCTTCACAACTATTTCCTGCAACTAATACGGCCTTAAACGATCCAGAAGGGTTATTAGCTGCAGGCGGTTGTTTATCCCCAATTAGGTTAATTAATGCCTATCGACAAGGTGTTTTTCCATGGTATAGTGCTAATGAACCTATTTTATGGTGGTCACCAAATCCACGCTTAGTAGTAGCTCCAGAGCAAATTAAAATTTCTCGAAGTTTAGCTAAAACCATGCGGCAACAAAAATTTGAATTTAAATTAGACACTGCATTTTCGGAAGTTATTACAGCTTGTGCGCAACCACGAACTTATGCTGAAGGCACTTGGATTACAGATGAAATGCTACAAGCATATAATACTTTACATAAATTAGGCTTTGCACATTCAGCCGAAGCTTGGTATCAAAATGAATTAGTCGGCGGTTTATATGGAGTTGCAATTGGGCAAGTTTTTTTTGGCGAATCCATGTTTCATATTAAAACTGATGCTTCTAAAGTTGCCTTTGCACACTTAAGCCAACATTTACATACTTGGGATTACAAATTAATTGATTGTCAAATTTATAGTCCTCATTTAGCCAGTTTTGGCGCACAAGAAATTACCCGAGATACATTTATCCAACATTTAAAAACTCATTGCAGCATGCTACCAAATAAAAATGCTTGGAAACAGCCTTTAAGATGATGTTTGGGTTAGCTGCTGCAAAATATTTTCAGTTGCCAATAAACCCGCGCCAACTGCACCTTCTATCCATCCAGGCATATAACTCATTGCATCTCCAGCCATAAAAAATTTATTTTGTTGTCCAGCTAACATTATTTGATAACCAGTTTGACGCTGTGCAGCAGAATATCTCACCCAACCATTATCTTGAAACGGTAAATCTTGCCACGCAATAGTCATGGCTTTGCTAAGATCATTATATTTGTAGCTAGGATCTAATTCTGGGTGTAATTTGATTCCTTCTGATAATGCATGTTTAATCCGCGTCGCACGCTCTAAATTACCAAAACCCAAGGTGGATTCTGGAAAGCCACGATAATAAGCTCCAATTAAAATTCCACGTTGATTATGAAACCCAGTGGATGGATACCAAATTTGATTAATGTCATCCGAAGTCCAACTAATACCTCCGTAAATTTGATATTTATCTGCCTCCCAAAATCTATCTGCTTGCCAAGCAACTTTTCCAGCCGGCACATTTGTAACTCCATATAGCAATGCCTTTTGGAAATCATTGGTAAAATTATTCTCAATTTTATGCAATAGCGAAGGCGTAATAGTAGCAATACAAAAATCCGCCACAAAATTTTCTTGAGTTTGAGGCAACTTATTCCCAGAACTATCGGTTTGTTGATGTAAAATATGCACTGTGTTTGGTTGTAATTTAATCTCAACAACTTGCCGCT
>DAOUSJ010000114.1 GCA_030627285.1 Methylococcaceae bacterium | reverse complement strand
CCAAAACCAATTCCAGGATCAATAACTATATTATGCGGTTTAATTCCTGCAACTAAAGCATGTTGAATACTTTTCTCTAAACTAGAATATACCTCTGCAACCACATTGGTATAATTCGGATTATCCTGCATAGTTTGTGGTGTCCCTTGAATGTGCATTAACACAATTGGACACTCAGCCTGCGCAGCCACAGTAAATATTTCTGCATCATCGCGTCCAGCTGAAATATCATTAATCATGTTCGCACCAGCATCTAACGCCGCTTTAGCCACTTTACTAGAAGTGGTATCAATGCTAATTGGAATATGACACGCTAAACGTTGCCTAATTGCCTTAATAACTGGAATAACTCGTGCAATTTGCTCGCCTGAAGCTACTGAAATTGACCTGGGGCGCGTAGATTCACCACCAATATCAATAATATCCACCCCATCCAACAACATTTTTGTCACTTGTTGTAATGCAGTTTCCAGACTATTAAAATGCCCTCCATCAGAAAAACTATCTGGAGTTACATTTAAAATTCCCATAATTAGCGGTTTATCAATTGCGGTTAACATAAATTAAAGCTCCAGTAGATTTTTTAAATTCGCTTATAATAACCAATCTTGCTTTGACTTACTAAAAAATATGAAATCACCACGTTTAGCTTGGGCAATTACTGGTTCAGGTCATTATATTACCGAATGTTTAGACTTTATTTTGAGCTTAGATCGCGTAGATTTATATATTAGCCAAGCAGGCGAAGAAGTATTAAAAATGTACGGCATTGACATTCAAGAAATCCGCAAAAAAATGCCGGTATATCGAGACAAAGCCGCTTCTGCACCTCCAGTAGGTTTATTTTATAAAGATTACTATCATACTTTTGTAATGGCTCCAACTACATCTAATACCATTGCAAAATGCGTACTTGGAATTGCAGATTCTTTAGTCACCAATTTATATTCACAAGCTGGTAAATGTAGAATAGAAAATATTGTTTACCCTTGCGATATTGCTCCCGCAATGGAAACCACTGCACCTAGTGGTAAAGTAATGGTGTATCCACGCAAAATTGATTTAGAAGCAACTGCTAAAATTCGCGAATTTGAATATACTCAAGTAGTAGAAAGTGTCGACGAATTAATTCTGGCAGTGCAACAACGCTTGCAAACTATCTCATGAGCAACAAAATATTGTTCTTAACTGGCAAATTGGCTGAAACTCAATTACGGCAAATTTTAACCTCAATGCAACCTGAATTTAATTATCATGTGCATCAAATAGGTGTAAAAGTTGCTGGCTTAATGACTGTTGATTTAATTAGCCGCCGCTTAAAAGATACTTTTGGAGCTAATAAAATCATGCTTCCAGGTCGTTGTCGAGGTGATTTAGCTAAATTAGCACAACAATTTGGCATTCCTGTAGAACGTGGGCCTGAAGAATTAAAAGATTTACCGTTATTTTTTGGCAAACAAGCCCATAAATACGCTTTAAATAATTACAAAGTTAAAATTTTTGCAGAAATTGTCGACGCGCCAAATATTAGTGTAGCAGCAGTAATTGAGCGTGCGCAATATTATAAAACCCAAGGTGCAGATGTAATTGATATTGGTTGTTTACCAGATACAGATTTTCCACATATGGAAGCTATCATTCAAACTTTAAAAGCCGAAAATTTTATCGTGAGTATTGATTCTTTGAACTCCGAAGATTTACTTCGTGGCGGTAAAGCTGGTGCAGATTATTTATTAAGTTTAACTTCTGATAGCTTATGGATTGCAGATGAAGTTGCCAGCACACCTATTTTAATTCCAGCAAAACATACAGACTTAAGCACTTTAGAACCTGCAATTAAACACTTCCAAACTCAAGGACGTAAATTTATTGTTGATCCAATTTTAGATCCAATTCATTTTGGCTTTACTGATTCTATTGTGCGCTATCACAGTTTTAGACAGCAACATCCTGAAATTGAAATGATGTTAGGGGTGGGAAATATTACCGAATTAACTCATGCAGACACCAATGGTATGAATGCCTTACTAATGGGAATTTGTTCCGAATTAAATATTAACCATATTTTAGCTACTGAAGTTAGCCAACATGCTTGTAGAGCCATTAAAGAAGCTGATGTAGCCCGTAGAATTATGTTTGCTGCCCAAGAAAATAATACTTTACCCAAACATATTAGTCCTGAATTACTTAGCATTCATGAAACTGCACCATTTCCATACCAATTAGACGAAATTCAAGCATTTGCAGCTCAAGTGAAAGATCCCAGTTTTAGAATTCAAACTAGTCCTGACGGCGTACATATCTATAATCGTGATGGTTTTCATAGTGGCAATGATCCATTTACTTTATATCCAAAATTAAGCGTTGAAAATGATGCTGGACATAGTTTTTACTTAGGGGTAGAACTAGCCAGAGCGCAAATTGCTTATCAATTAGGCAAACGTTTCACCCAAGATCAAACCTTAAGCTGGGGTTGTGCTACAGAAAATCATGCTAACAAGATAGATTTACATACTTTCAAACCTAAAGGCACAACCTTTAAAACTGAAGATTAGTGCTTGGAAATTATTTTTTAAAATGCACCACTTTATGCAATGGATTTATATTGATCTCATCCATAACCATATTGTTATTACTTTGTAACACATAGTTAACAATATCAGCCACATCTTTAGCTAATAAATGATGCGATGGATTAGCTCCAGGTTCAAAATTTAATTTCTTGAAAAATGCAGTTTTCACCATTCCAGGATTAATTAAACTAACTCGCACATTACTTTTTGCAGCTTCCTCACGCAAAGCTTGAGTAAAACCACGTAAAGCAAATTTACTCGCACAATAAATACTACCTTTTTGG
>DAOUSJ010000018.1 GCA_030627285.1 Methylococcaceae bacterium | reverse complement strand
TTAAAGCTTGTTGCATATATTCAATTGCTAACGCATCATTGCCCTGCAAATGTTGAATTAAACCAAAATATTGCAAAGCAATTAAATTCTTTGGATCTTGCGCTAATATTTGCGTGTATAAAGCTAAAGCCGCAGTTAAATTATTTTCACCATGAAATTTCAACGCTTGATTAACTAACTTAGAAATAGAAATTCCAACTCCACCTGCTGGATTAGAATTAGCTTTAGTCGCAGTTTTTCTGGATTTGGGTAAACGCTTTTTTTTAGACATTATAGAAACCTGAAATATAAGTTATTACTTATTATTACATAACTAATACCAGCGTTAGTTAAATTCCTAAACTAAATGCGCCCATAAATCATGTGCATCAGCAGCTTCAAACTCAACTTGCACAAATTCACCTACAGTCAAATGAGTAGCATTATCAATAAAAACTTGTCCGTCAATTTCGGGTGCATCAGCTTGTCTACGTGCAACAGCACCTTCAGCAACTACTTCATCAATTAACACTGTTTCTATACTACCAATTAATTTTTGCAATTTAGCAGCACTAATTTTAGCTTGATGTTCCATGAATCGACTTAAACGTTGTTGTTGAATTTCAACTGAAATTGGATTAGGTAGCTCGTTAGCCGCCGCACCTTTAACCGGTGAGTATGTAAACGCGCCCACTCTATCTAATTGCGCTGCGGTTAAAAACTCCAATAATTCAGTAAATTCAGCTTCAGTTTCACTTGGAAAACCTACAATAAAAGTACTTCTAATAGTGATATTTGGACATATTTTTCTCCATGCATTAATTCTAGCTAAATTATTCTCACTTGCAGCTGGTCTACGCATTAATTTTAATATGCGCTGATTTGCATGTTGAAATGGAATATCTAAATAAGGTAATATTTTTCCAGCGGCCATTAATGGAATTATTTTATCTACTTGTGGATATGGATAAACATAATGCATGCGCACCCAAACGCCTAATTCGCCTAAAGCTGCGGCTAACTCGTAAAATCTAGTCGCTATAGTTTGATCTTGCCAAATTCTAGTTTGATATTTTAAATCTAGTCCGTAAGCACTAGTATCTTGTGAAATCACCAGTAATTCTTTGACTCCAGCTGCGGCTAATTGTTCAGCTTCTAATAAAACTTCATCAATTGGACGACTAACTAAATCACCACGCATACTAGGAATAATGCAAAAACTACATCTATGATTGCAACCTTCTGAAATCTTTAAATAAGCATAATGCTTTGGGGTTAATTTGATTCCTTGTGGAGGCAATAAATCTAAAAATGGTGCGTGTGGAGCTGGTAAATGTGTATGTACAGCTTCCATTACTGCATCAGCTGCATGCGCGTCAGTAACTGCTAAAACCTGTGGATGTTGTGCTAGAATTTCATCAGCACGATTACCTAAGCAGCCAGTAACAATTACTTTGCCATTTTTGTCTATAGCTTCACCAATGCTGTCTAAAGATTCTGTGACTGCCGCATCAATAAAACCACAAGTATTTACTACTACTAAATCTGCGCCAGCATAATCTGATGAAACTTGATAACCTTCGCACTTTAATTTGGTTAAAATTTGTTCGCTGTCTACTAAAGCTTTCGGGCAACCAAGACTGATGAAACCTACTGTGGGTATATTTTTTATTTGCGTCATTAGCTAGAATGGGATGTCATCATCATAATCATCTTTAGGAGCTGCTGGCATTGGTTTTGTTGGTGCTGTTGGTGCTGGTGGTACTGCTGCATAATTCTGTTGTGGTTGTGCAGGAGGAGCTTGATAAGCCGGTTGCTGCGGTTGTTGTGGCTGCATTTGTGGAGTTGCTGGTTGTTGATAAGCAGGTTGTGTTTGTGCAGGAGCTTGATAAGCCTGTTGCTGCGGTTGTTGCTGAGCTTGCATTGGTGCAGCTTGGGTTTGATCCATTGGTGCAGTGCCGCCAGTACGTGAATCTAGCATTTGCATTTGATCGGCAATAATATCAGTAGAATAACGATCTTGACCAGTGGTTTTATCTTGCCATTTCCGAGTTTGCAACCGCCCTTCAACATAAACTTTACTGCCTTTTTTCAAATATTCCGCTGCAACTTCAGCCAAGCGAAAGTTGCCAATATTAAAAAAAGTAATTCGATGCCATTCAGTCTGTTCTCTTTGCTCGCCAGATTGTTTGTCTTTCCAACGTCTACTAGTGGCAATTCTAATGCTAGTGATTGTTTCACCACTAGCTGTATAACGCACTTCAGGATCTGCGCCTAAATTACCAATGAGCATCACTTTATTGAGCATATATGTTTCCGTATTGTATATTGCAATTTTTAACTAAATAACCACAGATAGCACCTTGTTTGTTACAGATACTATCTGGATAGATATACTTCTTTATAAACTGTAAATTATTTACTTAAAAAAGCATACACTGCATCAATTGCTTCTTCTTCAGATAATTCAGCTTTTTTAACTGGCTTAACATCCATAATAGTTGCAATAGCTTTAGGCATGCCGTTTTTGCCTTCTTTTAAAATCGTACCAAATTTTTCACGATCTAATTTGCCAGCTTTAATTAATTCAGCCAATTGTGGATTTGAAGCAATATCATGACAAGCTCCACAACCACGACCAAAGGCACGATCATAAATTTTGCTACCAATTTTAACTAATTTTGCATCATCAACAGCTAAAGCTTGACCACTTAAACCAATGAATGCGACAGTTGCTAGAGTAAGTAAAGTTTTTTTCATAGTATTTTATCCTTAATTGAGATTTTTTTTATTCATTACGAATGAATGTAAAATTTTAGCATAGAATTGTCGCAAGAACATTTAATTGGTAATACTTAATTATCTCGCAACCAATGTCCAGATTTACCCCCAGATTTTTCCAATAACCGCACCGCACAAATTTCCATCCCTCGATCCATAGACTTACACATATCATAAATAGTCAACAAAGCTACTTGAGTCGCACATAATGCCTCAATTTCAACCCCAGTTTGACCCTTAGTTTTCACCGTAGTTTCACAAAAAACACATTCATGTTCCACATTTGGCAACAATTTAATTTCTACATGGGTTAATGCTAATGGATGACATAATGGAATTAATTCAGCAGTTTTTTTACTTGCCATAATCCCTGCAATTCTAGCAATCCCTAAAACATCACCCTTCTTATGACCATGCTCTAAAATCATCTGCAACGTTTGGGCTTGCATAGTAATATAACCAGTTGTAACTGCAATGCGCTGGCTAATATTTTTATCACCTACATCCACCATATGCGCTTCACCAGCTGAATTAAAATGTGTCAATTGTGTCATTAGTTTGCCGAAATTAGGAATAATCAGCTATTATCTAAGTTTTTACTCCTTAAGTTAAATTTATGCCCATTCAAGTACGTTATTTTGCACAATTAAAATCCGATTTAGGCAAAGCAGCAGAACAACTTAATTCCAGTCAAATCCAAACAGTTAATCAAGTTTGGCAAGTTGCTAATCCTAATATTGCACTCCCAAAAAACACTTTAGCTGCAGTAAATTTAGATTATGTTGATTTAGAATTTAAGGTTGTAGATCATGACGAAGTAGCTTTTTTTCCACCGGTAACAGGAGGCTAATGTGCATATCAGCATCTTAGAAAATGAGTTGCAACCTTGGCAAACAGTAGCAACTTATCAACAAAATCACGCAGAATTAACTGGAAAATTCGGTGCAACCAATGTTTTTGTTGGGACTATGCGAGATTTCAATATTGGTGAGCGCGTTGAATCTATTACTTTAGAACATTATCCTGGAATGACAGAAAAAAAACTCCAGCAAATTATTTTAGCTGCACAACAAAAATGGGTGTTGCTAGATGTTTTATTAGTCCATCGAGTCGGGAAAATTTTATCTAAACACACTATTGTATTAATTGCAGTTTGGGCGATACATCGAGGCGATGCTTTTGATGCTAGTAGATATATCATGGAAAAATTAAAATATTCAGCTCCATTTTGGAAACAAGAACATTTATTTAATGGCAGTAGTAGATGGTTACAAACTAATAGCTCAGGTTATCAAGCCAAAAAAGCCTCAGACAAAGATTCCTGACTCTTGTACAATATGTTTTAATTCCTTTATTAAACTGAGAAATTCATTGAACAAATCTTCTCAAACTACGCTGAATTATAAAACTGCCGGCGTAGATATTGCAGCAGGCAATAAATTAGTAGAACGCATTAAACCAATTGCGGCAAAAACTCGTACCGCAGGTGTAATGTCTGGTTTAGGTGGCTTTGGCGCATTATTTGAATTGCCTTTAGACCGCTATAAAGAACCTTTGTTAGTTTCAGGTACTGATGGCGTAGGCACCAAATTAAAGTTAGCAATTGAATTAAACCAACATGCAACAGTTGGAATTGACTTAGTTGCAATGTGTGTGAATGATATTGTAGTTCAAGGTGCTGAAGCTTTATATTTTCTAGATTATTTTGCCACTGGTAAATTAAATGTAGATACTGCCGCAACTGTGGTTGCTGGAATTGGTGCTGGTTGCGAACTTGCAGGTGCAGCCTTAGTTGGCGGTGAAACTGCTGAAATGCCTGGAATGTATGCTGATGGTGATTATGATTTAGCCGGTTTTTGTGTTGGTATTGTAGAAAAATCGCGCGTAATTGATGGCAGTAAAGTTCAAGCAGGAGATAAATTAATTGGCATTAGTTCTTCTGGTGCGCATTCTAATGGTTACTCCTTAATTAGACATATCATAGATACCAAAAAATTGGATCTCAATGCATTGTTAGATGGCAAACCCATTAGCGAACATTTATTAGAACCTACCAAAATTTATGTAAAACCACTGTTAGAATTATTTAAACAAGTAGATGTACACGCATTGGCACATATTACTGGCGGTGGTATTACAGAAAATTTACCCAGAGTTTTACCCGTAGGAATTCAAGCTAATATTGACTTAAAAACTTGGACAGCTGCACCGATATTCGATTGGTTACAACAACATGGTAATATTAGTTCTGCGGACATGTTAACTACCTTCAATTGTGGAATTGGTATGATAATTTGTGTTGCTGCTAAAGATGAAGCCACTACTTTACAAGCACTGCAACAACAAGGTGAAACTGCATTCACAATCGGCGAGCTAGTAACTACTACTACGACTAGCCAAGTACATTATTTTAATATTTAACTGAGAAATAATTATGTTTAGCTCCCAAATTGACGATATTGCTAGCCGTTTAAGTGAATCTTTGCCCACTGGTTTAGGTGACTTAAAAGAAGAAATGGAGAAAAATTTCCATGAAATTTTACAAACTGCACTAGGAAAACTAGATGTGGTAACTAGGGAAGAATTTGAAGTCCAAAAAGGCGTACTAGCTAAAACTAGAGCTAAACTAGAGGCTTTAGAACAACAAGTAGCCGAAATTGAAAAGAAATTAACCTAACCAATGCCTCTAGCAACAGTTTATAGTCGTGGACGTTCTGGAGTCAAAGCCCCACTAGTAACTGTAGAAGTGCATGTTTCTAATGGTTTGCCAGCATTATCAATTGTGGGCTTGCCAGAAACAGCAGTTAAAGAAAGTAAAGATCGTGTGCATGGAGCAATTATAAATTCTGGGTTTACATTTCCTTTGCAAAGGATTACTATTAATTTAGCTCCAGCTGATTTACCTAAAGAAGGCGGTCGCTTTGATTTAGCAATTGCACTAGGTATTTTAGCCGCTTCTGGACAAATTTCTAGCCAACATTTAAATACTTATGAATGTGTAGGTGAATTATCTTTAGGTGGAGATTTGCGTGAAATTACTGGAGCTTTACCAGTAGCATTGCAAACTACCCAAGCACAACGAATATTATTACTGCCAAATGATAATACCCCTGAAGCCAATTTAATTCAAAATGTTCAACTAGCTCCAGCGCGGAATTTATTAGAAGCCTGCGCATATTTGAATGGTCAACAACCTGAAATCCCAGCAAGTTCTGTAGAGACTCCAACAAAAATTAATACGCTAGATTTTGCTGATGTACATGGACAATACCATGTTAAAAGAGCCTTTGAAATTGCTGCTACTGGCGGACATAATTTATTAATGCTCGGGCCTCCAGGTACTGGAAAATCCATGTTGGCAGCCCGTATGAATAGCATTTTACCAGCATTATCTGAAACTCAAGCCCAAGCAACCGCCGCCATTGCTTCTATCAGCAGTCAAGGTTTTGATATTAGCACTTGGAGACAAGCTCCATTTCGCGCCCCGCATCATACTGCATCCGCAGCTGCTTTAGTTGGTGGCGGTGGCAATCCTAAACCTGGGGAAATTTCTTTAGCGCATAATGGCACTTTATTTTTAGATGAATTACCCGAATTTGATCGCAAAGTTTTAGAAGTATTACGTGAACCCTTAGAATCAGGACATATTACAATTTCCCGTGCTAGTCATCAGGCTAAATTCCCAGCTAAATTTCAATTAATTGCCGCGATGAATCCTTGCCCATGTGGATATTTAGGCGATAGTTCTGGTCGCTGTCATTGCACTCCCAATAAAATTAATCGCTATCGCCAAAAAATTTCTGGGCCTTTATTAGATAGAATTGATATGCATTTGGAAGTCCCACGAGTTTCACATGAGATTTTGCGACATGGCACTCCGCAAGGTGAAGAAACTAGCGCAGAAATTAAAACTCGCGTCACTGCCGCTAGAACCATAGCTATTCTTAGAAATAACAAACCAAATGCACAAATTTTACCGCAAGAAATTCAACAATATTGCCAATTATCTAACCAAGGTGAGCAAATCTTGGAACAAGCAATTAATACTTTTGGTTTATCCCATCGTGCTTATCATAGAATTTTAAAACTATCTCGTACGATTGCAGATCTTGCCAATACAGAAAATATTGAGATTGCACATTTAAGTGAAGCCATTAGTTACCGCAAATTAGATCGCCCACTCACAACGTTTTAAAGCTAAACTAATTTCTATCACGTAAAATACCATATTCCATTATATTTTTTAAGGTTTAATCCATGTCTGCAAACTATCATTCTATTTTTACCCCAGCAAACTACCAACAACGTTTAGAAAACTTTGATGATTACTGGGTTTTTACCCAACAACATGGTGGTGAATTATTGGAATCTGACAAAGATTTAACTAAAAAAAAGGCTTTATTAGCTGATTTTAAAGCTAATCCAGTACAATTACGCACACCTTTAAAAGATCCAGACGCTTTTTATAGAAATTATGTAGAAATGCAGGAAGACCCTAAAAGTTTAGATAAAATGACTTTATTACTTACGGGAATGTATAAATTTGCCCGCCATGAATGGGTTGGTATTAAAGGCGCGTGGGAATTTGCCCCAAGCATGGCAGATGCTAATAGTTTGGAAGATAGAATTTCACGAATTCATTTAGCTGAAGAATTTTGTCATGTGCGTTTATTTGATGAAATGTTAAAAACTTGTGGTTTAGATAAAGTTGAATGGGTGCCATTAAGCCCTTGGAAAGAAAAGGTTTATGAATTTTTTCCAAAATTACCTAGCATTATTTTAAACTCTCCAGCATTTGTAACTGAATTAATGGGAGTAACCTTTTATTTACATTTATATCCATTAATTGATGAAGTTTTTGCCGAAGAGCCCGAAGTTTGCACACGTTTAAAAGCTTTATTGGACGAAATTACTATTGATGAAATTGCGCATGTAGGTCAAAGACGAAATTTTATTAACCCTATAGGCATGAAAGTCTCCAAAAAATTAGTTAAACCTTTTTACACTATGTTTTTCAATGATATTCCAGAAATAGGTGCATTATTTAATATTCCACAAATGATAGCTGATGGTCAAAATTTTGATTTCAATCAATTACCAGAATATATGCTAGCACGCACTTGGATACCTTCATATTGCCAAGCTGCCAATTAATAAAGTCTATGACGGATTTTTTTGGATATAAAAAATTTGGCAGGAATTTTCTTGAATAATCTGCATAATTACATGTCCAGTTTGCTCAGTATATACACCAATATCTAAATGTGCAGCTGGATCAGTAGCAATAATTTTAATAATTTGGGCTGGCTCTACTGCTACTAAAGCTTGTTTTAAACGTAATAATGGCAACGGACAATGTAAGCTTGTGGCATCGACTTCTAAATCAAATTTAATCATAGGTTTTGGAATTGAATTAAAGACTTTATGAATTACAATAATAGCATTTTTAACCTAATTTGAGCATCATAATGGATTATTTTCCGATTTTTATTAAATTACACCAACAACCGTGTTTAGTAATTGGAGCTGGTGAAATTGCCGCGCGTAAAATTCATTTGTTGATGAAAGCCAATGCAAAAATTACCGTATTAGCTGAGACTATTAGCCCCACAATTACTGCAATTAACGCAAATTATCCACTCACAATTTTACAAAAATCTTTCACTAACAAAGATATTACATTGGAACAGTATAGATTAATTGTGTCTGCAACTAATCAGCGTGACTTGAATGAAGCTGTAGCACATTTAGCTATGGCGCAAAATATTCCAGTAAACGTAGTAGATAACCCCGATTTATGTAGCTTTATTTTTCCTGCAATTGTAGATCGCTCTCCAGTAATTGCCGCAATTTCATCTGGCGGCGCAGCACCTGTATTAGCTAGATTATTACGTGCAAAAATAGAGACCATAATTGCACCTAAATTTGCTGAATTAGCCACTTTAGCCGCTAAATTTAGACTCCCAGTAAAACAACATTTTACCGCAGCACCCCAACGACGAATTTTTTGGGAACGAGTTTTACAAGGTTCAATTGCTGAATTAGTCTTTGCTGGCAAACAACAGCAAGCTGAAGATAAATTAACCCAGCTATTATCTCAAGCTGACAATATTGCCGCCCAAGGTGAAGTTTATTTAGTTGGTGCAGGGCCTGGAGCCGCAGATTTATTGACGTTTAAAGCTTTACGTTTAATGCAACAAGCTGATGTAGTGGTCTATGATAGATTAGTTTCCCAAGAAATTTTAGAATTAGCCCGACGTGATTCTGAAAAAATTTATGTGGGCAAACAACGAGATAATCATAGTTTAGAACAAACTTCTATTAATACTTTATTGGTGGATTTAGCTCAGCAAGGCAAACGTGTAGTACGCTTAAAAGGTGGAGATCCGTTTATTTTTGGACGCGGCGGTGAAGAAATTGAAACTTTAATGGCGCATAATATTAGTTTTCAAGTAGTTCCAGGAGTTACCGCAGCTTCTGGTTGCGCTACTTATGCTGGAATTCCACTAACACATAGAGATCATGCGCAATCTTGTACTTTTGTCACTGGGCATTTAAAAAATGGTTCGGTTAATCTCAATTGGAAACAATTAACCCAACCAAATCAAACTGTAGTTATTTATATGGGCTTAGTAGGTTTAGAGAAAATTTGTAGCCGCATGATTGATTATGGCAGCCCAAAAAATTTACCGATTGCATTAATTCAACAAGGTACAACTCAGCAACAACGAGTAATTACTGGAACTTTAGCAACCTTAGCTGAAATTGTAGCAACAGAAAATATTCAACCACCAACCTTAATTATTATTGGCACGGTGGTTAAATTACATCAACAATTAGCTTGGTTTGAAACTAACTAGGGTCTTAAATTTCGTGGGATTAAGATAAAAAATCTACCTTTGGATTTCATTTCACCAGCTAATTCACCAGCTTCTAAACCTTCACCCCAATAAAAATCACCCCGAATTGCACCTTTAATTGCACCACCTGTATCTTGTGCCATCATTAATTGCCGAATCTGAGTATCAGCTTTGATTGGGTGCGCCACATCTAACCATAACGGAACTCCTAAAGGCAGTTTTTTTCTATCAATTGCCAAACTACGTTGACCAGTTAAAGGTACATTCATTGCGCCTACAGCCCCAGTATTCGGCTCTACATCTGTGAGTCTAAAAAATACATATGAACGATTTTTACGCAATAATTCTTGTTTTTTCTCTGGATTAGCTTTAATCCATGCACGAATGGTTTGCATTGAAATATCGGCTTTACTAATTGCGCCACTATCAACTAAAGCTTTGCCAATTGCAAAATATGCATGTCCATTCTTACTACCGTAACTTACGCCTTGTAAATGTCCATCATCCATTAAAACACGCCCTGAACCTTGGACTTCCATAAAAAACGCATCTACATCACTATCAACCCAGAGTAATTCCAAGCCTTTATTACTTAAAGCACCGTCATAAATTTCAGCTCTACTATAATATTTGACAAATTTGCCCCAAGCCATTCTGCCAGTGCGTCCAGAACGTTTGATTAAATCATAGGGTTTTTTATAAATTGGGACATTATAAATACTGGTTTTGGTGTAAGAACCACGTAATTGCGGAATAAAATAACCAGTAAACAAGCCATCAAAACTGTTTTTATCTTGGATTGCGTAAGGTTTAAACCATTGCTCAAAGAATTGTTTTTCTTGACCAGCAATTACATTTTTTTTACATAAAGATACCCAATCACCGACAGTGCCTAGCCGATAAATCCCAGGCATGCGTTTTTGTTTGGATAATTTACGCCAATATTGACACGAGCGTTGGAAGGCTGAATAAGCTTTTGCGTGGTTATCTTGTTGCCATTTAAACAAATATTTAAATTCAGTTGGATGTAGTTGCACATTTCCCGAAACATTTATGGGGCTGTCATAAATTATTTCAGGAATAATTTCTAATGGCGGTTTAGTAACTTTTTTTATTGATTTTATTGGTTTTATTTCAGTTCCAGCTCCAATTTCAATTTTGGGCTGAGTTTTTTTTAATGGGACATCTGCACAACTAGTGATTAATCCCACTATTGATATTGCTATCAGACGAACAAAATACATTTGCATAAAATTCATTCCTAGAAATAAAAAATATAGAAGTATTTAAGTATAGTCTGTAGTTCAAATCTAATGCATTAAATACGACATTTTGAAGGTGCATATCTGCCTGCTAGTTTACCAACAGTTCCACCTGGAGTATTTGCTGCTGTAGAACTAGCACTACTACAATACCAAGTAATTGCTCCTGTAACTGGCGGTCTACCTTCTACTAAAGCCATAGTCTCATCTCTAGGAATTAATACTAAAGTATTTTCACCTGCTGGAGCAACTTCAGTAGTATAAAAAATTTCAATTTCACCATATTTGGCAACTTCAGTATGAATGACAATATTTTCTAATATTTTAGTTGGATCAGGCACGCTCCATCCAGAATCAACTCGAACCCCAGTAAGAGAGTTTTCCGCAACTGCAACTTTTGCCGAGGTTGCTAAATTTAAACCCTCAGTAATTTTGGATCGAATAATGTAATCTTGGTATGCAGGAATTGCAATTGAAGCTAAAATGCCAATAATAGCCACTACAATCATTAATTCAATTAATGTAAAGCCTTGCTGTTTAGTTTTCATGATTTCTATACCTTAAATTTGAGTATAAAAACTACGCTTTAATCCATTAAAACGTAATGTTTAAATTAAGCTTAATGTTCGCGACAACTAGCTGAAGCATATTTGCCTTCTAAAGTGCCGACATTGCCAAATAATGCGCCTGAATCACTACCAGCACTATTACAAAACCATTGAATATTGCCAGTCGGAGCTACTCCTTCAGTAATTGGTACAGCACCACCAGCACCTTGACGTGGAGATAAAATCAAAGTTGGCGCACCCAAAGCAATCTTGTCGGTATAAGTAATAATAATCTCACCATAATTGCCAGCAGCTTCTTCAATTTCAATTTTCGCTACAATATCTGTAGGTACAACAATAGGATTAGGCAGACCAGAAACGGCTTTCACTCCACTCATTAAATTTTCTGAAACTGTAGTTTTGACTGCTGAAGCTAAATTTAAACCTTCGGTAACTTTAGCGCGAGTAATGTAATCTTGATAAGCAGGAATCGCAATTGAAGCTAAAATGCCAATAATAGCCACCACGATCATTAATTCAATTAAAGTAAAACCTTGCTGCTTAGTTTTCATGTTGGAATCCTCAGTGAAAAAATATAATCTTAATTATACACTAAGCAAGTTACATGCCTTTACTTCCAAGCATCTAATTGCAAGTAAGTCAAGACCTCCGAATTATTCCGCTTAATTATAGCAATGGCATCATTGGATTGTGCAATCACTGGTAAAAAAGCTACCTTTTGCATAGAAACTCCAAGTTTTTTTAGGCTAGTTTCAATTAAAATTTTAGTTTCAGGTTTACGTTTAATTAATTCGCTTAATGGTTGTAATTTAGCATTTATTTCTGAATGCATATCTGAATAATTCACATAATATTGAGGTAATTGAGCTAAATCAACTCCAGAACCAGTGGACATAAATAAAATTTCTTGTTGTTGTTGAACCTCTGTTGGCATCCTAGCACTAACTAATTGCGGCCCTAAAAATGAAAAACTTTGATATTTTTTAGATGCTAATGTCAATTTACTGGTGGGAATATCTACTGCTGATACTACTGTAAGTCTGTCTATATTGAAGACAATAAATACTGGTCTAGCAATATAAATGGTACTTAAGCCATATATCAAGGCACTTAGTTGTAACACTGCAATTACGGCTAAATCAAATTTTAAAGATTTTTTCTGCGGCTGAAATACAATCGCAGTTAATAACGGCCCTAAAGTTGCATCTACACCGGCTAAAATCCATAAAATTGCAATTAATTCGGCAGTACGTAAAAAATCCTCTGGATACCAAAACAGTAATGCTGCTAATAAGATACTACCAACAAGAGCTAAACTGATTAATAAATGAATCGCAACAATTTTTAAACGGGTCATAATAAATATTAAGTTAATCTGAATTCTGGATAAGAAATAAACCTTTTTAAGGTAGTTATAATGTAGGTGTTGCTTTAGCGGCACTTGATAAACATTCAAATTATAACGTAGGTGGGGCTTTAGCCGCACTAAAATATGGGCGTTAAAATGCGGCTAAAGCCCCATCTACATGAGTTTGAACTTATGTATTAAGCATCTTCTGCGCCATTAATTGAAACTATTTAAGTTAAATTCGCTAAATCATGTAAAAGCCCTTGTTTTAACAAGATATTTAAAATATTACAGGCATTAAAAAACCGCCCCAAAGTTAACTTCAGGACGGCTATTAAGTTTTAAAATTACTTAAAACTTATTTACGGCAGTTTGATGGTACGTATTTAGATTCTAAAGTTCCTGCAGCGCCAACTGGAGCTGTAGAGTCAGCACTATTACATTCCCAAACTATTGCTGATGTTGGTGCAGTACCAACAGCAATAACAGCGGCTGGATTACCAGCTAATGGTGCTAAAACCAAAGTAGCATCATCAGTTACTTTATCAGTAAAAGTAATAGTAATATCACCAGTTGCATCAGTTACAGCAATATTTTTAACAATTTCTGTAGCTACAAAAGCTGGCAAACCTGAAGCAAAAGCTACGCCACTCATAGAATTTTCCGCCACAGTAGTTTTAACTGAAGAAGCTAAGTTTAAACCTTCAGTAACTTTAGCACGAGTAATATAATCTTGGTAAGCAGGAATCGCAATTGAAGCTAAAATACCGATAATCGCTACTACGATCATCAATTCGATTAATGTAAAACCTTGTTGAATTTTTTTCATGACATTTCTCCTAATGGGAGGATAAAAAAATAAACTTCAATTAAAATGAAGCAATAATCAAGCCAATATTTATTAACACTAATTTTTCTGGTATGTAGTGATTTAGATCTCAATTATTAGATAATATTGCCTAAAAAGTTCCCTAAAATGTCACTTTCTGACAATTTAGGCTGACAAAAATTGTCACTTGAACAAATTGACCTATTTTTTAGAATTATTATGCGCGTAGGGGGTTTTGGTTTACCTATAGCTTTGCATGACATACAATTTAGACGCGCAAATATTTGGTTTAAGCTTTAATATAGAATAAGCGCAATCTAATAATAACTAAGAGAACAATTATGTTTAACAAAACGAGCTTGATAGCAATTGCTTTGGTGTCTTCAATTTCAGTAGCGCAAGCATGGGAGGCATTGCCTACAACTGCGCCCGAACCTGCGGATAACCCTAGTACAACTGAAAAAGTTACCTTGGGTAAAATTTTATACCATGATCCACGCTTATCATCGACTGGTACCGTGTCTTGTGCTTCTTGTCATAATACTATGTTGGGCGGCGAAGATAATCGTGCTGGTTCAATGGGTGTTGATGGTCAAGTTGGTGGTAGAAGTGCGCCTACAGTTTGGAACTCTGCCTTTAATAGTGTGCAATTTTGGGATGGAAGAGCTGCAAGTTTGGAAGAACAAGCAGCTGGGCCAGTGACTAATCCAATTGAAATGGGCATGAAAGATTGGGCTGCTGTGGTGGCACGCTTAAAAACTATTGATGGCTATCAAGATTTATTTAAACAAGCCTTTGGTAAAGACAGTATCAGTAAAGATAATGCCACTAAAGCAATTGCAGCTTATGAACGTACTTTGATTACGCCTAATAGCCCGTATGATTTATATGTTAAAGGCGATAAATCAGCTTTAAATGCACAGCAAATTCGTGGTATGAATAAAGCTGAAGAAGTTGGTTGCATTAACTGTCATAGTGGTGCAGCTTTTAATGGTGCTGGAGTCATGCAAAAATTCCCTGTTAAGGGCAATGCTTATTTTGAAGCCCAATATGATTTTGCTAAAGATAAAGGTTTAGCTGAAGTTACTAAAAAAGATAGTGATGAAAATGTTTGGAAAGTACCAACTTTACGAAATATTGCTTTAACTGCACCTTATTTTCATAATGGTTCAGTAAAATCTTTAGAAAAAGCTGTAAAAATCATGGCAAAAGTACAATTAGATACTAAATTATCCGATGATGATACTGCTGATATTGTAGCATTTTTAAATGCTTTAACTGGTGAATTTCCAGAGCAAACTATGCCAGTATTACCTGCTACAACTGGCACTACAGTAAATAAATAATCCAAGAATAAAGTTGGGTTACGACAAGCATGTAGCCCAACCTACTGATACTACAAATAAATATTGAGTTACGACAAGCATGTAGCTGGTAGCTCAAAATGCAGCTACTACAATTGGCTTACTATTTACAACTTAATTTAAATTTAGCCGCGTGCAAATATTCAGTTTCAATATCTAAATCGGCCTGAGTTAATGGATATTTTTGTAACCAAGCTTTAGGAAATTCTAATTGCAACTTATTTTCAGTTAGAGTTATCTTGAAATTAGGTAAATCCAATGTATGCCTATTCCTATGCAATAATACGGCTAAACGCAAAATAATCACTAATTTAGGTGCATATTGTTGCCAAGGTTGTGGCAATTTTTTAAATCTATCTAATCCAAAACGTTTTCTGTGCAAACGCACTAAAGTGGCTAATAATTGTTGGTCTTGGTGTGAAAATCCAGCTAAATCAGCATGTTCAATAATATAAGCACTGTGTTTATGGTATTGACTATGCGCAATATCATGTCCAATTTCGTGTAATTCAACCGCCCAATTTAAAAATTGTTGAATGTTTTTCAGCATATCAGGATTTTTGTGCAACCTAACTTGAGTTAAAATAAACGCGATGGTCTGTTTAATTCTAGATGCTTGAGTCTGATCGGTATGGTAATGTTTGGCTAAAGTTTGGGTGGTTATAGAACGAGTATCTTGATTATATAAACGTCCGAGTAAGTCATAAATTAAACCTTCGCGCAATGCACCTTCAGAAATCGTCATTTGTTGAATCCCCAAAGTTTTAAAGGTCGCATAAATAATTGCTACACCTCCAACAAACACTGGTAAACGTTCTGGATTTAATTCAGATAATTTTAATTCATCAATATGTTTGCAAGTTTTTATATGCGCAACTAAGTGTTCTAAACCTTTCAAAGTAATACCATTATTACTCCAACCCATTGCATGTAAAACTTTATGAATAGATTTTAAACTTCCAGAAGCTCCAATAGCTTCATCCCAACGCCCTTTAAAAAAAGTATCTTGATACGGCTCTAATTTTTGTTCGGCAAATAATACTGCTTTCTGAAATACAGATTTTGAAATTTTGCCATGCTGAAAAAATAAATTACTGACTGTGACACAGCCCATATTTAAACTCTCTTTATAATGAGGCTTATCATCCGCACCAATAATATATTCAGTACTGCCACCACCAATATCCATCACAAAACGTAATTTTGCATTAGAACTTAAAGTATTCGCGACCCCTTGATAAATTAATCTGGCTTCTTCAATCCCAGCAATAATATCAATTTGATGCCCTAATGCTTGTTCAGCCTTTAAAATAAATTGTTGTGAATTGGTTGCCATCCGTAACGTGTTAGTGCCTACAATCCTTACACTACCAGCAGGAAAATTCCGAATTCGCTGCCCAAAACGTTCTAAACAAGTTAAAGCTTTTTCTTGAGTAGCTAAATCCAAATTATTCTCAGAATCCAAACCAGATGCTAAACGCACCATTTCCTTAATTTTATCAATTGTTTGTAATTTGCCATCTTTTAAATTACACACAATCATGTGAAAACTATTAGAACCTAAATCAACCGCTGCTACACAATCTGGGAATGTTCTTGTCACTATATTATCCTAATCTTAAACCAAAAAAGCTGTTAAAATGTGCAATCTATATATCATTGATTCCAGTGATTTAACCATTTTATTTAATATATCTCAATCTTTATGACAGCGGTTTCTCTGCGTAATCTAAAAAAAACCTATAATAATGGCTTTCAAGCTATTAAAGGTATCGACCTTGATGTGCAAGCTGGTGACTTTTTTGCCTTATTAGGTGCTAATGGTGCTGGCAAATCTACCACTATTGGCATTATTAGTTCATTAGTTAAAAAAACCTCTGGTACTGTTAGATTATTTGGTTATGACATTGACACCCAACAACGCCAAGCTAAACAGTGTTTAGGTTTAGTGCCACAAGAAATAAATTTCAATCAATTTGAAACTGTACAAAATATTTTAATTTCTCAAGCTGGTTATTATGGTATTCCCAAAAAACAAGCCTTAATTAATACTGAATATTATTTAAAAAAAATGCATTTATGGGAGCAACGCAATACTATTTCTAGACGCTTATCAGGTGGTATGAAACGCAGGGTTATGATCGCTAGAGCCTTAGTAAACAAACCCAAATTATTGATTTTGGATGAACCAACTGCTGGAGTAGATGTAGAAATTCGGCATTCAATGTGGGAAATGATGCGTGAAGTCAATGCTCAAGGTACTACAATTATTTTAACCACTCATTACTTAGAAGAAGCCGAAAATTTATGTCGCAATATTGCAATTATCCATCAAGGTTTAATTGTAGAAAATTCTAGTATGCATGAATTATTAAGTCGAGTTGGAATGCAATATTTTGTATTAGATTTATCCAAACCAATTAATACTGCGCCGATAATAAAAGATTACACTTTAAAATTAAATGCCGATGATGATGCAAATAAAACTTTAATAGTTGGTATTCCAAAGCATAAAACTTTAAATAATTTCTTTCATGAAATATCTAAGCATAATGTTGAAGTTGTTAGTCTAAAAAATAAATCTAATCGCTTAGAACAGCTGTTTATGGATATTGTCCAATGAGTTATTTAATTGCCCTTAACACCATTACAGTTAAAGAAATCCGACGTTTTTTAAGAATTTGGCCGCAAACTTTACTCCCACCAGCAATTACTACCGCACTATATTTTTTAATCTTTGGCCGCTTAATTGGGGATCGAATTGGCTTAATTAATGGTGTAAGTTACATGGAATATATATTGCCTGGAATTATTATAATGTCCATGATTAGCCATTCATATTCTAATGTGGTTTCATCATTTTATTCTACTAAATTCCAAAATAACATTGAGGAACTATTAGTTGCGCCAATACCTAACTGGATTATTTTAACTGGCTATATTGTCGGCGGCATTATTAGAGGTTTATTAGTAGGCGGCGTAGTAACTTTAATATCATTATTATTTTTTGACTTGCAAATAAATAGTTTAGCTATTACATTATTAATGGCATTATTAACCACCTTGTTGTTTTCATTGGCAGGGTTTATTAATGCCATATTTGCTGATAGTTTTGATGCAATTTCTATAGTGCCAAACTTTATTCTGACACCATTAAATTATTTGGGCGGAGTGTTTTATTCCATTAATATGTTACCTGAAATTTGGCAAACCATAGCTTTAGCAAATCCAATTTTATATATTGTCAATATCTTTAGATACGGCATGATTGGCGTAAGTGACATCAATATTGCCTATGCATTTGCAATTATTAGCAGCTTAATTTTCATCCTAATAAGCTTATGTTTATGGTTGCTACACAAAGGCATAGGGATTAAGTCCTAATTTAAATTGGTATAGCCTCTAATTCAATTAAAGTTAAGCCAGTTAATTGAGCAATAGCAGTTTCATCTAAACCCATTGCTCTAGCTTGGCAGACAGTTTTAACTAATGTTGCTTGACGAGCAGCCAACTTACCTTCTTCTCGACCCTGCTCTAAACCTTGCTCCAAACCTTGAGCTAATCCTTGTTCCAAACCTTGCTCCAAACCTTGCTCTAAGCCTTCAGCAATACATTCAGCAGCTACACGTTTTTTTTCTACATCCCAAGCCATATCATCTTTAATTTCCGATAATAAATCTGGATCTATATGCCGTTTTTCAATCAAACCCATAATTTTTTGCCAAATATTATCTGGGTAATCAGTTTGATTAATCTCTCCATCTAAAGAATCTGCAATAAAATCTAACCATTGTTTAATTTTTGGAGGAGTGGTTTCATTTGCTTGCCGTGGACATAAAAATAATAATTTATGTGGATACACCTCTATAGTTTTTCCATATTCATTAACTGGATTCATATCACTAATAGCGCAACTAAAATTTATACTGCCGTCACGCGGAGTACTAGTTAAAACTACAATTGTATAAACTGTACGATCAAAACCATATTCTTTAAAGCCTCCAACTTGTTCAACCAAACTAATTAAATGATAGTATAAAAACCTATCAAAAAAATCACCCTCTTTAACTTGTTGAATTTCAACAATAATTCTTTGATCTACATCTTCGGCAAATAAATCGTATTTACTGTTTACAAAGCCTATAGGTTGTGGATATTCATATTCAGTCTGAACTGTATCAATATTTATCTTAATCCCCAAAATATCCTGCGCAAATTGGGTAAAAATTTCTGGATCACTAAAAGCACGTTTAAACATCGTGCAGTATTTCAAGGGTATTACTTGCATAATTAATTTGGGTTTCAACAAAGCAAAATATTAAACCAGCACTAATTATTATCAGAACTGATTTCTAAGGTTGGTAAAACCATTTTAACTTAAATGATTAAAAAGTCTGCATGTGTAAGTGCTAAACCAGCACCTAAAATTGCTATTTCAACTGCTTCTACGCCACCTTTGCCGTCGGCATCATAGAATAATTCGCCAGTGTTTTTGTTATAAATTATATTGTCATTGGCATCTTGAGCTGCATTACCAATTTTAAAATTTGCTGCCATTAACTTCCCAGATTGACCTACAGAAGTAAATACAAAATTGTTTAATTGCATACTATCAGCACGAACATTAAAGTCTTTAATGGTGTCAACTCCAGATAAATTGTCTAACTGAAATATATCTTTGCCTGCACTACCAACTAAAACATCATTACCCGCTGAACCTTTAATTAAATTTTTGCTAGAATTATTTGTTTGATCTAACTTTGTAATAGCTAAAATATCTTGTTTAATAATAGTTTGATCCGAGAATTTAAAAGTTTCAATTCCAATGCCAGCTTTAGATTTAGCACCATTTTTAATAATCACACCATCAGAATTAGATTTTAACTTTATTTGTAAATCAGTCCGATTAACTACTTTAAAACTCACATCCTGCAATCTTAGATCAATGAAAGATAATTGATCTTTAATTCCAGCAGCATCATTGATTTTATCTTTGCCATCACCAATCCCAAAAAAATAAGTATCATTACCAGCACCACCATTTAATTTATCATCACCAGCATTACCCCAAAAATAATTATCATCAGTATTACCAATTAATTTATCCTTAAATTTACTCCCAGAAACACCTTCAATATTAATAAAAGTATCAATGCCGGCACCAAAAGTGTTTTGTTTGGTAAGATTTAAATTTATTCGCACAGATTTGGTTGCATCATTGTAACTGGCTACATCTAAGCCATCACCACCATCTAATTTATCATTGCCAGCTCCACCAATTAAAATATCACTGCCATCACTGCCATATAAAACATCGTTACCAACACTGCCATCTAAAACATCATTACCAGCCTCGCCATTTAAATTATCATCTCCAGCATTACCGTTTAAATCATCATCACCAAATTTGCCCCAAATATGATTTGCAGCTGCATTGCCAATTAACACATCATCGAAATTACTTCCAGAAACATGTTCAATATTACGCAAAGTATCCCAACCAGAACCCAAAGTATTTTGTTTTCTTGTAATGGTTAAATCTATCTGTACTTCTCTAGTTGCATACTCATAATTAGCTACATCATTGCCAGCACCACCATCTAAAACATCATTCCCAGATCCACCCCAAAACCAATCATCACCAGTACTACCATCTAAAACATCATTACCTGCATCACCATATAATTCATCAGCTCCAGCACCGCCATCTAACTTATCATCTCCATCTGCACCCCAAAGAATATTTGCTGCAGCATTACCAATTAATTCATCATTAAACTTACTCCCAGCAATCCGCTCAATATTACGCAGAATGTCAAAACCAGCACCCAAAGTATTTTGCTTGCCCTTAATGGTTAAATCTATTTTTAAACCTTTATTTGCACCCTCATAATTGGATGTATCATAACCAGCACCACCATTTAAAACATCATTGCCCAAACCACCCCAAAACCAATCATCACCAGCACCACCATTTAAAACATCATTACCTGCGCCACCATCTAAATCATCATTGCCAATACCGCCATCTAACTTATCATTACCATTTTTACCCCAAAGAAAATTGGCTTGAGTATTGCCAATTAACTCATCATCAAAATTACTACCTTGAATATATTCAATATTCCGTAAGCTATCCCAACCTGAACCCAAAGTATTTTGTTTGTTAGTAATATTTAAATTTATGCGCACACCTTTAAGTGTAGTAATATAGCTAACTAAATCTGCGCCAGCACCACCATCTAAAACATCATCACCAGCACCACCATCTAAAATATCATTGCCGTCATAACCATATAACTTGTCATCACCGCCATTACCATGTAAAAAATCATCCTCTGAGCTACCAGTAAACACTCTTAAATTGCGTTGTTTATTGATAAAGTTTTTCATTTTATTGCTACAAATAAGTTAATTGCTAGATGATTAAAAAGTCTGCATTTGTAAGGGCTAAACCAGCACCTAAAATTGCTATTTCAACTGCTTCTGCGCCACCTTTGCCGTCGGCATCATAGAATAATTCGCCAGTGTTTTTGTTATAAATTATGTTGTCGTTGGCATCTTGAGCTGAGGTGCCAATTCTAAATTTTGTTGCGGCTAAAATTCCAGCTTGTCCTATAGAACTAAACACCGAGTTTTCTAATTGAATGCTATCAGCAGGCACATTAAAGTCTTTAATGCTATCAACTCCAGCCAAATTGTCTAACTGAAATATATCTTTGCCTGCGCCACCAACTAAAATATCAGCTCCAGTGCTACCATTTAAAATATCATTGCCTGCCAAGCCTTTAATTACATTTTTGCCAGCATTACCAATTAAGAGATTATTTTGCTTATTTCCAACTAAGCCACCATTACCTTTAATAGCAGTAATTTCAGCATTTTCAATATTATTATCTAAAAAATAAGTGTAAGCTTTGCCAGTTTTAGAGCCAGTAACTAACACATGCACTGCGTCTATATCCTTCGCACTGCCAATATCATTAATTACATCATTAATATGGTCTTTTACATAAGTATCACTGCCAGCACCACCATACATTTTATCAATCCCAATGCCACCATCTAACCAATCATTACCAGCACCACCAAATAAAACATCGTTATCTTGTTCGCCATACAATTTGTCGTTGCCTACATCGCCATACAATTTATCATCATGTTCACCACCCTTAATTACATCATCCCCTTGTTCTCCATATAGCAAGTCATTATGTTTATCGCCAGATAAATTATCATTGCCATAACCGCCCTTAATATTGTCGCCTCTATCTCCACCAGACAAGGTATCATCACCATTACGCCCGATAATAAAATTATTCTCGCTGGTATAAATAGTATCGTTAGCAAATTTAAACCCAAATTGATTAGTTAACGCTGCATCAAACTTATCTTCTATGTTGATTAATTCTATATTAGCAATTGTGACATCATTTTCTACATAAGCTAAAGCATTGGTTTTTTTGATATTATCATCTACAGTAACTTCAATATGGTATGGAATACTGCCGTCCTCTAAACGATCATCAACTCCTTGAATTACTAATTTTTGTGCCTTATTCCAGTTGCTTGCATTAAACATTAAACTTTTAGTAATAACTTTGCCTTCTGAAATATCATTGCTAGCGAAATTTAAAGTCACAAAAGTTTTAGGAACTAACTCGGCAGCTAATTTCACTGCATATACAACTTTATCACCTAGTGAATTATCATTTAAAGCATTGCCTTCAGAAGTATTAGCATTAGGACTAATTCTATTTACCACTACATTAGCTTTTATTTGCAAAGCTTCAGTTTTATCAATAGTTTGGTCAGAGAATTTAAAACTCTCAATTCCAATACCAACATCAGAATTAGCACCATTTTTAATGTAAACACTATCGTCACTAGCTTTCAAATTCACTTTTAAATCGGTATTATTTACTACTTCAAAATCAACATCTTGGCGGCGCAAGCCATTTAGAAATAATCTATCCATGCTACCAGCAACATCATTAATTCTATCTTGCCCCATGCCCAACCCAAACATATAGGTGTCATTACCTGATCCACCTTGCAAAATGTCATTACCTAAGCCACCAATTAATTTATCTGCGCCTGCATTGGCAATTATCACATCATTACCAGCACCACTATTTAAAATATTGTTAGCATTATTGCCGACGAGTTTATTGACTAATTTATTCCCAATAGCATTCAAATTTTCCTTGCCAGTTAAAACTAAATTTTCCAGATTTTGCCCTAAACTCCAATTAACTGCAGTTTTAACTGTATCAATTCCAGCTGTAACAGCTTCAATGATTTTGTCAGATTTTACATCCACTATATAAGTATCATTACCAGCTCCACCTACCAAAACATCAATGCCAGCACCACCATTTAAAACATCATTACCAGCATCGCCCATAAGTCGATTTTGTTTAGCATTTCCAGTTAACACGTCATTGAATTTACTTCCAGTAATATATTCAATATTAGTTAAGGTATCGAATCCAGCACCTAGAGTATTTTGTTTGCTAGTAATGTTTAAATTTACCCGCACAGCCTTAATTGCAGAGCTATAGTCGGCAATATCAATATCATTGCCACCATCTAAAACATCATTACCTGCGCCACCATCCAGAGTATCAGCCCCATTACCACCTTTTAGAACATCATTTCCAAGTTGACCTGCTAAAAAATCACTTCCTTTACCGCCCAATATATTATCGTTGCCTGCGCCAGCATATAATTCTACATTACCAGTAAAACTAGTTGCATCTAACTTGTTTGCACTTACTCCAGCAGTTATTTTTGCTAATTCTATGTCGATTAACTTGGAAGTTTCAGCAGTTGCAGTAGTAACATCAATTGACCAAGATTTTAATTTACCAACTTTAAAAATATTAAACCCAATATCAACAATGAATAACCCCCATGCACCTTTAGCAACTGCATCATCAAATTGACTTAAAGCTTGTTGCGGACGATACGAACCAGTAAATGGCGCATCTGCGGTAATAATTGCAGTTTTAGCTTCATCATCAAAAACAGTGTTAGTAAAATTACTGCCGCCAGTGCCTACTAAACTTGCAAGTTGCAATAATTCTTCTCCATGACCCAAACTAACATTTAACTTGCTTGCATCTTTATGGGCAATGTTTAAGTTCACATTCATATCTACAATAGTTCCAGCTTGAGATACATTTATAAATGAACTGCCAAGATTAAAATGTGGAATTGTCCAATTGATTGCACCACTGGAGAAAGTTCCATGTTGTTGTGAACCTAAAGTTTGTAATTTGGTATCGGTTAATAAAAAATCGCTATCTCTTAATACTTGCACTTGGTCATCTTTATCTGTGCCAGTAAAAGTTTCATCGCCAGTTTTGTGAATAAATAAAGTCATAATAGTTCTCCAAACAAAATAAACTAAAAAGCCGCCGACTTGTCATTAATATTATTGACAAATACGACGGCTTGTAAAAGCATGGTAGTTTTATAAAAAATATAAACCTGCTTATAAAACTAATTTCTACATCTTAAACTACAAAAAAATCATTGTTAGTTACATTTAAATTTGCACCAATATTAGCGATTTCATGTGCTTGACCTGAGCCATTACCATCGGCATCATATGATAAAGACCCAGTTTCTTGGTTGTAGATAATATAATCATTACTATCTTCAGCTTCGCTACCAACTCTGAAAAAGTTATTTTTCAAGACTTTATCTGCTGCACCAACTTTAGAATAAAATTTGTTTTCTAAATGAATGGTGTCATTACGTACATTAAAATCAGTGATTTTATCAGTATTTGCATCAATGGCTTTATCGCTAAGAATAAAAATATCCGCGCCCGCACCACCAGTTAAAACATCATTACCAGCACCACCAGTTAAAACATCATTGCCAGCATCACCACGAATAATGTCATTTCCAGTGCCGCCATCTACTATGTCATTACCCCAGCCAGAAAGAACTGTGTCATTACCAGCATCGCCATTTACTTTGTCATTTCCAAGTCCAGCAATAATTTTGTCATTTCCACGTCCAGCAACAACTTTATCATTACCAGTACCAGAATTAACCGTATCATTACCCCAACCAGAAACAACGGTGTCAGCACCACCGCCAGCTTTAATTACATTATCACCAGTATTACCATTAATGACATTACCTAAACCATTGCCAGTAGCACTAATATCAGCTTTACCTGTTAAAACTAATTTTTCTACATTTTGAGTTAAACTGAAACTTGCTGAAGCTCTTACAGTATCAAAACCCCAACCGCCACCATTATTAGATTCTACAACTACATCAGCACTAGAATTAACTATATAGACATCATTACCAGTACCACCTTCCATGGTGTCTTTACCTGCGCCACCATTTAAAGTATCTGCACCAGCACCACCATCTAAGAAATCAGTACCAAAACCACCATTAAGTTGATTTCTACCACCATTACCAGTTAAGACATTATTTTGGGCATTACCAGTTAAACCACCATTACCATTAGTTGCAGTAATCGCCGCATCTTCAAGATTTTTTGCTAATACATAGGTATATGCCTCACCAGTAGCTGATGCAGTTACTTCTACATGCACGGTATCGGTATCTGACTTTAATCCGAAATCTTGAATTTTATCGTTAACATCATCAACTACATAAGTGTCACTACCATGTCCACCTAGCATTCTATCTGCACCGACACCACCATCTAAGTAATCATCACCGCGCCCACCATATAAGGTATCATTATCTTGTTCACCAAATAATTTGTCATTACCTTCATCACCATATAAAGTGTCATCATGTTCACCACCTTTTAGAGTATCGTCTCCCTGCTGACCATATAAGGTATCATCATGCTTATCTCCAGAAATATTATCATGTCCATAGCCACCTTTAATAATATCGCCTCTATCGCCACCAGAAAGAATATCATCACCATTTCTACCTTGAATAAAATCATTATTACTGGTATAGGTAGTATCATTATCAAATTCTAAACCAAACACATTGGTTAAATGGTTATCCATACCATCATCTAAATTAAATAATTTATTAGTTGGAATGAATATATCATTTTCGTTATAACCAGGATGGATAGTATTACTAGAATCTATTGCAGCTACAACATTATAAGCAATGTCAACTGCATCATCCATATCATCGACACCAAATATATATAGCGTCTGCGCTTTATTCCAATTAGCACCATTAAAAGTTAAACTTGTAGTTTCTGTAGCTGCAGAAAAATCATTAACTTTACCAACCACACCTTCAGTAGTATCGCTACTAGTGAATTTTAATGTTGCTGTTATAGATCTATCCTCAGGAAAACTTCCCCAATCCTTTAATGTCACTCCATACTTAACTGGTCTAGCAGATGTACCATCAATTAAATAATTGCTCTCACTAGTATTACTAAATGGAGTTAATAATGTAAAATTTGCACCAAAAGCCATGATATTCTCCTAAAATTAAATTTAAACTCTCACACTCTAACGAGTATTTCGGATACTAGCATATTTTTTAAAATAACGCTAAATATTATTTGTTTTAAATTAAAGTGATGAACTTAAATTCTGGATAAAAAATTAATATAGAGCGTAATTGTTATATTAAATTATAAAAAAATCATCATTAGTTACATTTAAATCCGCGCCAATATTAGCGATTTTCCATGCTTTCCATGCGCCATTACCATCAGCATCATATAATAATGCACCAGTGTCTTGATTATAGATAATATAATCATTACTATCTTCTGCCGCGCTACCAATATTAAAAAAATCCTTGTTTAAGACTCTATTTTCCGCACCTAGTTTAAAAAAGAATTTATTTTCCAAATGAATAGTGTCGCCGAAGACATTAAAATCAGTAATTTTATCTACATTAGCTTTTATAGCTTGATTATTAAACACAAAAACATCAGCCCCAGCACCACCAGTCAAAGTATCCTTACCTACATTACCTATAAGTACATCATCGCCAGCATCACCTTTTAAAGTATCATTGCCTCCATTACCTATAAGCGCATCATTTCCTATTCCTCCGTCTAACCAATCATCACCAAGCCCACCATATAAAGTATCATTATCTTGTTCGCCAAATAATTTGTCTGCACCTTTATTGCCATATAATACGTCATCATTCCCACCACCATTTAAGCTGTCATTACCCTTCTGACCATATAAAACATCATCGTGTTTATTTCCAAATAACAGATCATCGCCATAACCACTTTTAATAGTATCCTCTCCATCACCTCCATAAAGAACGTCATTATTATTTTTACCTACAATAGAATCATTATTACTGGTGTAGTGATAATCATTATTAAACACTATGCCAAACACATTGGTTAAAGCATCATCCTGACCATCATCTAAATTCAATGATCTATTAGTTGGAATAATTACATTATTTTTTAAATAATCTTCATGTGTGGTGCTACTAAGATCTATTTTAGCTTTAATGTTATAAGCCGTATCAACAGTATCATCCATATCATCAACACCAAATATGTATAAAGTTTTAGCTTTATTCCAGTTAGTACCATTAAAAGTTAAACTGGTGGTTTCTGTAGCCGCTTGAAAACTATTTTTATTTCCAACCACACCTTCAGTAGTATCCTTGCTAATAAACTTTAAAGTTACCATTAAAGAATCATCTTCTGGAAAATTTCCCCAACCCTTTAATGTAACCGCCCACTTAACTGCACTAGCAGCTTTACCATCGAATAAATAGTTGCCTTCATTAGTATGACGATTTACACTTAATAAGTTAAAATTTGCACCAAAAGCCATGATTATTCTCCAAAAATTAAATTGAAATTTTAATACTCTAACGAGTGTTTCTGATACTAGCACATTTTTTACATAACACTAAGGATTGCTATCTTTAAAAACCACTAGTTAATCTTTAAACACTGCAATTCAAGATATTCTGTTCCTGCATCTAAAAACCGCTACAATATCAATTTTATAATTCAACTATCTGTATTCCTAAAGGAGATCTGCGTGAGCGAAATAACTGAGGTGCCAAGTCCCTTTTGCGGTGTAGGAACCGATGATTTAAGCATTCAAGTCCAAGATTTAGCTTTAAAAGTAATTAACAATGGTTGTGCGCTAAATACACCTTTATTTGAACAGGCTTTAGGCGACACCAACCCCAAAATTAATGGCAAGTCGGTTAGTTTGGAACAAGCTATTAACCAAGCAGCATCCATATTAAGAACTACACAGCAACCAATTATTGGCGGTTGTGCCACTGATGTTAACGGTATGCGTGCCTTAATGGCATTAGCAGATAAAAATGGCGCGCTAGTCGATCAAGTAGGTTTTAATAAAGCTAAAGCAAATTTTTTAACCCTGCAAGATTCTGGTTGGATGACCACCACTTTGGCAGAAATAAAAAACCGTTGTGATATATTGTTGGTTGTTGGCTGTGATTTAGAAACCTTATCCCCACGTTTCTTTGAGCAATATATATGGAATCAAGAATCAATGTTTTTAGATGACACCGCGCAACGCGAAGTTATTTATTTAGGTACAACCCCAGCTGCACATGCTAGCACTAGTCCTAATGGCACATCAGCTCAAGTTTTAGCTTGTGATAATAATGATTTAGCTGAAGTAACCGCAGTCTTACACGCTTTAATCAAAGGCAAAAACATTCAAGCAGAAAATGTTGCTGGAATTGCACTTGCAGATTTACAAACTCTAGCCAATAAATTGACCAATGCTAATTATGGCGTAGTAACTTGGGCAGCTAGCAGCCTTGAATATTCTCATGCTGAATTAACTGTGCAAAGTCTATGTGAATTAGTTAAATCTGTTAACGCTAGCGGAGTGCGTTGCTCAGGCTTTCCTTTAGGCGGCAAAGAAGGCGATCAAACTGCTAATCAAGTTTCTGGTTGGCAAACAGGTTATCCAGCTAGAGTTTCATTTGCTAAAGGTTATCCAGAATATGAACCCTATATAAATGATAGTCTCAACATATTAAAAAATTCTGAAGCCGATGCCTTACTCTGGGTGCAAGCTTTTAATACTGCCAACACGCCACCAATAACT
>DAOUSJ010000049.1 GCA_030627285.1 Methylococcaceae bacterium | reverse complement strand
TTGTTTTTTTTCAGCGACGAATATTATGTACGTTACGATATTGAAACCCAAAGCATAGATCCTAACTATCCAAAGAAAATTACTGATGGTTGGAAAAATTTCCCCTTTAAACGTATTGATGCTGCGCTTAATGCTGGCGAAAATTCATTATATTTATTCTGTGGCAACAAATATGTACGCTATAACTTAGCCAATCAAACTATTGATGCAGATTATCCAGCATTAATTAATACACGTTGGAATGGAGTTACTTTTGAACGTATTGATGCGGCAATTTATTGGGGTAATGGCAAAGTGTATTTTTTCCATGAAAATCAATATATTCGCTATGATATGACTAATTATAGAGCTGATGCTGGATATCCACGCTTTATTAACAGCAGTTATGTTGAAGACTGGAAATTTTTCTAAACTTTTGGAAACCATCATGTCAAATACGCGTTTAATTATAGCTGAGAAACACATTTTAAACTACAGTCTAATTGCTGCTGGAGTTGGTGTAATACCAATTCCAATAGTGGATGTGGCATTACTAGCTAGTGTAGACTTAAAACTAGTCCATCAACTAGCGAAAACCTATGAAGTAGAATTCTCACATCAATTAGCCACGGCAATTATTGCTGCTTTAATCGGTAGCAGCGTGCCATTATCATTTTCCAGTAATTTAGTCCGCATGATTCCAATTTATGGCAACACTATTGGAGCAATTAGTCGTGCAGTTTTAGGTGGATCTTCAACTTACGCTATCGGCAAAGTATTTATTCAGCATTTCGAAGCTGGCGGCACTTTACTAAGTTTTAACCCCGAAAAAATGCGTACTTATTATGCAACTCAAAAACAAAATATTCCAGCACAAGTGAAGAAAAATTTTACCGGAATCGCACCTTAAGCAACTATTGTGATTTCAAAACCTGAATTGAATGTTTATCTACTTGAATTAATTTTTGTTTATACAGCGAGCCTAAAGCTTGTTTAAACACTTTTTTACTTACCCCAAACATCCGATAAATATCTTCAGGCGCACTTTTATCACCTAAATCCAAACTACCATTTTCAGCTTGCAATTTAGCTAAAATTCTATCAGTTAAATTGCTTGCCTGCACATGTGTAGCAGTGTTCTGCAAACTTAAATCAATTTTGTTATCTTCACGGATTTTTTTTACAAATGCATCCAAACGCAAACCTTTCCGAACTGGTTGAAAGACTTCATTTTGATATAAAACTCCCCAATAACTATCATTTACAATCGTTTTAAAACCTAAATCTGTTTTTTCCACGATCACAATACTTACTTTATCACCATCTTTAAGGTAATAAGCCGCATCCATAATTGAAGACTCAAAGCGCATAGTTGCTGTCATGCGTTGCTGGTCATCTAAAAACAACTTCACTAAATAATGCTTTCCAACTTCCATGTCCCCACGCTGTTGTACAAATGGCACCAATAAATCTTTTGACAAACCCCAATCTAAAAAAGCACCAACACGCCCAATCTCCAAAACTTTTAACCAAGCTATTTGATTCACAAAAGCTTTTGGAGTATGCGTAGTCACACTTAACTTGCCCTTAGCAGCCTTATATACAAAAACTTCTACCGTATCACCAATCTGAGGATTTTCCTGCGCCTCTTTAAATGGTAAAAACAATTCACCTAATTCTGCTCCATCCAAATACACCCCAGCATCTAAACGCGTAATTGTTAGTTGATTCAATTTCCCAATTTCTATCATGTATTACATCGCCATTTATTTAAAATTAATTCCATTACAGATTATTGTAATTCATGCCTTACATCCAGACATGATTATTTAGCCAATCGCAACTAATTTTTGCACTATAAACAACTTCGGTGCATATACATGCGCTTGAGGACTATTAACCACAGTCAGTTTAAATACAGTTGCATCTAAAGCCAAAGCCCATTTATTAACGGCTACAGTTTCTGTATCTCCACCTAAATGTCCAGGATAAGCCAATACAGTTACATAACCAGATGGCAACAACATTTTTAAGGCTGAATTTAATGCCAATAAAGTAGTATTAGTTTGAGTAATAATTTGTTTATTTCCACGCGGCAAATAACCCAAATTAAACATAATTGCTTTAATCTTACCTAGATTTTCTGGTGCAATTATAGTTTGCAATTGTTCATGTCCACTTTGAATATAGCGTACTTCAGTATCTACATCAGCTAACTGCAAACGTGCTTGAGTAGCTTCAATCGCCGCAGTCTGAATATCAATAGCATAAACTAAACCATGCGGATAAACCTGCTGAGATAAAAATAAAGTATCCCAACCATTACCACAAGTTGCATCAATTACAATATCTCCAGCTTGTAAATATTGGCTTAAAAATTCATGCGTTTGTTTCGGCAAAGATAATTGTGTATTCATAGTTTATAAATTTAAACAGTTAAGTTAAAGTAGCCAATAAATATTTTTTCTTCCATCATACGAGTTTAAAAAAGCATGTCCCCTCAACAAAAAATAATTACTGTTGCTGAATTAATGCAACAAAGTGGAGTTACCTTTGGCACTAGCGGAGTTAGAGGGCGAGTAGTTGATATGAGCGACATGGTCTGCTGGGTTTATACCACTGGATTTTTAAACTACTTGACCAGTATACAAGCTATCAATAAAGGTGACAAAATTGGAATCGCTGGTGACTTACGTGCTAGCACCCAAAACATTATGGCAGTAATCACCCAAGCAATTACTGACAGTGGCTTCCAAGCAATTAATTTTGGCACTATTCCTACACCAGCATTATCTTTATACGGTTTTCAACACGGATTTCCCACCATTATGATTACTGGCAGTCATATTCCTGATGATAGAAATGGCATTAAATTTAATACTGCTACTGGTGAAATTTCCAAAACCGACGAACAACCAATTAAAGCCCAACAAGTAATAATTCCAGCAGCTTATTTCGATAACACCGGCAAATCAATTAACCCTCCTGCATTATCAAGTCCTGATTTAGCCGCAGAAAACTATTATATTCAACGTTTTACAGACTTTTTTCCTAAGAAATGTTTAAGCGGAAAAAATATTGGTTTATATCAACATTCTTCAGTTGCTAGAGATTGCATTCAACAAATATTACAACAACTAGGCGCAACAGTTACTGTATTAGGCAGATCCAACAAATTTATTGCGGTAGATACTGAAGCCATTCGTCCAGAAGACACAGATTTAGCTTTAAAATGGGCGCAAGAATATGATTTTGATTGCATTATTTCCACTGATGGCGATGGAGATAGGCCTTTAATTAGTGATGAAAATGGCAATTGGTTACGCGGTGATATTGCTGGGATTTTATGCGCCCAATATTTTCAAGCAGATGTAGTTGTAACTCCAGTTAGCAGCAATTCAGTTTTGGAATTAAGCCATATATTTCCAAAATCTATCCGTACCAAAATTGGTTCTCCATACGTAATAGCAGCTATGCAAACTGCAATTAACCCACACAATAAAGTGGTTGGCTATGAAGCTAATGGCGGCTTTTTATCTGCCACCACATTAACTAAATATTCACGTCAATTAACCGCCTTACCTACACGCGATGCAGTTATTGTACCTTTGGCATTAATTATGCTAGCTATTGAACAACAACAACCAATATCTAAATTAATATCGGCTTTACCTCCGCGTTATACAGCCAGTAATCGTTTAAAAAACTTTCCTCAAAGTCTAAGTAAACCATTTTTTGATAACATATTAAGCCATGATATTGCAACCAATTTAACTTATATCCACGATTTAACCAGTGATTTTGCTGGCAATCCTGTAGATATAGATGCTACTGATGGAATTAGAATTAAATTTGATAATGGCAATATCATTCATTTTAGAGCTTCTGGAAATGCTCCAGAATTACGTTGTTACACAGAATCTAGTAGCATAGAAAAAGCTTTAAAATTAAATCAGTTAGCCTTAAAATCATTACAACAAAAACTTGGATTCAACACCAACGTAGATTGAGAAACCCCCCAATTTATGTTGTAATGGTAGGGTTTTACACTTTTCAAGTGCCTCTCATTTAATAAGTATAAATAGCAGAGGGTTAGATACCACAACTTGTTTGGAGATTAGGCTTATTTACTATGCAATTTAATATAACTAACGGTTTGGATTTACCTATTACTGGTAGTCCCGAACAAAAAATATACAACGGTAATGCAGTTAAATCTGTAGCCGTTTTAGGGCAGGATTTTATCGGCTTGAAACCTAAAATGCTGGTCGCTGAAGGCGATACAGTTAAATTAGGTCAAGCTCTATTTGCTGATAAACAAAATTCTGGCGTTCTTATTACTTCACCAGCTGCTGGAATTGTTACCGCAATTAATCGCGGCGCAAAACGAGTATTACAATCAGTTGTAATTGAAATTAGCGGTGATGCTGAAGAAAAATTTCAACAATATGCTGCCGATAAACTTAATGACTTAACAGCTACAGAAGTTAAAGAAAATTTACTAGCTTCTGGTTTATGGACTGCATTTAAAACTCGTCCTTATGGCAAAGTTCCACATACTGATTACGCTCCTACGGCAATTTTTGTAACTGCAATTGATACCCGTCCATTAGCTGCTGATCCTGCAATTATTATTCAAGAACGTAGTGCTGATTTTGCTAATGGTTTAAAAATAATTGCAAAACTAAGTGCTGGAAAAACTTATTTATGTAAAGCCACTGGAGCTGAAATTCAGGCTGAGAATATAGAAGTAGCTGAATTTTCAGGCACACATCCAGCTGGTTTAGCTAGTACTCACATTCACTTTTTAAATCCAGTAAATGCAGATAAATTTGCTTGGCATTTAGATTATCAAGCAGTTATAGCAATTGGCGCATTATTCACTAATGGCAGCTTAAACGTAGAACGTGTAATTTCACTGGCAGGTCCAGCAGTTAAAGAACCACGTTTAATTAGAACTCGTGTAGGTGCAAACACTGAAGATTTAATTGCAGGTGAATTATCTGAAGGTGAAAACCGAGTCATTTCAGGCTCAGTATTATATGGTCATGAAGCAGTTGATTGGAGCAGTTATTTAGGTGCATATGCATTGCAAATTTCAGCTTTAAAAGAAGGTAGACAACGCGAATTATTTGGTTGGATGGTCGCTGGTAAAAACAAATATTCTGCCATGAATGTCTACACCTCTAGCTGTGACCGCAAACACAAACGCTTATTTGCTTTAACTACTGACAAAAATGGTAGTAATCGCGCAGTAGTTCCAGTAGGCGTATATGAAACTGTAATGCCAATGGATATTCTAGCCACGCCATTAATAAAAGCTTTATTAGTTGGTGATACCGATCAAGCGCAATTATTAGGTTGCTTGGAATTAGATGAAGAAGATATGAGTTTATTTACTTTTGTTGATCCAGGTAAACATGATTTTGCTCCAGTTTTGCGGGCAAATTTAACTAAAATTGAGGTGGAAGGATGATCTCAGCGAGAGAGTTGTTAGACAAGGTTGAACCACATTTTACTAAAGGCGGTAAGTTAGAAACTTACTATGGTCTTTATGAAATGGTAGATACCTTTATTTATACCCCGTCAGATGTAACTCGTGGCACTACTCATGTCCGTGATGGTAATGACTTAAAACGTACCATGACTTTTGTAGTAATTGCAACGTTTTTTTGTATCATGATGGCCATGTATAACACTGGTTATCAAGCAAATTTAGCCATTGAAGCGATGGGATTAACTGAATCTCCAAGCTGGCGCAATTTGGTAATGAATATCTTCGGTTATAACCCGATGAATCCTGTTTCTAATTTTGCCCACGGAGCATTATTTTTCTTACCTATTTATATAGTTACTTTAGCAATTGGCGGCATTTGGGAAGTTTTATTCGCCACTGTACGCGGACATGAAGTTAATGAAGGCTTTTTAGTTTCTTCAATGCTTTATACCTTAATTCTGCCACCTGACATGCCGTTATGGCAAGTTGCGTTAGGAATTTCATTTGGGATTGTAATTGGTAAAGAAGTCTTTGGTGGTACTGGAAAAAACTTTTTAAATCCTGCCTTAACTGGACGTGCATTTTTATTCTTTGCCTACCCAGCTTCAATTTCAGGTGATTCTGTTTGGGTTGGAGTCGATGGTTTTACTGCTGCTACGCCTTTAGGTTTAGCTGCACAAGGTGGCTTAGAAGCTGTACAAGCTGCTGGATACAACTGGTTTCAAACCTTTATGGGTTTTATGCCAGGTTCAATTGGTGAAACTTCCACGTTAGCAATTCTAATCGGTGCTGCATTCTTATTATATACTCGCATTGCTTCATACAGAATTATGGCTGGAGTATTAGGCGGCATGATAGCAACTTCAATCATCTTCAATTTTATTGGCAGTGATAGCAATCCAATGTTTGCAATGCCATTTTACTGGCATTTAACTTTAGGTGGCTTCGCTTTCGGCATGGTGTACATGGCAACAGATCCAGTATCTGCATCCATGACCAACACTGGCAGATGGATTTTTGGGGCATTAATTGGCGTAATGGTCGTTTTAGTGCGTGTCGTTAACCCTGCTTTTCCAGAAGGTATGATGTTATCAATTCTATTTGCCAACATGTTTGCGCCAGTAATTGATTACTTTGTGGTACAAGCAAATATTAAAAGAAGGATGAAACGTCATGCCTAATGAAAATAAAAAATGTAAATGTATGACTAAAATTAATGAACGTTTAGACAACTGTGAACATTATCAAAAATTTGCTAAATATCGCGATCAGATTTTAGCGTTAAGTAATGATAGCTTAGAAAAAACCATTGCGATTGCTTTATCTTTGTGTTTTGTGTGTGCAATTTTAGTTTCAGTGTCAGCTGTAGCTTTAAAACCATTACAAATTGAAAATAAAGCCATGGATATGAAAAAAAATATCCTAGATGTTGCTGGTTTACTTGATGATGGTGCTAATATTCACCAAGCATTTGCAGATAAAATTGAAGCTAAATTAGTGGATATGGAAACTGGTAATTATGTTGAAGATCTTGATGTAGATACATATGACCAACGTAAAGCTGCAAAAAATCCAGCGCAAAATATTATTATCCCTAGGACTTTAGATATTGCCAGCATTAAAACTAAAGCTAAAATTGCCAAAGTTTATTTGGTTAAAGATGGCAACAATATAAAATCTATTATTTTACCAGTACATGGTTATGGTTTATGGTCAACAATGTATGGATTTTTGGCTTTAGAAGCTGATGGTAAAACTGTACAAAGTATTAATTTTTATGACCAAGCAGAAACTCCAGGATTAGGCGGTGAAGTTGTAAATCCAAATTGGCGTGCTTTGTGGGCTGGAAAACAAGTTTATGCTGAATCTGGCGAAGTGGAATTAAAACTAATTAAAGGCGTAGTTGACACTAATAAAGCTGGTGCAGAATTTCAAGTTGATGGACTTGCTGGTGCAACTTTAACTAGCACTGGAGTTAGCAACTTAATTAAATACTGGTTGGGTAGTGAAGGTTTTGCTACTTATTTAGCTAAAATAACTACTGCGGATTAGGAGAACAGCATGAATAGTGAAACTAAAAAAGTATTAACCGCACCCTTGGTTAATGATAATCCAATTACCTTGCAAGTTTTGGGGATTTGTTCGGCATTAGCTGTAACTTCGCAAATGTCAACTTCATTAATTATGGCAGTTGCATTAACCTCAGTTACTGCATGTTCAAGTGCTGCAATTAGTTCTATCCGTAACCATATTCCAGGTAGTATTCGGATTATTGTGCAGATGACAATTATTGCATCTTTAGTAATTGTAGTCGATCAACTCTTAAAAGCTTTTGCCTATGATGTAAGCAAACAATTATCCGTATTCGTAGGCTTAATTATCACTAACTGTATTGTTATGGGTAGAGCTGAAGCTTATGCAATGAAAAATCCACCAATGGCTAGCTTTATGGATGGCATTGGTAATGGTTTAGGCTATAGTTTAATTTTAATAATTGTAGCCTTCTTCAGAGAACTTTTAGGCTCTGGAAAATTATTAGGCATTGAAATTTTTGAACTTACTAAAGATGGCGGTTGGTACGAACCAAATGGTTTAATGTTATTACCACCAAGTGCTTTTTTTATTATTGGCATTATTATTTGGAGCTTCCGTCAATGGAAACCAAATCAAGTCGAAAAGCCAGATTTTAAAATCTTAGATATAGCTCATGGTGAAGGAGGACATCACTAATGGAAGAATATATTAGTCTATTTATTAAGGCAGTTTTTGTTGAAAATTTAGCCTTAGCCTTCTTCTTGGGCATGTGTACCTTTTTGGCGGTCTCAAAGAAAATTTCTACTGCCATAGGTTTAGGAATTGCAGTAATGGTGGTCCAAATGATTACCGTACCTGCGAACAATTTAATTTACCATTTATTATTAAAAGAAGATGCTTTAGCATGGCTAGGCATTACTGGAGTTGATTTAAGCTTTTTAGCCTTACTTAGCTGCATTGGAATGATTGCTGCTTTAGTGCAAATTTTGGAAATGATTTTAGACAAATTTTTTCCAGCTTTATATCATGCATTAGGAGTTTTCTTACCCTTAATCACAGTTAACTGCGCTATTTTAGGCGGCAGTTTATTCATGATTGAACGTGATTATCAATTTGGCGAAAGTGTTGTGTACGGCATAGGCAGTGGTTTTGGCTGGGCATTAGCCATTACAGTCATGGCTGGAGTACGCGAAAAACTTAAATACAGCGACATCCCCGCAGGTCTACAAGGCTTAGGCATTACCTTCATTAGTGCAGGTTTAATGTCATTAGGGTTCATGGCGTTCTCTGGAATTCAACTTTAAAAAGGTATCGTAATGCTTGAAATTTTATTAGGCGTAGTGTTATTTACGGTCATCGTAATTGCACTAGTCTTTATTATTATCGGCGCAAAAAGCAAATTGGTTGCGTCAGGGGATGTAGCAGTTCTCATTAATGATGAAAAAACTATTCATGTACCCGCAGGATCAAAACTACTAACTGCACTAGCTGATAATGGATTATTTGTACCCTCAGCTTGTGGTGGTGGCGGCACTTGCGCACAATGTAAAGTTAAAGTAAATTCTGGTGGTGGTGAAATTTTACCCACAGAAATGACTCATATTACTAAACGTGAAGCTGCAGAAGGTGAAAGACTTTCATGTCAATTAACCGTTAAACATGACATGAATATTGAAGTCGAAGACAGTGTTTTCGGAGTCAAAAAATGGGAATGTATAGTTAAATCAAATGATAATGTAGCTACTTTCATTAAAGAATTAGTTTTAGAATTACCTACTGGAGAAGCAATTAATTATCGTGCTGGGGGTTATATTCAAATTGAATGTCCGCCACATATATCAAAATATGCCGACATGGAAGTTCAAGCAGAATTCCGTGATGATTGGAATAAATTTGATCTATGGCGTTATGTATCTGATGTTAAAGAAGATACTTTGCGTGCATATTCAATGGCTTCATACCCAGAAGAAAAAGAAATTATGCTAAACGTGCGAATTGCAACCCCACCACCAGGTGCGCCAGACTCAATTCCACCCGGCATTATGTCATCATTTATTTTTAATTTAAAAGCTGGCGATAAAGTAGTTGTATCTGGTCCTTATGGTGAATTTTATGCCAAAGATACTAAAGCAGAAATGGTGTTTATTGGTGGTGGTGCTGGTATGGCTCCAATGCGTTCACATCTTTTCGATCAATTACGCCGGATTAAATCTGACCGTAAAATGACCTTTTGGTATGGCGCACGTAGTAAACGTGAAATGTTCTATGTTGAAGATTTCGATATGTTAGCTAAAGAAAATTCCAATTTTGAATGGCATTGCGCATTATCAGATCCATTACCAGAAGATAATTGGGAAGGCTATACTGGTTTTATTCATAATGTTTTATTAGAAGAATATTTAAAAAACCATCCTGCACCTGAAGATTGTGAGTTTTATATGTGCGGGCCTCCAATGATGAACACTGCAGTTATTAACATGTTAAAAGATTTAGGTGTTGAAGACGACCACATAATGTTGGACGATTTCGGCGGTTAATTTTTATTAACTAACGCAATACTAAAACGGGAAATCTGGCTAAAACTGGACTTCCCGTTTTTTGTTTATAAAATATAGGCATAAATATTTTCACATTTGACGAATTTAATTCATCAGTCAACTGATCTTTAAGGTAAGTTTTTGAGTTTTCTTTTATTGAACCATCACTACTTAAGTTCTACGAATAATTCCACAAGCAAATTCGCGCGATTCTACAACAAATTTTCAGTAAAATATCGGCAATGAATGACAGCTAAAGTAATTATATTTATATTTATATTTTTTGTGATCTAAGTCAAACAAATTAAACCTTGTTTTATAAAGGCTTAATTTTAAAGATTTTTTACACTTTAAATAATTAACTACCTTAAATGAATAATAAATACAATTTAATTCTGTCAGCTATTAATTACAAATATGTTATTTATGAAAATTCAACATGCTAAAATCAAATATATATTTTATGGCTTATTGCCAATCTTTTTCATTTATAGGTTGAATCATCATGAAAACATTAAAATTATTTTCATTAGAACCTAGAGTTTTACTAGATGCAGCAATTGCCAGTACTGCTATAGATTCTCACAATAATATTTCTGAAGCAACTGAATCATTTCAAGATCTACAACAAAGTTATATTGATAATGAGTCTATGGAATTAGATTCTACAAATATACCTACTGACTTGGTTGCAGAATATCAATTACTCCGTACAAATACCTCAAGTCTTAATCCAATACAAGCTGATGAAATAATAGTAGTTGATACTTCAATTCAAAATTATCAATTATTATTAGAGGATATTAATCCTGATGCTGAATTAATTTATATTGATCCTACCCAAGATGGATTACTACAAGTAGCTGAAACTTTACAAGATCGAACTAATATTGCAACCTTACATATTTTATCACATGGCAGTGAAGGCTCATTAGCTCTAGGCACAGCCTTATTAAACAATGATTCTATTGATGAATATAGCTCCGTCTTAGCTGAAATTGGTAAATCATTATCCCAAACAGGCGATATATTATTTTACGGCTGTAATATTGCTGGCGGAACCACTGGAATTGATTTTGTTAGCCAAATTGCAACCATAACCCAAGCTGATATTGCAGCTTCAAATGATTTAACTGGAGCAGCATCTTTAGATGGAGATTGGGAACTAGAGTATCAAACTGGCCACCTTGAAGCCACCACTATTAATAATCCACATTGGCAAGGTTTATTAGCCGCCAATGATATTTCTGGTCAAGTTATTAAAGATCATGAAGGTGATGCAACTATAAATGGCTCCCAAGACGTTGGTATTCAAGGAGTACATGTATATTTATTTGAAGATGTCAATAACAATTCCTTACCTGACAATAGCGATGTCCATTTAGCCACTGCAATTACAGACAATACTGGCACATATAACTTTACTGGCTTAGGCAGTCTCAGCAATGGAGACTATTGGATTATTGTTCAAAGTGGTGATATTAATAATTTTGGCTCTACCACTGAACAAACTTATGGTTCCGCAGGCGCATTAATAGATCCTGACTCCAATAGCGATACCGCTGCAGATATTCGCACTGATGCAGGAGCTGCATTTGGTGGTCGACGCATGGAAATTTATGATACTTTTTCTGCCAATAATTTAGATTTAAACGCCGCTGAACATATCACTAAAATTACCTTAGATGGCAGCACTGAACATATTGAAATTGATTTTGGTTTCGCTTTTATAACTGGAATTCACGCTGGATATGCCGAATATTATGTCCCTGCACGCACAGATTTAGTTTGGGAAATGTTTGAAAGCATTGACAACGACCCTGATTTAGATGAGGGGCAAGGATTAAGAACAATTATTTCTGCTACAACTAGTACTGATAATACCACAATTTATTACGACCACTGGGAAGATGGCTATGACTTTGATCCATCTAATCCTACTACTGCGGATGAAACAATTTTAGTTGCATCTGGCGGCGATACAGAATTTTTTGAAAGTGCTAATATCCCAGTAAAACCGCGCGGAACTGATGTGTATTACGATCATGGGGATAGATTATATATTGCTGGTGGTTCAGTTAGTATGTCAGTAAGCTTTTGGGCTGAAAGTATTGGCACAGTATTTGCTAATTCTTGGGAAATGTACCCAATTAAACCTTTACAAACTAGTTATGTATTACCAGGTACTAATTTAGCTACCAACCAAGGTTTAGACGATTTCAAAAAAGTATATGGCTTTATCCAAGCAACTCAAGATGGTACTAGTGTTAATGTTACTGATCCCAATGGCAACTTCATGAATTTAGTCGGCTATGATGCAACTACTGGAGAACCCATATCATTAGGCACTAATCCAACTCTCAACATGGGTGAAGTTGCTTTAGCTGGAGCAGTAGAAAATAGTTCATCTGCTATGATTGGTGATTCATTAGATGGTAATTTTGCCACCGTTAATTCCAATAAATCCTTACAAGTAAATTATATACTTGGCGATACCAATATTGGTAAACCCTCAGAATCACGTGGTTTTACTGCTACCCCTAAAAGCCTATGGGATAGTGAATATTATGCGCCTATTGGAGGTGGTGGAGTCGATTCTAACAGTGATGTATATATTTACAACCCAAATCCTAGTGCAATTAATATTTACTATGAAGATACTTCTGGATCAGGCACTGCATCCTTAAACAGCATGGAGACCTTAGCCTATTCAGATATTTCAGGACATACTATTCCAGATGATTCTGCGGTTTATTTAACTGCTACTGGTGGCGAGAAATTTATTGCCACTGGCACTGTAGATACAGAAGGTAGAGACTATGATTACGGTTATAGTTTAGTTCCAGCATATTTATTACGCAATGACTATCATCTAGGTTGGGCTCCAGGAAATAGTAATTCAAATACAACTACTGCTAACAATGGATCCCCATTACATGTTACTGCTCGTTATGATAATACTCGTATTTTTGTAGATTTTGATGGTAATGGCGTAGCAGATGATTATGATTTTGATGGTGATGGTACTGTAGAAACTAATGGTTATATACTAGATCGCCTAATATCGCAACGCATTTTAGATCCAGATAATGACAATACTGGCATGCACGTCTTCTCTACTGCACCAATAGCTGCTAGTTGGGGACAAGATGCACGTAATTCTGGCAATAGAAACAGCCCATATTTAGATTTAGGCTACACTCCACTACCATTGGTGGTTGAATGGATGGATGTTGCTTTAGGGATTATAAAAACCACCAACATCACTACCATGTTGCCGACAGTAAATACTGAGGCTGAATTCACTCTCGCAATTCCTGCTTATCAAACTGTAGAAAATCTTACCGTTACTGATTTATTACCTGCAAACTGGAATTATAAAGATGATAGTACCACTTTAATTATTCCTGATGGCGCTGGTGGTCACATTACTAGCACTGGTAATAGCGTTGATCCCACTGTTAGCCAAGATTTAACTGAAACTGATAAAACAGCATTAACTTGGTCATTATCCGAACATGGGGTCACAGAGCTTAATCCCAATGAATATATTGTAGTTAAATTTACTGCTACATCACCATCCAGCACTGCTAATATCCAAACCGGCTATAATCAAAATGACGCTGAAGCTTCTGGAACTCGTGATGCTGATGGTGACGGTATTGATGAAACTTTCACTGCTACAGATAACACAGGAATTTACTTATCGCCATTAACCATTGATAAAGACACCACCACCCCAACTATATTAGCTGACAACCAAGGCACTTATACTATTACCATCACTAATAATGATGCCACTGATACTGTTACTGGTATTAATATTGGCGATAGTTTACCAGTTGGTTTCAGTTATTTTGCTAGTAGCAGTTCTGGAAGTTTAAATGGTGCAACCGCCGTTGCTATTGTTGATACTGATATTACAATATCTGGTCGTGAAATCACTTGGAACAATATCCCTGACATTCCAGCTGGACAAAACTATGTCTTAACATTCCAAGCCGATACTACTCTTGATACTCCTTCTGGAACTTATGATAATGATGCTTGGGTTAGTGCTACCGATATTGAAAAAGTATTTGACTATGGTGTATCTGCATTAGATCCTGGCACTCCAACAGATGGTAGTGATTTAGTCGATGATGAAGATATTACTGTAATTGCCGCTGAATTAATTGTAGACAAAGGTATTATTGCCACTTCAGAAACCAACACTGATAGTTATGAAGTTGCAATTGGCGAAATAGTTCGTTATCGCCTACAAGTACAACTCCCAGAAACAGATGTAACTAATTTAGTAGTTCAAGACAGCATGCCAGCTGGATTACAGTTTTTAGAAGATTCAGCCAGAATTTCTTTTATTGACAATGACAATAATCTTACAGTTGTAGATGCAGGTTTATCTGCTGCTGAAGCTACTGGCACTGCACCATATAGAGCTACTACTTTTACATTGCCTGATGCAAATGTATCTAGTGATGCTAATAACAATGTTGATACTTACACCTCCGGTGCAGATGTTTATTTTAAACTTGGCGACCTTAACAATACTGCTGACATAACCAGTGCCGAATTTGTAGTCATTGAATACAACGCCTTAGTAATCAATGAAACCGCAAATCAACAAGGCGTAGTTTTAGCTAATAGTTTTATTGCTAGTGTTGACGAAGCCGCAATTGCAGATGAAATTTCCAATGCAGTTGAAGTAACTATTTCTGAACCAATCATTAGTGTTAGTCAAATTGCCAGAATTGAATATATCAATGGAATTCCGCAACAAATTTATGAAATTACTGTTACTAATGCAGGTGATATAGATGCCTACGAATTACAACTTACCGACCAATTAGACAACACTAATGCTGCTGGAGATGGTAGTTTAAATTTAGATGCCACTAGTGATATAGTTCAAAGTAA
>DAOUSJ010000035.1 GCA_030627285.1 Methylococcaceae bacterium | reverse complement strand
TGCCCTGTTTGTAAAAATAACAGTCTGCCGTTAGATGTAGTGGATTTCAACAAGTCATGCGAAGAACTTAGAGCTAAGTTTTTACCTATGTCAGGAAACTCAGTATATTATTATTTATGCCATAATTGCGGGTTTTGTTTTGCTCCAGAACTTAGATTATGGGATTTAGCCAAATTTGCTAGTCAAATATACAATGCTGAATATATTCAGGTAGATCCAGATTACCAAACTAAACGTCCAGAAGCTAATGCACAAAATTTACTACAAATGTTGCATTCTAAACATACATTTATCAAACATTTAGACTATGGGGGGGTAATGGGGTATTAAGCAATAAATTAGTAAAATCACAGTGGAATTCAACTAGTTATGATCCATTTATTAGTCTTGAAACCGAGATTGAGACTTTGGGGAAATTTAATTTAATTACTGCTTATGAAGTATTTGAACATGTGCCAGATATTGATAATTTAATGCAGCAATTAAGTTTACTTTTAGATACACAAGGCATGATTTTATTTTCAACTTTACTTTCTGATGGCAATATCAAAGCTAATCAGCGGTTGAATTGGTGGTATGCATCTCCTAGAAATGGGCATATTAGTTTGTTTTCTCAAGCTAGTCTAAGTTTACTAGCCAAAAAATATCAATTTACTTTGGCTAGTTACTCAACTGGGTTTCATGTGATGTTTAAACAAATTCCAACTTGGGCTACACATTTATTCAAACAGTAACTTATTACTAATCTGATGGTCGTGATTAAAACTTAATATCCAAAGCCTCTTTCTGTAAATACAAACTCTGGGTCATATGTAATTAGTAGAGTTTGTAATACAGTAAAAAATTCTTTGGCAGTGCCATCAATAGAACGTCTAATCCAAAATCCAGCAGCGGTATTTGCTTCATAAGAATTGTAGCCAATTTGTTCCAAATTATCAGAAAAAGGTCGAAATATTTCTTGCAAATACATACTAGGTAAAGTTTTTTGGGTTAAGTGTAAACTATATTCTTGGATGATGGCATTCATAAAATAATTATTATTCAACAAATACTTATATGCTAAATAATATGTTCTAGCTTGCTCGCGAATATGTTGATTAAATACAGGTTGGAATTGAGTTTTTAAGTACTGATTATCAATCCCATAAATTGCATTATTTGCCAGCCATTTTACAAACTTTGGATTATAATGCCCAAATTCATATCTAGCATCAAGATTCAGAGCAGAACGACTATGCGGACCTCTAACAAAAATTTCAAAATCCAAAGCATCTTGCAGTTGCTTATAAGATAATGAGGTTTTTACATGACAATAAAAACCCCTTAAGCCCATATCTGGCAACCAAGTTAATTCCTGCTGGCAGTCAATGTTTTGGTTACTAAATAAAGTATCCAATGACTCCCAAGTAGAATTTAAAATATTATCTTTCTTAGGAGAATTATTAGCTGATTTTTGTGAAATATTTGTTGACGCTGGATTTAAATACGGAAACACAATCAAGCCCACACCCAATAAAAAAATCACTAATGAACTTATTATTTTAGCCTGATTATTTTGTTTGGCGAATATAATTATGCCAGTACAAGCAAATATTAATCCAATGAGCATAAAAATATATTTGTCAAAATCGTTCATTAATGATTACCTAGTTTAGATTTTAATTTAGAATGATTAGTTTTTTAAATTTTTCAAAACCGCTTGCATACTGTCATTTGCATCACCAAATAACATTCTTGTGTTGTCTAACACAAACAAAGGATTACCTACACCAGCATAACCAGCAGCCATACTACGTTTTAAAACAATAGTAGTATTGCTTTTCCAGCATTCTAACACCGGCATTCCTGCAATCGGACTATTAGGATCATCTAACGCAGATGGATTTACAATATCATTCGCGCCAATCACAATGGTGACATCAACATCTTTGAAATCGTCGTTAATTTCATCCATTTCAAATACTATGTCATACGGCACTTTGGCTTCTGCTAATAATACATTCATATGACCAGGCATTCTCCCTGCAACTGGATGAATTCCAAAACGCACATTTTTACCTTGACCACGCAATAATTTAGTAATTTCATTTACTGTATGTTGAGCTTGTGCCACCGCCATGCCATAACCAGGAATAATCATGATATTTTTCGCATCAGCTAATATTTGTGCAGTTTCATTAATTTCAATGGCTTGCACTTCACCTTCGACTTCGGCAGCTTCGCCACCTGCTGAACCAAAACCACCTGCGATCACACTTAAAAAATTACGATTCATTGCTTTACACATGATGTAACTCAAAATTGCGCCACTGCTACCAACTAATGCGCCTGTTACAATCAATAAATCATTACTTAACATAAAACCTGTTGCCGCAGCTGCCCAGCCTGAATAGCTGTTGAGCATTGAAACTACGACAGGCATATCTGCACCGCCGATTGCCATTACCATATGAACCCCAAACGCTAACGCAATTAAGGTCATTAAGATTAACGCAACTGCGCCGCCGCCGTTTTCAGCTCCTATCAAAAATATATTTCCCAACACAATACAGGCGACTAAAATAACTAAGTTTAATCCATGCCGCATGGGCAATAAAATAGGTTTGCCACTGATTTTGCCGCATAATTTTCCAAAAGCAACCACTGAACCTGAAAAAGTGACCGCACCAATTAAGATACCGATATAAATTTCAACTTCGTGAATGGTTTTTTCAGCTCCTTCTAAAGCCAAAGAACCATCCATAAAATTTGCATAACCCACTAATACTGCGGCCATCCCAACCAAACTATGCATTAATGCAACTAATTCTGGCATTTGGGTCATTTCGACTTTTAATGCCGCTTTGGTGCCGATAAATCCGCCAACAATTAAGGCAATTATCAAAATAGCATATGAAGTTACTGCATCACTTAACACCGTGGCTAAAATTGCAATTACCATTCCAGCCATGCCGTAATAATTGCCACGGCGGGCGGTTTCTTGATTGCTTAATCCACTTAAACTCAAAATGAATAAAATAGAAGCGGCAACGTAAGACATTGAAACTAAACTTTCTGACATTTTTTTATCTCCGTTATTTTCTGAACATTTCAAGCATACGACGAGTGACTAAAAAGCCCCCCGAAATATTGATGGCAGCGATTAAAATAGCCAATCCTGAAAATAGACTAATCCAAAATCCTGATGCAGAAATTTGTACTAATGCGCCGACTACAATAATGCCACTAATTGCATTGGTGACACTCATTAAAGGTGTATGCAAGGAAGCACTGACATTCCAAATCACTTGATAACCGATGAAACAAGCTAGCACAAATACGGTGAAATGCGACATAAAAGAAGCTGGAGCTACTGAACCGACACCAAATAAAATTAAACCGCCAATAATTACTGGCAAGAAAGGTTGAATCCATGTTGGAATAATTGAAGCTTTAACTGCTATAATTTCTTGATTTGCTGGGGTTTTTGTTTGTGCAGCTGGTTTAACAGAAATAGTAGCAGCAGGTGGCGGCCAAGTGATTTTGCCTGCTTTAATTACTGTCGCTCCACGAATAACTTCATCTTCCATATTAATATTAATCACGCCATCTTTTTCTGGGGTGAGTTCAGTTAATAAATGCCGTAAATTAGTGGAATAAAGTTGACTTGATTGTGCAGCTAAACGACTAGGTAAATCGGTATAACCAATAATGCTAACACCATGTTTAATTACAACTTTATCCTTTTCGGTTAAGGCACAATTACCGCCTTGTTCTGCGGCTAAATCGACAATCACACTGCCTGCATGCATGCTTTTTACCATTTCAGCGGTGATTAATTCAGGCGCAGGTTTTCCAGGAATTAATGCTGTAGTAACAATAATATCCACTTCTTTGGCTTGTTGAGCAAATAATGCCATTTCCGCTTCAATAAATTCTTTGGACATGGTTTTAGCGTAACCACCTGCGCCAGAACCTTCTTCTTCAAAATCCAGCATCAAGAATTCAGCATCCATGCTTTCAATTTGTTCTTTAACTTCAGGGCGAGTATCAAAGGCTCGAACAATAGCACCCATACTTTTAGCTGTGCCAATAGCCGCAAGACCTGCTACCCCTGCACCAATAACCATAACTTTAGCAGGTGGAACTTTGCCAGCGGCGGTAATTTGTCCAGTAAAAAAGCGTCCAAAATGTTGTGCAGCTTCAACAATTGCGCGATAACCTGCAATGTTAGCCATTGAACTCAAGCCATCAAGCTTTTGCGCTCTGGAAATTCTAGGCACACTATCAATTGCTAAAACATTGACTTTTTTAGCAGCTAGTTCAGACATTAAAGCTTCATTTTGAGCAGGAAAAATAAAGCTAATTAAAGTGCTATCTTCGGATAATAACAAGACCTCATTTGCTTCTGGGGCGCGAACTTTCATTATAATATCGGAGTTTTTCCATATCAATATGGCGTTACTAACAACATTTACCCCAACTTTTTCATAATCGGCATCAGAAATATTTGCTCCTGCGCCAGCACCAGTTTCAATGCTAAGCTCAAAACCCATTTTTATAATTTTTTCTGCGGCTTCAGGGGTTGTGGCTATGCGTTTTTCACCAATATGAATTTCTTTTGGAATTCCAATTTTCATTTTGACCTCACTATAGATAGTAAATTAAAACATGCAAAATGCTATCATAACTCTAAAGGAGAATTTTTATGTGCCAATTTTATGCTAAAGATTTTATTGAAACTGCTGAAGGTTTGCGCTTTGCAGTTTTGAAGAATGGCACTGAAGCTAGCAAAGTCTTGGTTTTTTTACGCTATGCATATTTAAATCAGAGTTGGAAAAAACTTACTACGCCAGCAGCAAATGCATTACTTCAAGAATTTTATCCACAATATTTGCATTATTCCACTCAACTATCTGCACATTTACATGCGGTGGAAATCACAGCTATTTACCAACATTATTCTGCTAAAACTCAAGGCAAAGTTTTATTTCAGCAGCCAACATCTGATCCAGTAATGCATGATTTACAGCAGCTTGGGCAGTTATTTGTTCAACAAGGTTTGGATTTAACTACTATTGGAATAACTGGTTCAATTTTAATTGGTTTACAAAATGCCAACTCAGATATTGATTTAGTCTTTTATCAGCGGCATGAATTTCAAGCTGCACGTCAAGCAGTGCAAGAATTAATGCACTTAAATAAATTAAGTTCTTTGTCTGCAACTGATTGGCAAGAATCTTTTGTGCGCCGTGGTTGTGAATTAAATTTAGCTGAATATATTTGGCATGAACAGCGGAAGTTTAATAAAGCTTTAATTAATGGTCGTAAGTTTGATTTAAGTTTATCTGAACAGGGCAATTCTTCGGCGCAGCAGTATCAAAAACTGGGTTTTAAGCAGTTGCTTACTCAAGTAATAGCAGATGAGTATAGTTTTGATTATCCAGCAATTTTTAAAATTTCAGACCCAATAATTAGCACGGTAGTATGTTTTACTGCCACTTATACTGGACAAGCACAAACTGGTGAATGGATTCAGTGTGCTGGACAAGTGGAAATGGATTCCCAAGGTCAGCAAAGATTAATAATTGGTTCTAGTCGTGAAGCTCAAGGTGAATATATAAAGGTGGTTGAAAATGTTTAATTTAGCTGAATTTAACGCGATTATTTTTGATTTAGATGGTTTAGTTTTAGATACAGAAACTGGTTTTATTCAAGCTTGGAAACAAACAGCACAGCATTTACAGTTGCCAATTCCAGCAAATTTTTGGCAATATTTAAGCGGTCTTAATGCTAGTAAAGTTATGCAACAGTTATTGCAATTAAATCTCGTTGAATTTGATTTAACTAAATTTCAGCAACTTAGTGCAGATTTTTGGCGGCAAAATGTGCAGCAACAAGGGCTGCCAATTAAAACTGGCTTTCAAGAATTATTAGCTTTAATTCAACAGCTGCAAATACCTTATGCATTAGCCACTAATAGCCCGATGAAAAATGCCAATGAATGTTTGCAGTTAGCTGGTTTGGAAACAGCTTTTGAAGTAATTATAAGCGCGGAACAAGTGGAGCATCCAAAACCAGCAGCAGATGTTTTTTTACAGGCAGCACAGCAGTTAAATACTCCAATTGAACACTGCTTGATTTTAGAAGATTCTTTAGTAGGTATTCAAGCGGCACAAACAGCTGGTGGAATTGCAGTTTTAATTCCATCAGTATATCCAATTTGCAGTGAATTAATTACGTTAAGTCCTTATATATGTGCTGATTTAAGTGAAATAACAAAAATTATCCAGCCTAATTTACCCTAATAACCGTGCCTTGCGGTATAATTTTCGGCTAATTTTAGTAACATTTCTCAGATTTCCCTTTGAATTATCCAACTACCAAAAAAATATCCGTTATTGCTCCTGCCCGTTTACACATGGGTTTTATTGATTTAAGCGGCTCGTTAGGGCGACATTTTGGCAGTATTGGTGTCGCATTAAATAATATTAACACTAAATTAACCCTTGCCATTGCATCTGAATTGCAAATTACCGGCTGCGCCCCTAAGCGTAGTGAGGATACATTACAATTTTTTTGTGATACCTTGAAAGTTTCAACTAATGTACATTTACATTTTGAAAATATTATTCCAGAACATGTAGGTCTGGGTTCAGGTACGCAACTTGCATTAGCTATAGGTTCCGCGTTAAATGCGTTATATAATTTAGGTTTAAGTGTGAGAGAAATTGCCAAAATTAGTGCGCGTGGAGCTAGATCTGGAATTGGTATTGGCGTATTTGAACATGGAGGTTTAGTAGTAGATGGCGGTAGAGGTGTAAATACTGTTACGCCGCCAGTAATTTCACATTTATCTATTCCTGCTGATTGGTATTTTATTTTAGTATTCGATCGTCGTGGGCAAGGTTTGCATGGTCAACAAGAGCTGAAAGCATTTCAAGACCTGCCTAGTTTTCCAGCATCTCAAGCAATGCAATTATGTTACAGTTTATTAATGCAAGCTTTGCCAGCTGTCGCCGAAAATGAATTACCAGCTTTTGGTGCCGTAATTACCCAATTACAACAAGCTGTAGGGGAGCATTTTGCAGCAGTCCAAGGGGGCATATTTACCAGTCCAGAAGTTGCTCAAGTTATGGCACAATTACAACAACAAGGGGCAGTAGCTATAGGACAAACTTCTTGGGGGCCTACAGGATTTTGTGTAGTTCAAGGTAAGGCGGTTGCAGAAAAATTAGTAACGCAGCAACAACATTCTAATCATATTGAATATCAAATAACCCAAGCTAACAATAATCCTGCCACTATAACAGTAGTTAAGTAATTACAAATACTTGCGACAATTTGTCACATTTTATTTTTTTTTGGAAGGTATATAATAGTTGCAAATCTTAATTATGTTTACAGCATTAGATTCCTAAAAACATATCCTCTTCTAGCGACTTTTTGAGTCGCTTTTTTTTGTCTGCAATTCTGGCTTAATTTTTTTACTTTATAAAAATCTCTGGTGATGATAAAGTGCCAATACCTGATTAAAATACTTGGTATCTAATCTATTAAGAATTTATCAGAATTTTAAATTTACTAATGGAGAATAAAATGGCTTTTGAATTACCAGTATTACCGTATGCACAAGATGCTTTAGCACCGCATATTTCAGCAGAAACTTTAGAATATCATTATGGTAAGCATCATCAAACCTATATAACTAATTTAAATAATTTAGTTGTGGGAACAGAATTTGAAAACTCTTCTTTAGAAGAAATAATTACTAAATCTTCGGGTGGTATTTTTAATAATGCCGCTCAAATTTGGAACCATACTTTTTATTGGAATAGTTTATCTGCGGCTGGTGGTGGCGAACCTACAGGTGATTTAGCCAATGCTATTAACCGCAAATTTGGTTCTTTTGCTGAATTTAAAGCTGCGTTTACTAAATGTGCAGTTACAACTTTCGGTTCAGGTTGGGCTTGGTTAGTTAAAAATGATAATGGTAGTTTAGAATTAGTTAGTAGTAGTAATGCTGCGTGTCCTTTAACTGCAGGACAAACTCCATTGCTAACTTGTGATGTATGGGAACATGCATATTATATTGATTATCGGAATGCTAGACCTAAATATTTAGAAGCTTTTTGGGCTTTAGTTAATTGGGATTTTGCAGCTAGTAATTACGCAAGTTAAATTATTTATGTCTTAGCCTGTTAAGAATCTAAATCTTAGCAGGTTAAAATAGTAAATTGTTAGGTTAATATTATCGTTAACGCATTTTTTAGAAGGTGAAGTTATGAGTAAATTATTAAACAAAGTATTACTAGATAATCGTGAATATGTGGCAAGTTTTGATAAAGAACATTTGCCTATGCCACCAGCTAGACAATTTGCTATTTTAACCTGTATGGATGCGCGTTTAGACCCTGCAAAATATGCTGGTTTATCAGAAGGTGATGCCCATGTAATTCGAAATGCAGGTGGGCGTGCTAGTGATGATGCAATTCGTTCGTTGGTAATTTCGTATAAATTGCTGGGTACACGGGAATGGTTTGTGATTCATCATACTGATTGCGGCATGGAAACTTTTACTGATGATATTATGCGTGACTTGTTAGGCAGTAGTTTAAAAGCAGCAACTGTGGATGCAGATGGATGGCATGATTGTGGTGAAGGTGATGGATCTGCTGAAGGCAAATATATTGATTGGTTGACGATTAAAGACCAAGCAGAAAGCGTAACTGAAGATGTGCGTAGAATTAAATCTCATCCTTTAGTACCAGCAGAAATTCCGATTTATGGTTATATTTATGATGTAAAATCTGGCAGATTAATTGAAGTTCCGGCAGCAACAGCAATTGGTGCATAAATTAGGCTTATCTTATATAAAATTCAGGTTATAATAAATGCCGTTTTCAACCGTTAAAAATAAAAAATAACAAGGAATAAAAAATGTCAAAATTATCTGAAATTAAGGGAATTTCTGAAGCAGAATTAGCTACATTAGAAAGTGAAGGATTACATTCTTTAGAAGACCTGTTAAATGTATGTGGTGATAAAAAAGGTCGTAAAGAATTTGCAAAAAAATCTGAAATTGAAGAAAAATTGATTTTACGTTGGGTTAATACTGCAGATTTATCTAGAATTAAAGGTGTTAGCACTCAATATTCTGATTTACTTGAATTTGCTGGTGTAGATACAGTACCTGAGTTATCACATAGAAATGCTAAAAATTTACATTTGAAAATAATCGAAGTAAACGAAGCCAATAATTTAGTGCATAAAATTCCTACTGAATCCCAATTGGAAAATTGGATTGCCCAAGCCAAAGAATTACCCCGCGCAATTAATTACTAAGAACTATTGTATGGTGGGCAAAAAAACCAATTACCGCCCACCTGTTTTTGTTTTGTTAAGCCACTAATAAATCTGCTGCTGTTAATACAGTAGAATGTTGGGTTATGAAAAGATGCAATCCAACCTACGGCACTGCCGCAAATTTTGCGGTTTTTTGCAAAAGACATGACGCTTTATTCTGTCCACTGAATTTTTTTGTTAGATATTTTTAACGACCAAATTGTCTTTCACAAGGTACACCATCATTATCACCGTCCATCTTCGTATTTGGACAATGCTCTATAAAAAATTTTGCTTCTTCATATGAACCCATTTGACTACAATGTTCTCGTCCATCACATTGAAAACTTGGTTGGTTATCAGAATTTGAAATAGATTTGCTACTTTTAATTGAGCTTGATGTGATATTTGTGTTCTCGTTATTTTTTGTATAATAGCCCCAGACAGCATAAGCAATAAAAGCTAACATAATATATTTCTTCAATTTTATACCCTCAATATCTAACAATTACATATTAATTTTTATTCTTTATATCACAATATTTACACTTAATCTACGTAGGTTGTGTTTATTTATAACCCAACATCTTTAGCTGGAGTTTAGATCTTAAGTTATAATTTCCAGTTTAATTCAAGACCAATATGCAGCTTGCTCAGATCAAAGCTTTAGTGAATACTTCGCCGGCGTTTATTTTGGATGCAGATTCAATTTTGAGTCAATTGCAGCTTTTCAAGCAATTACAACAACAAGCGAATTTCAAATTATTATTTGCTATTAAAGCTTTGCCGTTGGATGCAATTTTAAAATTAGTCGCCCCGCATGTGCAAGGTTTTGCCGTTAGTTCATTGTTTGAAGCGCAATTAGTCCATGAAACCACTACCAGCAATAATATACATTTGACCACTCCTGGAATTCGGGCAGCTGAAATTGCAACTTTAGCGCGATTGTGTTCGCATATTAATTTTAATTCTCAGAATCAATATCAGCGGTTTGCAGCACAAATTAAATCTGCAACTTTAGGGATGCGTTTGAATCCAAAATTATCTTTTTTACACGATCAACGTTTTAACCCCTGTGGTTTACATTCAAAATTAGGCGTAGATATTGCCGAACTCAGTTTACCTATGCAGAATATTCAGGGATTACATTTTCACACAGTATTTTCGGCCACTGATTTTCAAGCATTAATTCAAACTCTGAAAAAATTGCAATCACATTTTGGCACAGCCTTTAAAGATTTAGCTTGGTTAAATTTAGGTGGTGGTTATTTATTTAATCAGATCACGGAATTTCAAAGTTTTATTACTTGCATTCAAGCATTAAATGCCAACCAAGCCACTGAAATATTCATCGAACCAGGCAAAGCCATCGTAAATGATGCCGGTTATTTATTGACTACAGTAATTGATATTTTGCCCAGCGATGGCAAAAATATTGCAATTTTGGACACTAGTGTTAATCATCATCCAGAAGTCTTTGAATATCAACGCGCACCAAAATTATGTGAAGCCAATTCTAAAGGTAAATATCAAGTAATTTTAGCTGGTAGCACCTGTTTGGCTGGGGATGTTTTTGGTGAATATAGTTTGGAACAAGAGTTAAAAATTGGCGATAAATTGGTTTTTAAGCAACTAGGCGCATACAGTTTAATTAAAGCCAATCGCTTTAATGGTTATAATTTACCAGATATTTATTGGCATCAAGCAGGGAATATTCGTAGAATTAAACAGTATCAATATTGCGATTATCAGCAGCAATGGAGCAGCGAGTGTTAAAATATCTATTCACTTTAGATTGTGCCGTGATTAACTTTTATGACAACCACATCAAACCCAGATACATCTAATCACACGAGTTTTTTTAGCTGGTTTTTGCGTGTAAGTTTAGCCAGTTTGTTGATTATGAGTATATTCTTGTTTTTTTATTTATCCAGTTTAGATGAAAAAATTCGGACGACTTTTAAAGGCAAACGTTGGGATATTCCAGCGCGTGTATATGCCAATCCGCTAGATTTATATGTGGGTTTAAAGTTAGCTCCAACTGAATTAGAAGATTTATTGCGCCAATTACATTATCGTCGTGAACGGGATTTATCGGATGCAGGTGGTTTTTATCGGCACAAACACAACATTTTTTTAAGAACTAGGCCGTTTGAATTTTGGGATAGTGCGCAAGCCAGTCAACATTTAAAGCTAAGTTTTCAGAAAAATATTATTACCGCAATTACTGATATAACTACTGGAAAAGCAATTCCAATTACCAGATTAGAGCCTGTGCAAATTGGTAGTTTTTATCCAAAACGTAAAGAGGATCGGGTGCTAATAAAATTTAAGGATGCACCACAATTTTTAACCCAAGGATTATTAGCTACTGAAGATCGAAATTTTTACGAACATAATGGCATTTCTTTTCGTTCTATTGCTCGTGCTATGTTAGCTAATATGCGTGCTGGCAAACTAGTTCAAGGTGGTAGCACTATCACTCAACAATTAATTAAAAACTTTTATTTATCTTCAGAGCGCAGCTTAAAACGTAAAATTAATGAAGCTTTCTTAGCCTTATTATTAGAATTAAATTATGCTAAAGAAGAAATTTTTGAAGCCTATTTAAACGAAATTTATTTAGGTCAAGATGGTGCTAGTGCGATTCATGGTTTTGGTTTAGCTAGTGAATTTTATTTTGGGCGCACTTTACAAGAATTAGATTTATCCCAAATTGCAGCTTTAGTAGCTTTAGTTAGAGGGCCTTCGTATTATGATTTGCGTAGAAATCCAAAGCGAGCTTTAACACGGCGTAATTTAGTTTTGGATAAAATGTTAGAAGCCGAATATATTACTGCGAAACAATTGGCTACAGCTAAAGAAAAATCTTTAAAAACTGTTGAGCGTAAGCATCGTTCAGTAAATCGTTATCCGAGTTTTTTAGATTTAGTGAAACGCCAATTAGCTAAACATTATCCCCAAGAATCACTTACTACTGAAGGTTTGAAAATTTTCACTACTTTAGATACACGGGTGCAAGATTCTTTGGAAGTCTCAGTAAAACTCAAGCTGAAAGATTTTGAATTGCGAAAACGCACGCAAGATTTGGAAACTGCAGTAATTGTAACTCGGCGTGAAAGTGGCGAAATAGTTGCGTTAATGGGTGGGCGAAATCCTGCTGAAGCTGGTTTTAATCGTGCCTTAGATGCTAGTAGGCAAATTGGTTCATTAGTGAAACCAGCAGTATATTTAACTGCTTTATCGAATCCAAAAAAATACACTTTGACTACTTGGATTCAAGACACTCCAATTAAATTGAAACTTAAAGATGGAGTTTGGAAGCCACGTAATTATGATAAAAAATCACATGGAATTGTGTCATTGCATAGTGCTTTAACCCATTCGTATAATTTGGCGACGGTAAATATTGGCTTAAATATTGGCGTAGATAAGGTGATTCAGACTTTACACCAATTAGGAATTGAAAATGAAATTGCACCATATCCATCCTTATTATTAGGTGCGTTGCCTTTATCGCCATTTGAAGTTACCCAAATGTATCAAACTTTAGCTGGAGATGGGTTTTTTACACCTTTAAGAGCGATTAGGGCGGTAGTTTCTAAATCTGGTGAAACTTTAAATAGTTATCCTTTTACCCTAAAGCAAACAGTCAATGCAGCTGCAACTTATTTAACCAATACCATAATGCAGTCAGTTATGCAGGTGGGAACAGGACAATCAGCATACGAATATTTGCCTAAAGATTTTGCTTTAGTGGGTAAAACTGGCACTACAAATAAATCTAAAGACAGTTGGTTTTCAGGTTATAGTGGCGATTATTTGACCACAGTTTGGATAGGTAGGGATGATAATAAATCTGTGGGTTTAACTGGAACTACAGGCGCATTACAGTTATGGAATAATTTCATGCAAAAAGTGGCTAAACAAAAGGTTAATTTAATTGCACCGTCAACAATAGAAAAGGTTTGGGTTGATCCCAGCAATGGATTGTTAGCCTCGCCTAAATGTGACAATGTGGAAGTGTATCCATATATTAGTGGTTCGATTCCAATTAAAAAATCTCCTTGTGTACATGCTAAACCTGAAATAATTGAGTCTATTATTGAAAAAATTCCTGTAGATGCAGTTAACTCTTGGGTTAATGAGGTCTTTGATATTGATGCAGATAAACCTAACAACTCTAATAACTCTAATAAGCCAGAATCAGAATCTGAGAACTCATGGTTTGAGGATTTTTTTTCTAATAATTAAATCTCGTATTTACTTGGATTATTTGCATGTTACAAAATCTCTACGATAAAGCTTTAACTTGGTCTAAACATCCACATGCGGTGAAATATTTATGTGTGTTAAGTTTTGCCGAATCATCATTTTTTCCAGTGCCGCCTGATGTTATGCTAGCTCCTATGGCATTATCGCAACCGAAGAAAGCGTTACATTTTGCTTTATGGACTACCATAGCTTCAGTTTTAGGCGGGTTATTAGGTTATGCTATTGGCTTTTTTATGTTTGATAGTTTAGTGGCTTGGTTACAAGAAAGTCATTATTGGGAAAATTATTTACGTGCCAAAGATTGGTTTGCAGACTGGGGCTTTTGGGCAGTATTTATTGCTGGATTTTCTCCCATACCATATAAAGTATTTACTATTGCAGCTGGTAGTTTACAAATGATGTTGCTGCCATTTCTACTAGCTTCGTTTGTAGGTAGGGGTTTACGGTTTTTTTTAGTCGCAATGCTATTAGCTGCTGGAGGAAAAAAACTAGAACTTAAATTACGCCAATATATAAATAGTATTAGCTGGGGCATAGTAATATTACTCGGAATAAGCTACATAATTTATAATTACATTTAATAAATGTATGTTAACAACTAACAATAATAATAATGTCTCAACTTACTAATTTTTCTAATTTACATTTTATTGGGCAGCGTTTACAGCGTTTATTACCTAATTCACAAGCAGTTGCTTTAGCGATTCTGTTAATTATTTGTCCATTATTAATTTATTTATTATCTGGTTTATTAATGCCAGTATTTGCCTCCATAATTTTGGCATATTTACTCAATGGCATTGTGATAATGGCGGAAAACAAGAATATTCCACGCTTAGTGTCAGTTTATGTCGTGTATTCTGGATTTTTAGCTTGCTTAGGCTTCGCAATTTTTATTTTAATGCCGATTGTTTCCAGCCAAGCAATTCAATTGATTCAAAAAATTCCTGCTATGTTAAATAAAGCGCAAATGGAAATTATGCGTTTGCCGCAGTTATATCCACAGTTCATGACTGAAGAAAGTGTAAAAGAATTTATGGTTTCAGTGCAAAATGAATTACTTAGCTATGGACAAGAAATTATTTCTACTTCAGCTGCTTCAGTTATTGGTTTAGTTTCTGCGTTAATTTACTTATTTTTAGTGCCAATGATGGTGTTTTTCTTTTTAAAAGATCGGGACATATTATTGAATTGGATTCTGAAATTTATGCCTAAGGATAGAAATTTAACTACTTTAGTTTGGAGTGAAGTTGACTTGCAAATTGCTAATTATGTGCGCGGTAAATTAATCGAAGTCTTTATTTTATGGGCAGTTAGCTTTATTACTTTTACCGCCATAGAATTAAATTATGCCATGTTATTGGCGGTGTTAATGGGAATTTCAGTGATGATTCCATATGTAGGTGCAACTTTAGTTACATTTCCTGTGTTAGGAGTTGCCACCATGCAATGGGGCATTAGTGGCGACTATTTCATGTATACAGTGATTGCATATTCAATTATTCAAGCTATTGATGGGGTGGTATTAGTACCATTATTATTTTCTGAAGCAGTAAATTTACACCCAATAGCAATTATTATTGCAATTTTATTTTTTGGCGGTTTATGGGGTTTTTGGGGCGTGTTTTTTGCAATCCCATTAGCAACTTTAGTCAAAGCAGTGTTGAATGCTTGGCCACATATTGAAGATCATACCCCCATAAAATTCAATCGGAATCAACAACTATAAGTCGTATAATACATCATTAGCTTGGTCGCGTTGGTTAACAGATTTGGATTTAGCTTTATCTTGATTTAAACGTTCTTTGGTATATTTAGCAATCATATGATCCCAAGAATTATATTTTTCATAGGCAGCAAAACCAGTGGCTTTACGTTGTTGAAACATTTCTTTACCTAAAGCAATGATTTCATCATTATTTTTTCCACCCACAGTATCTAAAAACTCATCTTTATCTGGATGTAAATCTCTTAAAGCCCAAAAAGATAATTCAAATTCAATTCGTTGTTCAACTGGTAAGCGATTTTTAATATGATTTACGGAACGATACGCACTTTTCATACTGCGTCCACTAACTTCATTGCCTTTATTGCATGCTGACAATGCTAGTGATAACACTATAATGCTAATAATAGATACAAACTTCATGATAAGCCTCACACAATTAATTTACTTTGCAATGTTTTCATAGATTCTAACTGAAAACAAAGTAAAATGGTTGGTCATTATAAACCTAAGCTTCTTTTTTATGCTGGAATTTATCTCTTCTTTAAGACAGCGTTATCAAGCTATCGCTTTACAACTTCCAAGCCAAAACCCACAAAAAATCAGTTTTCAAGCTTGCACTGAGCAATTATTGTTAGCTGAAGCTTTATTACGCAAAAGTTCTTGGTTAGCTGCAGAAAATCCGCCACCATTAAATATTGTGGTTATTGGCCCCACTCAAGCAGGCAAAAGTTCAATTACCAATGCCTTATTACAACAAAATCAAGCTGGCGTGAGTCCATTAGCGGCTTATACTGTACATCCACAAGGATTTTGTTGTAACGTATCTAGCCAGCAACAAGCAGGACTTCAGCATTATTTTGGACGCTATCAACAATTAACTCCAGCCCAATTAAGTCCAACTCGTTATGATTGCTATGCCTTGACTACCATGCAAACCAGCAGCAATTTATTACCCAACTGTATTTTATGGGACACCCCAGATTTTGATTCCATTGCTGCACCTGACTATAAAGAGAGCGTAATTCGTACTTTAGCTTTGGCAGATATAGTTATTTTGGTTTTAAGTAAAGAAAAATATGCCGATCAAAGTGTTTGGGAACTTATGCATACGCTTGAAGCTTTAAAACAACCGACTTTAATTTGTTTTAACAAGCTTATACCTTCAAGTGAAGCTTTGTTACTTGAATCTTTAAAAACTCAATGGCAGCAAAATCGTACTGATAAATTTCCTGAGGTAGTAACATTTGCTTATCATCCAGAGCATGAATTAATTTGGTCGCCAACGCAAAACCAAATTTTATTTACCCTTGCTAAACAAGCTAAAAAACACCAGCATGCACGTTATCAACAGGAATATTTGTACCAACATTGGGATGCATGGTTAGAGCCAGTGCTAGCTGAACATCAAGCCACAAATATTTGGCATCAACTAATTGAGCAACAAATTCAGCATGCATTAAGTAATTATCAACGGGATTATTTAAATCACCCACAGTATTATGCGACCTTTCAACAAGCTTTAATTGCGGTATTACATTTATTAGAAATTCCAACTATTGCGCATGTATTTACCCAAACTAGACGAATATTAACTTGGCCATTACGTAAATTAATTGCCTTAGGAAAATCTGAATCCGCAGCATTAACCGATGATGCAGAATTAGCAGTGTTACAGCAAACTGCGGATTATTTTATGTTGCAATTAGCGGCACAATTATTAGAACAGAGTCAATTACATAGTCAACATGCATCTTGGTGGCAAGAAAATTATCGCTTATTACGTCAGCAACAAGAGCAAATTTTGTTGAATTTTAATCAAAGTTCGCAACAATATCAGCTTGAATTTCAACTTGAAATTGAACAAGCGGCGCAAAAATTATATTCTGAATTAGAGCAACATCCATTCATTTTAAATAGTTTACGCGCTACCAGAGCTACTACCGATGTAGCCACGATTGCGGCGGTTATTTATACTGGTGGCATTGGAGTGCATGATTTAATTATTACTCCAGCAATGTTATCCTTGATCTCATTATTAACCGAAGGCGCGTTAGGTAGTTATTTGCAAAAAATTGAGCATCAATTAAAACAGCAGCAATTGCAACAAGTTAAAAGTAGGTTATTTGTTAATGTACTTCAAACTGCTTTAAGAGCTTTGCCTGCACAAATTAATTCTGAGGTTCGTTTTAATATTAGTCCGCAACAATTACACCGCATCCAACAACAACGCTTACAGAAACGGCATGGATTACAAATACTCTGAACTAGTTGACAAAGCACAAGAATGGGCGCAGCAAGCTGAATCACAACAATTGATTAGCTCCGAACTTGCAGCTAAGATTCTAAATTTGGACACTCGAACTCCAGCTGATTTATTGGAAAATACTGTCGAAAGAGCCTTAATTGTGGGATTTTTTGGTGGTACTGGCGTGGGTAAAAGTAGTTTATTAAATCGGCTTGCAGTTGCAGAGATTGCCAAAACTGGAGTAATTAGACCAACTTCGCATGAAGTTACTTTATATCATCATGCCCAAGTAAAATTGCAACAACTTCCAGCTGACTTGCCAGTGGCTAAAACTCAAATTGCACAACATCAAAACGATGCTTATCAACAATTGGTTTGGATTGATATGCCAGATTTTGATAGCACGGAAAGTCAGAATAAAACCTTAGTTTTAAGTTGGTTGCCGCATATTGATGTATTGGTGTATGTAGTGAGTCCAGAACGTTATCGTGATAAAGCAGCTTGGGATTTATTTCGTGCTGAAGGTGCAAATCATGGCTGGATTTTTGTATTAAATCAATGGGATAAAGGGTGTGAGGCTCAATATCAAGCATTGCAGCAACAATTATCTGTAGCTGAATTTAAGCAACCATTTATTTTTCGGACTGATTGTAGTTTGAGCCAAGCAGATGAATTTCCGCAATTTTTACAAACTTTAAGCCAATTTTCGAGTGCCAAAACGCTAAAAAAATTATCCCAACATGGATTGCAAGTTAAAATTCAACATCTGCAACAACAACTAACTAATTGTGTAGCTGAATTAAATACTGTCGCCAATTTTTCGCAATTGAAAACTTATTGGCAGCAGCAATGGCAAGCTAATGCAGAAACTTTTACCAGTGCCTTTACTTGGAAGTTACAACAATATGCAGCCCATTACGCGCAAAAAGATAGTATATTAACTCCAAAACCAAGTTTGGATATTTGGGATGCATGGGCGCAAACACATTATGTTAATTTAATTACTGATTTAAGCCTCAAAGCGCATCAATTAAAATTACCGAATGCGATGTTTAAGCCTCGCTTGCAAACTGAAGCCACGCCTATAGCAAATATATTTCAACAACAACTTGAATTACATTGTCGACAAGCATTAATTAAACCTGGCAACCGCTTACAACATATATTCTTGGCATTTAATCGAGTTGCAGAAATAATTCTACCATTGAGTGCTATTGCTGTAGTTGCATATCAAGTGTTTCAAGGTTTTTATATGAGCAGTGTTGGCAAACAAGAGTATTTGAGTTTGAATTTTGCCAGTCATAGCTTGTTATTAATTGGCATTAGTTGGTTATTGCCCTATTTTATTCATAAAAAAATGCAACCATCAGTAGAAAAATCTGCTTTTAAAGGTTTGCAACAAGGTTTACGTCAAGGCTTAACCTTGCTTGATGAACAAATACAAGCTAGTATTCAAGCCCAAGAAGCTGCACAACAGCAAGTTTTAACTGAATTAAATACTTGGATTCAACACTGTGCAACTGCGGCGCAATCGGAGGTGATTGCTCCAGAAAATCCTTTAACCCGTATCTTGACTAAATAAGTGTATTTATTTTAATGCCTGCACCAAACCAATTTGAACACCGATTACCATATTTTCAAGATAGTGCGGCTTTGTTTGCTATGCTAGCGCATGAGTCATGGGCAATTTTTTTGGATAGTGGTTATCCATATAGTAGTCAAGGTAGGTATGATATTTTTGCTGCACAGCCAGTGACCACTTTCAATACTCGGAAGCAAATTACTACCATTAAACATTTGGGTAAAACTTCTGAATCCAAGCAAAATCCATTTATTTTATTAAAATCGTATTTACCACCAGTAGTAGATAGTGCAAATAATTTACCATTTAATGGTGGCTTGTTGGGTTATTTTGCCTATGATTTAGCCCGTTATTTGGAAAAATTACCTCAATTAGCGTTAGATACTGAAAATATTCCAGATATGGCAGTGGGAATTTATAATTGGGCGGTGGTTGTAGATCATCAGCAACAACAAAGTTGGTTAGTTGGACGTGATTTGGATGTAGCGCAACAACAGCAATTACAACAACAATTTAGTCAATTACCAGCAATTCCAACAGCTACAGAATTTAAAGTATTATCCAAACCAAAATCAAATTTAACTGCGCAAGCTTATCAACAAGCATTTGAAAAAATTAAATATTACTTAACTGCTGGCGATTGTTATCAAATAAATTTAACTCAACGTTTTTCTAGTCCATGTTCTGGTGATTTGTGGACATTATACCAAGCATTAAGACAAGCTAATCCAGCCCCATTTGGAGCTTATTTTAAGCATCCAGAGTTGCAAATTCTAAGTGCATCACCAGAGAGATTTTTACAAGTGCAAGCTGCGCAAGTGGAAACTAAACCTATTAAAGGTACTAGACCACGTAAAGCTGATGCGGTGGAAAATCAAGCTGAAATTGATGCTTTACGCCACAGCACTAAAGATCAAGCTGAAAATGTTATGATTGTGGATTTACTCCGCAATGATATTAGCAAAACCTGTGTAACTGGCTCGGTTGCAGTAACAAAGTTATTTGCGATTGAAACTTATGCCACAGTACATCATTTAGTCAGTACCATTACAGCTACTTTGCAGCCGCAAAAGCATGCGCTGGATTTATTGCATCATTGTTTTCCTGGAGGCTCAATTACAGGTGCGCCCAAAATTAGAGCTATGGAAATCATCGAAGAATTAGAGCCGCAACGACGGGGAGTTTATTGTGGATCTTTGGGTTATATAGGTTTCAATGGCAATATGGATACTAATATTGCGATTCGGACATTTGTGCATTCTGATTCTGAAATTAGATTTTGGGCTGGCGGTGGAATTGTCTATGATTCTACAGTTGCAGCTGAATATCAGGAAAGTTTTGATAAAGCTGCGGCTATGTTGAGTGTTTTAAAACAGTTTGCTAATTATGCAAGTGATTAAATTAGGTGGTAGTTTAAATGGCAGTAATGCGATATTAAAGTGTTTAAATATTATTGCCGAACAAGCGCGTACTCCAGTAGTGATTGTTGCTGGTGGTGGTGAATTTGCTGAACAAGTGCGACTTGCGCAAAAACAATGGTTATTTGATGATACTACTGCACATGCGATGGCTATTTTAGCGATGCAACAAACGGCATTAATGTTGGCAGCTTTGCAACCAGAATTTAAAGTTTTGAGTTCAGTTAGCGCAATTCAACAAGCAATTACTACAGAACGCTTAATAATTTGGTCACCTCAGATAGATGAATTAAATCAAGCACAATTGCCAGCAACTTGGGAACTTACTTCTGATAGTTTGAGTGCATGGTTGGCAGGACAATTAACTGCACAAAAATTATTGATTGTTAAAGCTGCAACAGTGCCAACTAATGATATTAAAACCTTACAACAACTTGGAATTTTGGATCAAGCATTTTCAAGCTTCATTCAAGAAACCACCTTTAAACTCTTGATTATTCATCACTCTTTGCTATGTCATCACCTTTCTTAAATTTGCAGTTTATTAATTCTTGTTTGCAGAGTGTTGGGCAATATATACGTGAAATTTGCGCTAATACTCAAGAAAGTTTGGGTTATCATAAGCGTGATCGAATGGTGTTACAAGTGCAAGAAGCTTGCGTGATTTTGGAGTCTAGCCGCGATCAATTTACCAATGCATTAGAACAATTTAAAACTTTAGTTCCTGTAGCTAATGCACAATTGGAACATAATTATTATGTCTTAAAACGTCAATATCATTTTTGCCAACAAAAAGCTTATCAAACTCAACAACGTATTCAAGCGATTGAACAATTAAGTACGGCTTTATTTGCTGAATGGGATGCCGAATTGAGTTTATATAATAATCGCACTTTACGTTCTCGCAGCCGCAGTCAGTTAAAAATTGCCCGTCAACAATATAATAGATTAATCAAAAACTTGTCCAAAGCTGAAGCAAAAATGCAACCTGTGTTAGTAGCATTTTACGACCAAGTATTGTTTCTAAAGCATAATTTAAATGCACAAGCGATTGCAGCTTTACAACACGAATTTATGGCGATTGAAGTTGATATTAAACAATTAATTGTGGTTATGGAAAAAAGCATTGCTGAAGCTAATCAATTTGTAGCTGCATTGGTAGAACAAAAAGCTTTGCCGAAATTATAATTATTCAACTAACAAGTTAGGTTAAATCACACAAACATCCAAACTAAAAATCCTGCTAAAACAAAGCGATATATTACAAATGGCATGAGTCCAATTTTTTCTAACAAGCGTAAAAACCAGCCAATGCTTAAATACGCAACTAACGCTGAAATTACTGCTCCAATTGCCATAAAATTCCAATTAATGGCGAGTTCAGTTTGAGATAATTCTACTATTTTTAACATTCCTGCAAGGCTAATTACTGGAATCGACAATAAAAATGAAAATCGTGCAGCTGGTTCACGTTTTAAGCCCATTAATAAACCTGCGGTAATGGTAATACCTGAACGTGAAGTGCCTGGAATTAAGGCAATGGCTTGAAATAAGCCCACTATTATTGCATCTAGTAAAGTTACTGTGTCTCTTTGTTCACGGGCTTTGGATTCAGCTAGCCATAATAATAGCGCGAATATCAAGGTAGAGGCGGCAATTACTAGAGGAGATCTAAGGGCAATTTCAAGTTTTTCTGGTAAAGAAATGCCCACTAATCCTACTGGTATAGTACCTAAAAGTACATACCAACCTAGTTTAGCTTCAGAATTAGGCGTAGTTCCAGAAATTGATGCAAACCAAGCTTTAGAAATAATAACTAAATCGCGTCTATAAAAAGCTACTACTGCGGTCAAAGTACCTACATGTACAG
>DAOUSJ010000003.1 GCA_030627285.1 Methylococcaceae bacterium | reverse complement strand
ATATTCCGATTGCTAATACTACCGTACTATTGCTTGGCATTGGAACTTCAATTACGCAAGCTGCGGTAAGAATGCTGGCTTCTGCTGGGGTTCTGATTGGCTTTAGTGGTAGTGGTGGAACGCCTTTAATTGCCGCAACTGAGATTGAATGGTTATCACCACAAAGTGAATATCGTCCTACGGAATATGTTCAAGGTTGGTTGTCGTTTTGGTTTGATGCTAAAAAACGTTTGAAAGTTGCCAAAAATTTTCAATATTTACGCATAGATTATTTGAAAAAAATTTGGTCTAAAGATAGTCATTTAAAGGCTATGGGTTTTCATGTCGATGATGCTTTTTTAACTCAAGCTATAGATAAATTTTCTGCTGAGATTGAGAGTTGTGAAGATGTAACTAATTTATTGCTGAGTGAAGCACGGTTTACTAAAAACCTGTATAAATTCTCGGCTCGATTAACTAATCACAGTAATTTTGTGCGCGATCATAGTGGTGGTAACCCTGCAAATGCTTTTTTAAACCATGGTAATTACTTGGCGTATGGTTTAGCCGCTACAACAATTTGGGTTCTAGGAATTCCTCATGGGTTTGCGGTGACTCATGGTAAAACTAGAAGAGGTGCGTTGGTTTTTGATGTCGCTGATTTGGTGAAAGATACGCTGATTTTGCCTTGGGCATTTATTTGTGCAAAAGAAAATGCTACTGAACAGGAATTTAGGCAACAATGTTTGCAAAATTTCACCCAATATAAAGCTTTGGATTTTATGTTTGATACGGTTAAAGAATTTAGTTTAAAGGATCATTCTGTATGATAGTGACATTTGTTGCTGAATGTAAGCATAAATCGCTCAATCGAACCCGTCGTGTATTGGATGCATTTGCTAATCGTATTGGTAGCCGTACTTGGCAAACAGTGATTACTAATGAAGGCTTATTAGCAGTCAAAAAATTACTCCGCAAAACCGCGACTAAAAATACCGCTGTTTCTTGTCACTGGATTAGGTCACGTAGTCGTAGTGAATTGGTTTGGATTGTCGGCAAAAGAAACATGTTTAATTTAGAGGGACATGTGCCTGTTAATTGGACACGAAAAAATATTTTAAACACTCTATGGGAAAATGATTGGGATTATTTACCAATGATTCAATCGTTGACTGCTTTAGCGGCTTTATTTCACGATTGGGGCAAAGCATCGGTTTGTTTTCAAGAGAAACTTAATCCAAAATCTAAACATAAATTTAAAGGTGATCCTTTACGGCATGAATGGGTATCGGTATTGTTATTCAGTGCATTTGTGGATCATCAAACTGATGAACAATGGCTTACACGATTACAACAAGGTGAATTTGATGGGCTTGCTTTAATTAAAACAGCTCAGGAAAATGTTAAAAATCCAATTAAAAAATTACCACCTTTAGCTAGTTTGGTTGGTTGGCTAATTGTTTCACATCATCGTTTACCTTTACCCAAAAATAATGATGATATAAATACATTAATAGGCTTAAAAAAACTCTCAAAATTTACAGCTTTATTAGGGTTTATTAATTCAAACTGTGATTATGAAAATTTATGGGATGATGTTCAAAAAGCAAGGTTGAAGGATTGTTTCAATTTTCCACATGGCTTACCTTCTCAATCTCCGCAATGGCTAAAACAAGTTAAAAAATGGTCGAATAGATTAAATGCTCAAGCAGATAAAATAGCCCCCTTAATTGAAAATGGCAGTTGGCGATTAATTATTTTTTATTCACGCCTGTCATTAATGTTAGGAGATCATCAGTATTCTTCACAAGAGGTTCTTGAAAAATGGGATAATCTTTATAAACCGATTGCGAATACTTATCATAAAGATGTCATTATTGCTGGTAAATTAATTGAAAAAGGAACGCCCAAACAAAAATTAGATCAACATTTAATTGGTGTAAAAGAATCATCCCTTGAGGTTGTGCAATTATTACCTGCATTTGAAACAGAATTAAAACCTGCTTACGATATTCAATCATTAAAGCAAAAAAGCCCTGTAAATTCGCCGTATTATTGGCAAGATAAAGCGGCAATGAAGATTCAAACATGGCGTAAAACCTTAGCTGATGATAAACAGCGTTATGGTTTTTTTGCGGTTAATATGGCAAGTACAGGCTGTGGTAAAACCATTGCTAATGCCAAAATTATGCAAGCTTTATCCGAGGATGGGGATAGTTTACGTTATGTTTTAGCCTTAGGATTACGGACTTTGACTTTGCAGACAGGCGATGAATATCGTAATCGTATTGGTTTAAGCGATGATGAATTAGCAGTGATGATTGGTTCACGAGCAATTATGGAATTGCATTCTGAGCAAGAACAAGAGGAAAATAGGGTTTCAATTGACGCAGCATCAGGTTCTGAATCACAAGAATTTTTATTAGATGATAATTTTATTGATTATGACTGTACGATTCCTGAAGAACGTTTAAGCACTTTGTTGAAAACGGAACGGAATAAGCAATTTTTATACGCACCTGTGTTGGCATGTACCATTGACCATATGATGCCTGCGACAGAAACCCAACGCGGTGGACGTTATATTTTACCCAGTTTGCGTTTAATGTCCTCTGATTTGGTGATTGATGAGATTGATGATTTTACAGGGCATGATTTAATTGCGATTGGTCGCTTGATTCATTTAGCAGGTATGCTAGGGCGTAAAGTGATGATTTCATCGGCGACGATTCCGCCAGATTTAGCCATTGGTTATTTTAATGCCTATCAACAAGGTTGGAAATTGTTTGCACAAACACGCAATTTAAGTCAGTCTATCGGTTGCGCGTGGATTGATGAAGATAAAACCAATATTCAAGTACATTCTATTGTGGGTGGAAATAAAGACGATTATAAAATCTTGCATCAAAAATTTATTCATAAACGCATTCAATTTTTAATCAAACAACCCGTAAAGCGTAAAGCGACTATTATTACTTGTTCTAAGGAAAAAGATGGCTATGAGAGTTTGCAGAATCATTATTTTTATTGCATTCAACAAGCGATTATTGAAAAACATCAACAGCACTTTGAAATAGACCCAAACACACAAAAACAAGTTTCTTTTGGTGTGGTGCGAATGGCAAATATTGTTCCGTGTGTGGCGTTAACTCAGTATTTATTAGCATCTAATGATTGGGGTGATGGGATTGATATTAGGATTATGGCGTATCATAGTCAGCAAATTTTGCTATTACGTCATGAGCAAGAAAAACATTTAGATGCGGTTTTAAAACGTAATAAAAAAGACGGCGGTGTTGGAAATCATTTAATCCAAACGCATTTACAACAAACTAAAGCGAAAAATATTATTTTTATTGTGGTTGCAACTCCTGTGGAAGAAGTTGGTCGAGATCATGATTTTGATTGGGCAGTAATTGAACCCTCGTCTTTTCGGTCGATTATTCAATTAGCGGGACGCGTTTTACGGCATCGTGATGAATCACCTCAGAAGGCGAATCTTGCGATTATGCAATACAATCTTAAGGCTGTATTACAACAAGAGTCACCGTATTCTAAACCTGGTTATGAAGATAGTAAACATGGATTATCAAGTGATGATTTGAATGATTTATTGGGAGATGATATTCAGGAAAAAGTCGATGCGATTCCTAGAATTGCGAATAATCCCGAGTTAAAGAATCCATTTGCGGATTTAGAGCATCAATGTATTGGTGAATTATTAACTGCATATGAGAATAAAAAAGTTGCTAGTTTGCAAGGTTGGTTAACTGAGTGTTGGTGGCTAACGGCTTTACCGCAACAATTAACCCCATTTAGAAAGAGTCAAAAACAACGCTCACTTTATTTAGTGTTGAAAAAAGAAGAATGGGTGTTTGTGGAAAAAGATGATAAGAATAAGTTAACGGATATCGTTGAAGGGCTTTATAAAATTATGTCAGCTGAAATTAATAACGACAATCAACAACGTTTATGGTTGCCGCGTGATTATGTTTCGTTGTTAGAAGATTTAGCCGAAAAGAAAGATTTGTCGTTGAATCTTGCCGCGTCTCGTTATGGTGAATTAAGTTGTCGAGCGAGTGATCTTGAAGGGAATAGTGAGATGAAATATTCACATCAATTGGGAATGGTAAAAATATAATGATTGACTTTAAAATAAACTTACTATAAACTCTAAATTTTTTGTTTACAGGAAGTGTTTAGATGCTAGATCCAGCAATACAAAGTTTTCTTGATGAACGAAAGGAGGCAAGGCTTAAAGGTAAATTAAAACCTTCTTTATCAGATGAAGAACGACAACTAATTATTGATCGTGCTAATGAAGAGTTTTTGTTAGATAACTGGTTGCCGAAAGCAGCTAAACGTGCGTGGCAAGTTTCATTACTCAGTCATCCCAGTAAATTTACCCATTCTAGCGCAAAAACCAGTTCTATTATTGCTCTAGGTTCTGCTAAAAATGATGGCTTTTTACGTACAGGAAACTCAGGAACAACAGCACTTGATGTCTCAGGGAATGCCGCTTCATTAGATGTGTATCGTTTTTTAATATTAACACTTAACGATAATCAAACTATTTTAGACCACCTTGAGGCAGATACAGAACACATCAAAATACAATTCACTATTCCAAGTGCTTCCTATCAAAATATCAAAGCGGGTTTATTAGCTATTAAACCGATAGATAGCGATGAAAAAATTACCAGCGAACGTTTAAAGCAAGTGTATTTTCCTGTTAAAGATAATTATCACTTATTGTCTTTATTAACTCCATCAGGTTTATTATATAAGTTTAAACACCAAATTAATGAAATTCGCTTTTCTGATGAAGTAAAAGAAGCACGTGACGCTAAAAAGAAAAATCATTACCATGAAAAAGGTTTTGATGAACTTTATGATTTAACTGCGATTGGTTTTGGTGGTGCAAATCCTCAAGGTGTTAGCTTACTTAATAGTCAAAATGGCGGCGTATCTTACTTGCTACCCTCTATGCCCCCTGAATTAACTCCTCAAAAAATCCGCTTACCTAAAACAGATTTTTTTAGCAATAGTCTTTATTATAAAAACTATGAAAGTAGTTTTAAATCCTTAGATAAATTGATGACACTTGATCGTAATAATATTCATATAAGACAAGGGATTGATAATATTATTAGCTTTATTGTTAGTCAAGTTATTGGGCGATCTTGGAAAATTCGTTCCTCTGATAAAAACTGGTCAGAAAAAACCTCACTAAAACCTTATCAAAAAACTTGGCTGGACAATGCTTATGAAGAAAAACGCGCGGAAGATGATGAATGGTTAAATGAGGTTATAACTGAATTAGCTCGTTGGATTATCAACAGTTACAAAAAAGTAGTTGGCGATAAAAAAGCCAAATTTCTTGCCGATACCGAACTCATCAAAATTAAAGCCCTTATTAAAGAGCAACAGGAGGGCTTGTTATGAGTAGTTTATTACTGATTCCAAAAATAAAAATTCAGAATGCCAACGCCTTATCAAGTCCTTATACCATTGGTTTTCCTGCTATGACAGCATGGCTAGGTGGCGTTCATGCCTTGCAACGAAAACTCAATTCAACTTATCCAAATTTAAAATTTCCACGGATGACGGTGGCTTGTCATCAGATTGATTTACAAACGCATAAAGGTGATGGTGATTATATTTATTCCATTATTGGAACTAGTAATCCATTAACTAAAACAGGTAGTCGTCCGTCTTTTATTGAAGAGGCGCGGTGTCATCTTACGGTTTCTTTAGTGATTGAATATGAAGACTTAAATGATGAAGAAGATTTAGATGAGATTATTAGCCCTGATAGTTTTATAAATTCGGTTACCCAGTGCTTACAAACATTAAAACTCGCAGGCGGTGATATTTTAAGTTTTAACCCCCCAGAGCTACACAATGATAATGATGATAAATCCTTTGCAAAATTAAAAAGAAAATTAATGCCGTCACATTGTTTGGTTGAACGCCGCGATTTAATGCAACAAGCGATGCAGGATGAACCTGATGCTATTAAAGCCTTGTTAGATTATGTAACAGTTAAACATCGTAGTGAAATAATTAAACATGAAACCAAAGACGATGAAATAAAATGGATGGTTGAGAAAAAAATTAAAGGCTGGATAGTCCCGATTTCCACAGGTTTTCAAGGCATTAGTGAATTAGGGCAAGCAAAAAATCAACGAGATTCTAATACACCCCACCGTTTTGCTGAAAGTGTCGTAACTTTAGGGGAATTTAAAATGCCCTATCATTTTAAAAATTTAGATGAAATGCTTTGGGGTTATCACACCGATTTGGAAAATAACCTTTATCTTTGTCAACAAAAAAATTAATAGGAAAATATTATGGCTAAAAATACTAAAATCGCAACTGTTCTTGCCTTTGAAAAGAAACTTGTTCCTTCTGATGGCTCTTTTTATGGGACTACGTGGGAGAAACGTAATGGAGAATCAACCCCTTTAAAGTTAAAAGAAAAATCGGTACGCGGTACAATTTCTAATCGACTTAAAAAAGCCCTGCAAGCTGATCCAATTAAATTAGATGCCGAAGTTGAAAAACCCAATTTACAACGAGTAGATAGCTGTGCTTTATCCACTGAAGACGACACTTTAAAATTAAGCTTTACCTTAAAAATATTAAGTGGTGTTGAAAATCCTTCGGCGTGTAATAAGGAATCCTTTAATGAAACCTATACCAAAGCGGCACAAGATTACATCAAAGAACAGGGTTTTACTGAATTAGCTAGACGCTATGCCATGAATATTGCCAATGGACGTTTTTTATGGCGTAATCGTGTTGGCACAGAAAATATAGAAATTCAAGTGAAGATCAAGGGGGAAGAAAAACCATTTATTTTTGATGCCAACCAGCTTAGCACTAAAGATTTTAACCATAGCACTGAAGATATTGATTTATTAGCCGATAAAATAGCTAGTGCTTTATCGGGTAAAACGGACTTTTTGTTATTGGATATTACCGCCTTTGCACAAGTGGGTAGAGCGCAAGATGTTTATCCTAGTGAAGAATTGGTGTTAGATAAAGGTAATAGTAAAACTAAAAAAAGTAAAATATTGTATGAAATTAATGGTATTGCAGGGATGCATTCACAAAAAATTGGTAATGCGTTGCGCACCATTGATACTTGGTATCCGCAAGCCGATGATACCTTAAATACGCCTTTTCCGATTGCGATTGAAACCTATGGCGCAGTGACTAATTTAGGTAAAGCTTATCGAACCCCAAAAGCTAAACAAGATTTTTTTAGCCTTTTTGATAAATTTGCTTGTGGTGAAGAATTATCAAGCATTGAGGAAGCACATTATGTGATGGCAGTACTTGTGCGAGGTGGTGTATTTGGTGAAAGTGGAAAAGAATAGTGATTAAATATTATATTGAAATAACCTTAATACCGGATTTAGAAAATAATATTTATTTCTTATGGGAGAAAATTTATCCTCAACTGCATTTACAATTGGTAACAGGAAAAAATAAAGCAGGTAATAGTGACATTGGTTTTTCTTTTCCTGAGTATCATTATAAATTTTTGGGTAAAAAAATACGTTTATTTGCTCAAGAAGAATCGCAATTAGATGCATTTTCTATTAATGACTGTCTTGCAAAATTTAATGATTATGTTCACATTAAATCTATTCAAACTGTTCCTGACGAAATAACGCATTATGCTAATTTTTATCGTGTACAAGTTAAAAGTAATGTTGAACGATTAATGCGACGTTCGGTTAAAAATGGTAAATGTTCACCACAAGAAGCGCGTTTAAAATTGAATCATTTAGCCGATAAAGAAACGAATTTACCTTATATTCAAATGAAAAGTAAAAGTCATGGCGAACCTTTTAAATTATTTATTGATTGCTATAAACAGCCGAGTGAAAAAAATCAATCTTTTGATAAAGGCGACGGCTTTAATTGTTATGGTTTAAGTAAGTACGTTTCCGTACCTGTATTTTAATCATTACTTCAACGACAATGCTCATTAAGCGTAAAAGATAGATTTTTTGTTATAAATTCAAACTGCATAGGAGAAAAATATCCTAATGTTCAATGGTTTTTCAATTAAAAGCATTGTAGTATATAATTCACGCTCTGTTAATCATGCTTTAAATTATTCACATGAAAAATTTTGCCTTAAGAACTCGACTTGAGACCTTAAAACAACAAGGTTTATATCGTTCTAGACGCATTATTGAATCTCCACAAAGTAGTAGAATCATAATTGATGGCTGCGAATGTTTAAATTTTTGCAGTAATGATTATTTAGGTTTAGCAAATCATCCTAAAGTAGTGCAAGCTTTTCAAGCAGCAACAAATATATATGGTGTTGGTAGTGGTTCAGCACATTTAATTTGTGGGCATAGTGTCGCACATCATAATTTAGAAGCAGAAATAGCTGCATTTACTGGAAATGAACGCGCAGTATTATTTTCTACTGGCTACATGGCAAACATAGGGGTTATCACTGCTTTACTTGGGCGTGGTGATGCAGTTTTTGAAGATAAATTAAATCATGCTTCTTTATTAGATGGCGGCTTATTTTCAGGTGCAAAATTTAAGCGTTATTTACATGCAGATATGCAAAATTTAGCCAATAAATTACAAACTTCAACAGCACAAAAAAAACTTATTATTAGCGATGGCGTGTTTAGTATGGATGGCGATATAGCCCCCATAAAAGATCTGGTGAAGTTATCACAACAGCATCAAGCGGCATTGATGTTGGATGATGCGCATGGTTTTGGAGTTTTAGGTGCAACTGGAGCTGGTACGCTAGAACATAATGCACTTCAAGCAACTGATGTAGATATTTTAGTTGGCACTTTTGGCAAAGCATTTGGAACTGCTGGTGCATTTGTAGCTGGTTCTGAGGCTTTAATTGAAACCTTAATCCAAGCTGCTAGAACTTATATTTATACTACTGCTATGCCAGCTGCAATTGCGGTTGCAACTTCAGCTAGTTTAAAATTACTCATGCATGAAACTTGGCGTAGAGAAACTTTACACAGTTTAATTATGCAGTTTAAGCAAGGTGCAACGCAATTAGGCTTGCAATTAATGCCATCAGATTCAGCGATTCAACCAATTTTAATTGGTGAAACTAACAAAACTGTAGCTATAAGTCAAAAATTATTGCAATTGGGGTTTTTAGTAACTGCAATCAGACCACCTACAGTATCACCAGATACAGCACGTTTGCGCATAACTTTGACATCTCAGCATAAAACCCAAGATGTAGATGCATTATTAACTGCATTAGCACAAGTGATTACATGAAAATCCACAAAGAAATTTATGGTACTGGTGAAGTCATAATTTTATTGCATGGTTGGGCTATGCATACTGGAATTTGGCGTGATTTCGCACAACTACTTGCAAAAAATTATCAGGTTATTTGTTTGGATTTACCTGCACATGGACGTAGTGCGCACATTGATAAATTTGAGTTAGAAGATATTAGTATTGCATTATTGCAAGAATTTCCTAAAACCCCATGTGCGGTACTAGGATGGTCATTAGGTGTGACGATTGCTTTGGATTTAATTAATAGGTTTCCAGCTAGAGTTAAGGGTTTAGTTTTGATGGCTGGGAATCCTTGTTTTGTAAATCAGCCTGATTGGGCAGGAATGCAATTAAGTGTTTTGCATAAATTTGCGCAGAATTTAATCTTAGATTGTCAAAATACTTTATTGCGTTTTTTATCCTTACAAGTTTTGGGGGCGCAAAATTATAAAACTTTAGTCAAAGGCTTAAAAACCGCTGTGCAGGAAGTTGCAACTCCAACCACGGAAATTTTAGAGCAGGGTTTGGTTTTGTTGGAAACTGCTGATTTAAGGGTCGCATTAATACATTTAAAATGCCCAGTAATTGCAATTTTAGGTGCTAGAGATACTTTGATTCCTGTAGCTATTGGCGAACAAATGCAAGTTTTACAACCTAAAATGGCAGTGCATGTTTTAAAAAAATCTGGACATATACCTTTTTTATCCCACCAAGACGAAGTGCTAACGGTACTTACAAATTTTATGGAAAGCATACATGTTAGCTGAGGCTAGACTAGACAAAGTAAATATTAAAACTTCATTTTCTAAAGCAGCCAATTCTTATGATTCTGTAGCAACTTTACAAAGAAGTATAGGCAAAGATTTATTAGCAACAGTTCATACTAAATCTTTAGAAGGTACGGTATTAGATTTAGGTTGTGGTACCGGATTTTTAACTGGTGAATTATTGAAATTAGCAACTTATCAGCAGTTAATTGCTTTAGATTTAGCATTGCCTATGCTAGAAATTACTCAAGAAAAATATGCACAGCTACCTAATTTAGCTTATATTTGTGCAGATGCAGAATATTTACCGTTATTAGATAATTTAATTACTATAGTTTTTTCTAATGTTGCTTTACAATGGTGCCAAAATTTACCAGCAGTTTTTAATGAAATTAGGCGAATTTTAATTTCTAATGGGACGCTAATGTTTTCTACTTTTGGTAGTCAAACTTTACATGAACTAAAAACTGCTTGGGCAGGTGTGGATAATTTTAAACATGTAAATGAATTTTATAATGCAATTGAGATAGAAAATTTTTTGCTAGCTGCAGGTTATAAACAGGTTCAAATTTCAGTAACAAATTATCCGCAAGAATATGTTTCTGTAATGGATTTAATGCGTGAATTAAAAGGCATAGGCGCGCATAATGTTATGGCTGGGCGTAGTCACACAATGACTGGAAAATCTAAGATGCAACGAATGATAAATAATTATGCATCTGCAAATAAAAATTCTATTACAGCTACTTTTGAAGTTATTAAAGTGTTAGCAATAAGTTAATTAAATTAGTTTTAGGCTTAATTATGCAGCAAAGTTTTTTTGTTACGGGTACAGATACTGGAGTAGGTAAAAGCTGGGCTACAGTAGCATTAATGCAGTATTTTAAAAACCAAAGTAAAACAGTAATTGGTATGAAACCTATAGCTTCTGGGTGTGAAATAATTGCTGGCACATTACAAAATGAGGATGCTTTATTGTTGCAACAACATGCATCTATGAAAGTTGCTTATACTGAAATTAATTGTTTTAGTTTTGCTGATCCAGTTTCGCCACATTTGGCTGCAAAAAATCAAGTGGTTGATTTACAAATTATTCAAGATTCTTTCAAAAAATTAACTAATCAAGCTGATATAGTAATAGTTGAAGGCGTAGGTGGTTGGTTAGTGCCATTAAATAATACTGGCGATGATGTAGAAACTTTAGCGAAAAAATTATCTATTCCTATAATTTTAGTGGTAGCCATCCGTTTAGGTTGTATTAATCATGCACGTTTAACTTACCAAGCAATTAAAGCAAGTGGTGTCGAATGTGTAGGTTGGATTGCAATGTGTTTGGATCCTAAAATGTTAAAGCTTGAGGATAATATTCAAACTATTCAGAATTCTATTGAGACTCCGTTATTAGGGGTTTTACCATTTTCAGAAATAGCAGATTTTGAATATTTGGCAACAAAAATTAATTTCAATTAAAACCCTATAGCGAATAATTATGTCTTTAATGAATTGGGATGCTGAAAGTTATGCTGTAGGAGTGAAGTTTGCTGATGAAGACCATGAAAAGTTATTTAATTTGCTAAATCAATTACATAGTTTAGTTTTAGATCATGCAAATAGAGATTTAATCAGTCAGCATTTAGATTTAATGTTAGAGTTTTTATATGCACATTTTGCATATGAAGAAAGTTTAATGTTAGATAAGAATTGTGCGATTGATCTTTACACAGCACATAAGTTAGAGCATGCAGCATTAATTGAAAGTTGTAGTAATATACAGATCCAGTTTAATACTAGTCAATTAGAGCTATCAGAGGAAATGTTTCAAATGCTAAAAAAATGGTTGGAACGCCATATAATAATGTTTGATAAAGATTATGCTGAATTTTTAATGTAATCAATTGATTTTTAGTTAAAAATAAACCATAATTTTACAGTGGTATCTATTTAATATGGGGAATAAAAATGGCTTTAATAACTTGGAATGCTGCTGATTATGGCACTAATGTTACGTTTGCAGATAATGAACACAAAATATTGTTTGATAAATTAAATAAACTGTATGATTTAGCAACTGGAGGAGCTGAGAGAGGTATTATTGGCGCGCAATTAGATGATTTAATTAGTTATGTAGTAGAACATTTTGCGCATGAAGAACAAGAAATGGCTGCTAAAAATTATGCTGGTTTAGTAGTTCATAAAGGTGAACATGACAAATTAATTGCAGTTTGTGCGGATTTACAAACAAAATTTCATAATTCTGAAGTAGAAGTTACCGAAGCTGCAGGGCAAATGGTTAAAGGTTGGTTGGATTATCATATTCCTACATTTGATACAGCTTATGCAGATGCTTTAAATAGTTAAATACTATAACTATATTACAAATTAATTTAGGCTTGTGAGATGAAAATTTCACAGGCTTTTTTTATATCTGTATGAATAGCTTTATAGCCTATAAATGAGTTATAGGTTAGAATTGTAAGGTTAATTATTTTAAACTTTTAAAATTAAATGCTGTTTACTTATTGTTTAAGATGAATTATTTAAATAATTGTTATTGAATTGCAGTAAGCATTTAATTTTATCACTACAAACTGGGAGGCTGCTCCGTGAAAAAAACCAAGCAACTGTTTGCATGTCTAACCTTGATGACACTTTGTCTAGGAACAGCACGTGCGGATTATACCCTCAATTTAATGGAGGGAGTTACTGAAATTAGTAATGAAATTTATGATTTACACATGTTGATTTTGTGGATATGTGTATTCATAGGTGTTTTGGTGTTTGGCACCATGTTTTACTCGATTTATTACCATAGAAAATCAAAAGGTCATAAGGCTGAACAATTCCATGAAAATACTACCGTGGAAATTATTTGGACTATTATTCCTACGTTAATTTTGGTAGCTATGGCAATTCCAGCTACAAATACATTATTAAAGCTTGATGATGTCTCAGATTCTGATATGTCAATTAAAGTAACTGGTTGGCAATGGAAATGGGAATATGAATATTTAGATAATGATATTCACTTTTTTAGTAGTTTAGATGAAGCTAGTAATGAAGCTAGACAAGTAGGCTCTGGAATAGATCCTCGTTCAGTCCCGCATTATTTGTTAAATGTAGATAAGCCGTTAGTGGTTCCAATTAAAAAGAAAATTCGGTTTCTATTTACTGCTGCTGACGTGATTCATTCTTGGTGGGTGCCAGATTTAGGTTGGAAAAAAGATACTATTCCAGGTTTTATTAATGAATCTTGGACATATATTGAAAAAGCAGGAACTTATAGAGGTCAATGTACTGAGTTATGTGGTAAAGACCATGCTTTTATGCCAATTGTAGTTATTGCTATGGAACAGGCAGATTATGATTTGTGGGTTAAAAAACAACAAAAACTAGCTCAAGCTGAAGCAAATTCAGCCACAAAAGAATGGACACAGGCAGATTTAATTGCCAAAGGTACAACTGTGTATGCGAATAATTGTGCTTCTTGTCATATGGCAGATGGTACAGGTATAGCTGGAACTTTCCCTGCAATTAAAGATAGCCCTGTAGTTTTAGGTGGGTTAGATGCACAAGTTGAACTAATGTTGAATGGTAAAGGTATGATGCCAGCATTTGGAAACATGTTAAGTGCAGTTGATTTTGCTGCAGTTACAACTTTTATCCGAAATGACTTAGGTAATTCAGTAGGAGATTTGATTCAACCATCTAAAATTAGCTCGTTGCAAACAGCATTAAACAATAGTGTTGAAGATGACGACGATGACGAAGAATAATCCTAATTTATTTATGCTAAATCTTTTATACATATTCACGAGGTAACTATTATGTCTGCTGTAGCAGCTGAAAACGAACATGAGCATGATGATCATCATGAACATGGGCCTGAAAAAGGTTTATTAAGATGGGTTGTTACTACCAACCATAAAGACATTGGCACGCTATATTTGCTATTTGCATTAGCTATGTTTTTTGTTGGTGGTGCAATGGCACTCATTATCAGGGCTGAATTATTTGAACCTGGAATGCAATTTGTAGAGCCGCAATTTTTTAACTCCATGACCACCATGCATGCTTTGGTGATGGTTTTTGGAGCAGTAATGCCAGCTTTTGTTGGTTTTGCTAACTGGATGATTCCCATGATGATTGGTGCGCCTGATATGGCATTACCAAGAATGAATAACATGAGTTTCTGGATGTTAGTTGCAGGGGTATTATTACTTGCTAGCACTTTATTTATGGAAGGTGGTGCGCCAGCATCAGGTTGGACTTTATACCCACCTTTAGTTTTACAAACCGGTAATGCCTTGCCATTTGCAATATTTTCGGTGCATTTATTAGGAATTTCTTCCATTATGGGAGCGATTAATATTATTGCCACGATTTTAAATATGCGCGCACCAAAAATGTCGCTTATGAAAATGCCGTTATTTGTTTGGACTTGGTTAATTACTGGCTTTTTATTAATTGCGATTATGCCAGTATTTGCTGGTGCAGTAACTATGTTGTTAACGGATAGATTTTTTGACACTAGTTTTTTTGATGCTGCAGGCGGTGGTGATCCGGTCTTATATCAACATATTTTTTGGTTCTTCGGACATCCTGAAGTATATGTAATGATCTTACCAACCTTTGGAGTTGCATCGACTATTTTGCCAATATTTGCGCGTAAACCATTATTTGGTTATAGCTCAATGGTATATGCAACTGCTGCAATTGCGTTCCTATCTTTTATAGTTTGGGCGCATCATATGTTCACTGTAGGTATGCCAATTGAAGGTGAACTCTACTTTATGTATGCCACCATGCTAATCGCAGTTCCAACTGGAGTTAAAATTTTTAACTGGACTGCAACCATGTGGAAAGGTTCAATGACCTTTGAAACTCCAATGTTATTTACCATTGCATTTGTAGTGTTATTTACTTTAGGTGGATTCACTGGCTTGATGATGGCAATTGCGCCAACTGATTTCCAGTATCACGATACTTATTTTATCGTAGCTCATTTTCATTACACCTTAGTACCAGCATCAATATTTATTTTGATGGCAGGTGGATATTTTTGGATTCCAAAATGGACTGGAAATATGTATGATGAAAAATTAGGTAGGCTACATTTTTGGTTATCAGCAGTTTCAGTAAATATCTTGTTTTTTCCACAGCATTTTTTAGGCTTAGCCGGAATGCCGCGTAGAATTCCAGATTATGCAGTGCAATTTACTGACTGGAATATGATTTCAAGTATTGGAGCGTTTATTTTTGGTTTTAGTCAATTATTATTTGTATACATTATGTACAAGACTATCAAAGGTAAAGATTGTGAAAAAGCTACTGATGAAGTTTGGGAAGATGCAGCTCAACATGGTTTAGAATGGCGTTTACCGTCACCAGTTCCATATCATACTTTTGCTACACCACCTGAAGAAATTCCAACTGAACATATTTAAATTTTGAAATTTAAGCATCAGATGAATACAAAAACTAAGAATATACTTACAGCAGTTTTATTAATTGCCATTGCAGGCACTATTTATGTGTTTGCAGTGATTAAGGCTATGTCACAATGAATGCAGAAACAGCCCAAAAAAATAAACGCTTAGTACGTAAATTAGTAATCGTAGTTGTGGCTATGTTTGGGTTTGGTTTTGCTTTAGTGCCTTTATATGATGTGTTATGCGATTTAACTGGCTTAAATGGTAAAACATCTGGGCAAGCGGTTGCAGAAATAGCTTATGAAATTGATACAAGCCGTAATATTACCGTGGAATTTATTACTTCAGTTAATAAAGTTGATCCAATAACATTTCGTCCTGAAGTTAAGAAAATGGTAGTACATCCAGGACAATATTATACGGTTAATTTTTACGCTAAAAATGAAACTTCTAAAGCTATGCTTGCTCAAGCTATTCCAAGTATTTCACCTGGACTTGCAGCAGAATATTTTATAAAAACTGAATGTTTTTGTTTTTCAGAACAAACTTTTAAAGCTAATGAAGCTAAATTAATGCCAGTGCGGTTTGTAATTAATCCAGAAATTGCTGCTCGTTATAAAACTATTACACTGGCATATACTTTTTTCGATAACACTGAAAATCTCAGTGAATAAAAAAATCTAGGGGGACATAATAATGTCTACACATGCACATGACGCGTATTACATTCCTAATAAGGCGGTTTGGCCTATAATAGGAACGGCAGGCTTATTAACTACATTAGTAGGCTTTGCAAATTTTTTAAACGGGAATGATATTGGTATAAGCCTAATGTTATTAGGTTTAGTAATTTTTATTGTAATGCTTACTGGTTGGTTCACACTGCAAGCCAATGAAAGTGAAACTGGCATGTATAATAAGGGTGTAGGTATTTCTTATCGCATGGGAATGATGTGGTTTATTTTTTCAGAAGTCATGTTTTTTGCGGTATTTTTTGGCGTACTTTGGTATACCAGAAATTTATCCGTGCCATGGTTAGGCTCTGAAGCAACTGGTGAATTTTTATGGCCAAGTTTTGAAGCTGTTTGGCCAACTAATGGACCCGCTGAAGTAGGTGGTGAATTTGAACCTATGGGTGCTTTTGGGCTACCGTTTATAAATACGGCTTTATTATTAACTAGCGGTTGGACTTGTACCAAAGCTCACCATGGTTTATTAGCTAAAAATCGCGACGATTTAATTAAATATTTAGCTGCTACGGTAGCTTTAGGTTTTATATTTGTGATTTTACAAGCTATTGAATATCATGAAGCTTATACAGAAATGGGTTTAACTCTTGGTTCAGGAATTTATGGATCTACTTTTTTTATGCTCACAGGTTTTCATGGATTTCATGTGTGTGTAGGCGCAATAATTCTTTCAGTAGTATTATTTCGGAGTTGGAAAGGACATTTTACTCCAGAAAATCATTTTGCATTTGAAGGTGCAGCTTGGTATTGGCACTTTGTAGATGTAGTTTGGTTAGGCTTATTTATTTTTGTATATATAATTTAAAGCTTTCAGAACACATAGTAAACAAGCGTATTTGGTAATCCTAAATGCGCTTTTTTTATCCATTTATATTTTAAAAATTAATAAAATTCCCGCCACAATTCCACACACATGCACTACGATATTGCTGTAACTAAAGGTGATATTAAACAAAAATAAACTGCTATTTAATACTGACCAAAACCCAAGAAATAATATACCTATGTTGCCATGTTTAATTTTCAGTAGCGTAAGTAAGAGTAAGATTCCAGCAGCTATATTTATCCCAGGTAATATTTTGCTTTCAAAAGGAAAAGTGATTTTCAATATATGACCAGCTCCTTGTAATAATAGCCACACAGCCAATAAAAATAAGCCTAAATATTTCATTTAAACTGTTTTGTGATAGCGTTGAATATCAATATTGGAATTTAATGGCGTTTTGGTAATTAAATGCTGGCTAAATTGTTGTGCATAATAAGGAATTTGTAGGCTGCCTTTAGCACCAAACCCATTAAAAATTGCTAATTCTGGATGCTGCGGATGGAGACCAATAAATGCTTGTTTATCCAAAGTACAAGGGCGAATATTTGCCTGCTGCTGAATTACTTTAAACTTGCATGAATTTGGTAATCTTGCATGTAAGTTGTTAGACAAGATAGTTTTAGCATCTTGAGTGATGTCAGTATTTAAATGCACTGGATCAAAAGTTGCACCCAATCTATAGTGATTATTATTTAATGGCAGCAACCAATTGCCATATTGTAAAATTTTATCAGTAATAAATTCCGAACTAGCAATAGTCAAAATTTCACCTTTAGCTACTTGGAATGGTAAGTAAGCAAAATATGGGTTATTTTGGGCTTGAAAACCTTCACAAAAAATTATTTTTTTAGGATTGAAATTGCGCCAATGTAATTGGGGACTGAATTTAATCTCAGAATATTGGAAGTCTAGTTGTTGATAAGATTGTTGTTGCAGAAAAAATTCATGTAAATGTTTCAGTAAACTAGCAATTAATACATATCCAGTTTGAGCTTGTTCTACAGTACCAAAATCAGCTTTAAATTGTGTTTTCGGTTTATAAGTTCCCAAATAAGGCTGATAAGCTAAATCTTGTTGGCGTTTTTGTAAATGAACTAATTCTGCTGGTTTTTGCACTAACCTTAAAATAGGTTTATTGATGTAAAATTCGCTATTAAATTTTTGGCTTAAACCTGCATAATAATTTATCGCGCTGGGTAATAAAATATCTACATTCAAAGACTTTACCCAGCGCATACCAGTAATTGGATTAATTAATCCTGCGGCTATTTTGGAAGCATTTTCATTGCCATTATCAACAATTATAACTTTACAATTGCGTTGAATTAATTCCCAAGCCAATAAACTACCAGCTAGACCTTGACCAACAATTAAGTAATCAATTGGCATTATTTGGCAATTAATGCTACTCCAGAAAATTTAATGCCTTCCCAACCAGATTGAATAAAATTTCGGATGTTTTGATGTTCATTGCCATTGGGATCAGTTAATACGGAACGATAATGTTCACCAAATAAATATAGAGTTTGGGTAACAGATAAGTTATGCAATTGTGCAAACGCAAAAATTTTACATGCACCTTCATTAGTTCCAGCTGCATTTATTAATGGATCATCGAAACCATTGCTAAATTCTGTAGCTTGATAAATGTAATTTTCCGCAATAATATTCATGATATCTGCAAACTTATTATTCGAAGATGCATTGGCAATAAAATTTGTTATTGTTGTCATTGTTAAATTCCTGATTAATTATGATTCATTTTAGCTAAAGCATCCAGTAATAATTCTGGTTTAGCTTCAGCTAGCGGCGCGTTTTCACTTAAATATCTACGCCAAGTTTTTGCATGTGGTTGTTGATGAAATAAACCTAATATATGTCGAGAAATATGTTTCAAATGTCCACCGTTTAAACAGTGTTGTTGAACGTATGGAATTAAAGCTTGGATTATTTCTGAGCGTGATAAGGTATTTTTAGTAGCTCCAAAAAACTTTTGATCCACTTCAGTGAGTATAAACGGATTGTGATATATTTCACGCCCTAACATTACTCCATCAACTTGTTTAATTAAATCCTGTGCAGTTGCTAAACTTTTAATTCCACCATTTAGAATAATTTTTAACTGTGGAAAATCTTGTTTAAGTTGAAATACTATATCATAGCGTAACGGTGGAATTTCACGATTTTGTTTTGGTGATAAACCTTGTAACCAAGCTTTTCTAGCATGTAAAATAAAGGTATCACAGCCAGCATTTGCAATTGTAGCAATAAAATTGTGTAATTCAGCATAAGAATCCTGATTATCAATGCCAATTCTAGATTTCACGCTTACAGGTATAGAAACTTGATGTTGCATGGCGTTTACGCATTCAGCAACTAATTCTGGTTTTGCCATTAAGCAAGCACCAAAACTACCATTTTGAACTTTATTACTAGGGCAGCCAACATTAAGATTTACTTCGTTATAACCTTGATTTGCTGCCATTTGAGTGCAGATTGCTAAATCATTTGGGTTAGATCCTCCTAGCTGCAATGCTAATGGATGTTCTACAGCATTAAATTCTAAAAATCTTTGGGCATTTCCATACAGTAATGCGCCAGTAGTTACCATTTCTGTATATAGCAGTGCATGTTTGGACATTAAGCGATAAAAATAACGGCAATGTCTATCGGTCCAATCTAACATAGGAGCAACACTAAAGCTATGCTTAACTGGTGTGAAAGCAGGCATATAAATTAAATAATCTTGATGTTAAAGTTATTTTTGGTGAATTTCATTGTATAAACTTCTAAATTCATCGGCTAATTTATGATTTGGCGCATAATGAATTAATGGTTGTGAATGCGTATGTGATTCTCTAACTTTAACTGATGGGGAAATTTTACTTTTTAACATTGGATGCCCTTCAGCAATTAGTTCTGCAACTAGTTGTGCTGGTAAATTAGCATGATTTTGGTATTGATTTACAATAATACCTTCTATTTCCAAGTTTTCATTATGATCGGCTTTTACTTCTGATAACGATTGCATCAATGAATATAAAGCATCTTTAGCAAAGGCATCACAATCAAATGGAATTAAACATCTATTGGCAGCAATTAAAGCTGATTGGCTATAAAAATTTAATAATGGTGGGGTGTCAATGTAAATTTCATCAAAATCAGTCAATTCTTCCAATGCTTCTTTAAGTTTGAAAATTTTATAACGCGATTCTAAACGTCCTTGTAAAGATTCCAAATCAGCATGCGATGGAATCACAAATAAATTAGCAAATGGAGTTTCTTTAATTAAGCTATCCAGATGATTCTCATGTTTACCAAATAGCTTTATACCCAAGGAATTTTTAAAAAAATGTGCAATAGTTTTACTGGCATCATTTTCTTTTTTACCTAACAAATATTGCGTAGAGTTGCTTTGAATATCAAGATCTACCACTAAAGTGCGTTTACCTTCAAAAGCACTGATAGCTGCTAAATTACAAGTAATGGTTGATTTCCCCACGCCTCCTTTTTGATTAAAAATAACTCTACGCATTGGCTTGATTCCTAAATTAAATGTATTTATGTAATCTTTGCATTATAAGCACTTAGGATGCAATATCAACTACGGACAAAAACTTTTGCTTGGCAATTGGGGCATACTGGGATTTTGCTAGTAGATTTAAATGCAATTTCTTTACCACATTCTGTGCAGACAAAGGTGCCAGGGCTAGTAATATCACCACTAACATAAGTATGATATTTTGCTGCTTGGTTGGTTAATTTATTTAGCTCCAAACGGGTTTTATCGGCTAATTCCATAAAAGAATCTATGGCAAAATTTTCTATTAAAGCAATGTCAAATTTTAACCAGCTAGATAAATCATCATTTTTATTAGTAGTATTCAGTGCTGCATGATCTATATCTTTAGTTAAAGCATCAGCAATATGATTAATTTCTTCTTGGGTTAAGCCACCTAATTTACTAAGTTTTTCTTTAGCAATTTCCAATCCATCGGCGGTTGAATGTAAAGTATCATCCATGGCCTCATACAAATTTAGCATTAAATTATTATAGGCCTCAATTAACTTGGTATTTTTACTCATTTTGATTCTCCATTAAAAATCGCGCTTTAGGTTTAAGCAACACTACGGTATTCTAATACTTTTGAATGCTAAAATACGAGACATGGAAGAAAATTATCAACCTGACATTATAGAAACTCAAGCCCAACTAGCTTGGGAGCAAAGTGGTATCTTTAATGCCATTGAAGACAGTAGTAAAGAAAAATACTATTGTTTATCCATGTTTCCTTATCCCAGTGGCAAATTACACATGGGACATGTACGCAATTATACTATTGGCGATGTTATTAGTCGTTATCAACGTATGCAAGGTAAAAATGTGTTGCAACCTATGGGTTGGGATGCATTTGGTTTACCAGCTGAAAATGCAGCAATGAAACATGGGGTGCATCCTGCAGATTGGACTTATGAAAATATAGATTATATGCGTGAGCAGTTGAAAGCTTTAGGTTTTGCATATGATTGGTCGCGTGAATTTGCTACTTGTGATCCTAGTTATTATCGTTGGGAACAATGGTTTTTTTTACGCTTATTAAAAAAAGGCTTAGTGTATAAAAAAACCGCGCCAGTAAATTGGTGTCCACATGATGCTACTGTTTTAGCCAATGAACAAGTAATTGATGGTTGTTGTTGGCGTTGTGATACTGCGGTTGAACGTAAAGAAATTTCGCAATGGTTTTTAAAAATTACTGCTTATGGGGATGAACTTTTAGCCGATTTAGAAAAATTGGATAATTGGCCAGAACAAGTTAAAACCATGCAAGCGAATTGGATTGGGCGTTCAGAAGGTTTAGAGGTTGATTTTGCAGTTGTAAATATGGCACAACCGTTGCGCATTTATACTACTCGCCCAGATACTTTAATGGGAGTGACTTATTTAGCAGTTGCGGCTGAACATCCATTAGTGCAACAAGCGTTGGTATTGAAACCTGAATTAGCTGAGTTTATTCAAGAATGTAAAACTATGGAATCTTCAGAAGCGGCAATGGAGACTATGGAAAAACGTGGCGTTGATTCTGGCATGATAGCAATTCATCCAATTACAGGCGCACAAGTTCCTGTTTGGATTGCAAACTTTGTTTTAATGGGTTATGGCACAGGCGCGGTAATGTCTGTGCCTGCACACGATCAACGTGATTATGAATTCGCTACTAAATATAATATTCCAATTCAGCAAGTTATTTATGCTACTAATAGTGAAGATGATAATACCGATGAGCAAGCTTTTACTACTAAAGGCATTTTAAAAAATTCGGGTGAATTTAATGACTTAGATTTTAAAGCTGCTTTTAATGCGATTGCAAATAAGTTAGAAGCTAGTAATCAAGGTACACGTAAAATCAATTATCGCTTACGGGATTGGGGCGTTTCTCGGCAACGTTATTGGGGCGCGCCAATTCCAGTTATTTATTGCGATGATTGCGGTACTGTAGGAGTACCTGAGGATCAATTACCAGTTGAATTACCTAAAGATGTAACTTTAGATGGTTCATCCCCATTAGCTGCACATCCAACTTTTTCAAGAGTTGCTTGTCCTCAATGTGGCAAAGATGCTCATCGTGAAACTGATACCTTTGATACTTTTATGGAATCATCTTGGTATTTTGCGCGTTTTGCTAGTCCGAATGCAGATACAATGCTAGATGAAAGTGCAAAGTATTGGTTGCCAGTGGATCAGTATATTGGTGGTATTGAGCATGCAATTTTACATTTATTATATGCACGTTTTTATACTAAATTATTGCGTGATGAAGGCTTGATTGTGAGCGATGAACCTTTCAAGCGTTTATTAACCCAAGGCATGGTGGTTGCAGAAACTTATTATCAAATGGATCCTAATGGACAAAAACAATATTTGAATCCTGCTGAAGTGAAAGTTGAGCATAATAATAAAGGCAAAGTGATTGCTGCAAAATCATTAGCTGACGATTCAAAGGTGATTGTTGGCAATATTGAAAAAATGTCAAAATCCAAAAATAATGGCATTGATCCACAAGCTTTGATTAATAAATATGGTGCTGATACAGTGCGCTTGTACACTATGTTTACTTCGCCACCAGAGCAATCTTTAGAATGGAATGATGCTGGTGTAGATGGTGCTTATAGGTTTTTGAAACGTTTGTGGCGACAAGTATATTTACATGTTAGTGCTAATGTAAATGTTTTAGTTTTGGATCAAGCTAATTTAACCGCTGATGAAAAAAATCTACGCCGACAATTACATCAAACTTTAACCAAAGTTAGTGATGATTTAGGTCGCCGTCATACTTTTAATACTGCGATTGCAGCCAATATGGAGTTGTTGAATAGTTTAAGCAAATTTAAGTCTACAACTGCGAATGCACAGGTTTGTAGGCAGGAAGTTTTAGAAGCAATTTGTTTAATGTTAGCTCCAATTGTGCCGCATATTTGTCGTCAATTGTGGTTGGAATTGGGACATACAACTGATATTGTCAGTGAAGCGTTGCCTACAATTGATTCTGATGCAATGCGTTTAGTAGCTATGCAAATCATGGTGCAGGTAAATGGTAAATTGCGTTCTAAGCTTGAAGTTGCATTAGATGCAAGTAAAGAGCAAATTCAAACTTTGGCATTAGCAGATGTGCAGGTACAAAAATTTATTGGCGATAAAGCAATTAGAAAAGTTATTGTAGTGCCAAAAAAATTGGTTAATATTGTGGTTTAATGATTGTTTTTCAGGGTTATAGTTTTGATTAAAATAAGTATATATATTTTCATTTTAGGTTTTATTACGGCATGTGGTTATCAATTACGCGGTGCAGTTGAGATTCCTGAAGGCATGGAAAATATTTACGTGCAAAATGCTTCCAAACCTTTATATAAACAATTAAAAGATGTGTTGAAATTTTCTGCGGGGAAATTAGTTACTACTTCTACTGATGCAGGGGTGGTATTACAAATTCAAAAAGAAAAATTGCATAACCGAGTATTGGCGGTAAGCACTACTGGTAAAGCGAATCAATTTGAATTTGATTATCAAGTTTTGTACGCGCTTTATGATGCTACTGGTAAGGTTTTAATGGATGCGCAACGAATTGAAATTAAACGTGATTATTTCAATGACCAAGAGGATATTTTGGGGCAGACTTTGGAAGAAGAAATGATTCGTAAAGAAATATATATTCAAGCAGTGCAATCTATATTGCGTCGTTATCGGATAGCATTAGAAAAATCAAGTAATTAAATGCGTTTGCAAACTCCACAATTATCGCAAGCGTTGCAAAAAAACTTAGCACCAATTTATTTGTTAAGTGGTGATGAGCCTTTGCAACTGGCTGAAGCTGCTGACAAAATTAGGTTGGCTGCTAAACAACGGGATTATTTAAATAGAACGGTATTAGTTGTTGAAGGTAATTTTAATTGGCAACAAATTATCTTGGAAACTTCAAGCACTTCTATTTTTGCAGATAAACATTTAGTGGAAGTAAAAATTCCTGCGGGAAAATTTGGTTTGGCTGGAAGTAAAGTAATTCAGGCTTATTGTCAACGGCCGCCAGCAGATTGTGTGTTATTACTTATCAGTGGCAAACTTGCTAGTTCAACTTTGAAAAGCAAATGGTACCAAGCTGTAGATAAACTTGGTGTAACCATGCAGGTTTGGCATTTAAATGGTACTGAATTATTGCAATGGTTGCAGCAACGCTTACTTCAACGGGGGTTACAGCTTGAAATGTCCGCAGTTAAATTAATTGCTGCTAGAGTTGAAGGTAATTTGTTAGCGGCAGTGCAAGAAATAGAAAAATTATATGTTATATATGGTTCTGGACGCATTAGCAATACAGATATTGAAGCTGCTGTAACTGATAATTCTCGGTTTGATGTGTTTGCACTGACTGATGCGGTTTTGCAAGGTAAACTTAATCGGAGTTTGAAAATTTTGTATGCTTTAGAAACCGAAGGCATCGCAGCACCAGTGGTATTATGGGCTTTAAGTCGTGAAATTAGACAATTGATAACCTTGAAACTTGCTAGTAATCTAAACTTGGAATTTAAAAAATTAGGCATTTGGATGCAACGTCAACAAGGTTGTAAATTAGCTTTAGCAAGGTTAAATTTAGCTACTTTAAAACAAGGTTTACAACTAAGTGCGCAAGCAGATCGAGAAATTAAAGGTCAACAAAGTGGTAATTATTGGGAAACTTTATATTTAATTTGCGTGTTAATGAATACTAACAAAGTTATATTAGGATAATTATGCGAATTCAATTGCGTTATATAGGACTAATTTTTAGTGTATTAAGTAGCATTTTTATAGTTGGGTGTGATACCGCATCGCCACCCCCTGCATATGAGTTAAATTATACCGATGGAATTATGGGAACTAGCTTTAGTATTAAAGCTACTAAATTACCTGTGAAAGTTACAGCTGCGGAATTAAAATTGCAGCTTAAAACCATATTGGATAATTTGAATTCACAGTTATCAACTTATGAACCTGAATCTGAATTATCTAAATTTAATCAAAGTTCTATAACTACTTGGCAATCGGTTTCCAGCCAATTAATGATTGTAGTGCAAGAAGCGCAAAGAATTAGTCTTTTAACCAAGGGAGCATTTGATATTTCTGTTGCACCTTTGGTAAATTTATGGGGTTTTGGCTCAGAATCAATGAGTTTTACTGCTCCAGCACTTGAAAGTATTCAAGCTATCCAGCAAAATATTGGCTATCAACATTTGCATATTGATCCAACCTTATTGCAAATACAAAAAGATATACCTGAATTATCATTAGATTTATCTTCAATTGCAAAAGGTTATGCAGTAGATCAGGTTGCATTGGCTTTGGAGGCTGCGGGTGTACAAGATTATTTAGTGGAAGTTGGTGGAGAAATACGAGTAAAAGGTTTGAACAATCAAGGCTCTAAATGGAATATAGCTATTGAAAAACCTACAGCTAATCAAAGAATTTTACAAAAAGTTCTGCCAATTAGTGATATTGCTGTAGCTACTTCTGGAGATTATAGAAATTTTTTTGAAGTTGATGGAATTAGATATTCACATACAATTAACCCTTTGACAGGGCAAACAATTAAGCACAATTTGGTTTCGGTAACTGTTTTAAATCCAACTGCAATGACCGCTGATGCGTTGGCAACTGGATTTATGGTTTTGGGATTTGAACAAGCTTTATTATTAGCGGAACAAGAACAAATTGCAGCTTTATTTATTCTTAAAACCTCGACTGGATTCGTAGAAAAGCCTACTTCCATGTGGTTAAATTTTATACAGGAAAAATTATGACTTATTTTGTTGTCACCTTCATATTTATGTTGATAGTGATTGGATTAATGGCAGTTGGAGTTATTTTTGGGCGTAAAGCGATCAAAGGCTCTTGTGGTGGTGCTAATAATGGTAATTGTGCATGTGAAAAAAAATGTGACAAACGTAAAAAAATAGATGCTGAACAGATGGAGCAACAAGATAAGGTGATTAATATTGATTTGTTGCAAAAATCTTCGCAAATATAATTATTATAAATAACCAGAGAGAATATTATGTTAGCCAAAATTACTATTGCTGATTATATGACTACAAGATTAGTTTCTTTACAAGAACAATCGGATGTTTTAGAGGCAATTAAAATCTTATTAGACAATAAAATTACTAGTGCGCCAGTATTTAATATTGAAAAGCAATTAGTCGGAATTTTTTCTGAAAAAGATGGGATGAAAGTTATTCTGGATAGTATGTACAATCAAGGCATGAGTGGCAAAGTTGCAGAATATATGAGTAGTGACACAGTGAGTGTGAATGCTAATGCGAGTGTGATTGATTTGGCTCAAAAATTTAATTCTTCATCAGTACGAGCATATCCTGTGTTTGAAGGTAATGATTTGATTGGAATTATTAGCCGTACAGACGTGTTAAAAGCCTTAGTTTCTATTCGTTAAATTTAGGTTATATGATGAAAAGCTTTTTTTGGCATGATTATGAAACTTTTGGCATTGATCCAAAACGTGATTTTCCAGTGCAATTTGCTGGTGTGCGGACGGATTATGAGTTTAATATAATTGCTGAGCCAGTTAATTTTTATTGTCGTCCTGCAGCTGATTGTTTACCACATCCAGAAGCTTGTTTAATCACTGGCATTACGCCGCAAATAGCTAATAAAAATGGCGTATGTGAAGCAGAATTTATTGGTTTAATTCACCAGCAATTAATGCAAGCAAATACTTGTAGCGTAGGTTATAACAGTTTGCGGTTTGATGATGAAGTGACCAGAAATGCCTTGTATAGAAATTTTTATGATCCCTATGCACGTGAATACCAGCATGGTAATTCCCGTTGGGACATTATTGATATGCTTAGAGCTACTTATGCATTACGTCCCGATGGGATTAATTGGGTTTATGATGAAGCTGGTAATCCTAGATTTAAATTAGAGAAATTAACTCAAGCTAATGATATTGCTCATGAAGCTGCTCATGATGCGTTATCAGATGTATATGCTACTATTGCTATGGCTAAATTAATTCGACAACAACAGCCAAAATTATATGAGTTTTTATTTGTTAATCGAGGTAAACAGCAAGTAACTCAATTATTACAGCTAGGCAAATATAAGCCTTTAATCCATGTTTCGGGAATGTTTGCTGCTAGGAATAATTGTTTAGCTATTGTATTACCTATTTGCCAACATCCAACTAATAAAAATGAGGTAATCGTATATGATTTATCTCAAGATCCAAGTGCATTATTGAATTTAGATGCAGAAGCAATTAGGCAGCGTTTGTTTGCTGCTAGTGCGGATTTGCCAATAGGTGTAGAACGGATTGCTTTAAAAACTGTGCATATTAATAAATGTCCAGTATTAGCACCATTGCAAGTATTGAGACCAGCAGACATACAACGTTTGGAAATAAATTTAGGTCAATGTTTAGAGCATGTTGAAACCATTAAGAAATCTTTACCATTAGCAAATAAATTAGCTGAAGTGTTTAACTCTAATAATTTTGTACCTGAAACTGATCCGGATTTAATGTTATATAGTGGTGGTTTTTTTCAACGTCATGACAAAGCTATTATGGAAGCTATTAGACAAGCATCTGTAGCAGATTTAGCTGAGTTAAAACCTAAATTTGTAGATGCTCGGTTGGATGAAATGTTATTTCGCTATAAAGCGCGGAATTATCCACAAATTTTATCAGTTACAGAGCAGCAACGTTGGCAAGAATTTTGTCATAACCATTTGAATAATAATACTAATATTGATCTAAAGGAATATTTTAGACGGATTCAAATATTAAAAAATGAGCCTAATGCAAAGCTTGAAATTTTGGCAGATCTTGAAGAGTATGGTTTGCAGTTACAAGGTTCATAGCATCATTAAGATATTGGAAACTAAAGCAAAATAAGTGTCTAATAAACCAGTTAAGATTGAAATATAGCTTGCTTCTAACATTTCTAATGGTTGTTGCATTAATAATTCTACAATTTCAGCAGTCTTTGTTTGAAGTTCAGATGCCATTTCTGTAGAAACATTGCCCACATGGATTAAAGTTTCAGTCATGAATTCAATACTTTCAGCAGAAACTTGTTCTGGATTATCAATAATATAATTCAGATTATTTAATACATTCACGCTAAATTGATTAGAAGAAGTCAGCATTGCGGTATAAGTAGTTTCAGCTTGGGGTAATATTTCATCTAATAACACAGCATACATAACAGTGCCATATTCAACCCATTGACCATACCAAAGTTTGCTGGTTGCTATTGGTTCTGCATACCATGTATTTCCTAATACTGCCATTTTTTGATGAGCTGCAAGCATAAATTGAGTAAGCATGCCGTACAGACTGATTACATCTATTTGGAGCTGATTTATTAATGCTTGGGTTGGAAGATAAACTTTAGTTTCTAAATCAAGGTATTCAAATGCCATAATATTATCCCTTGTGTGTGTCATATGAATTAAAAAAATGCGACCATTGAGATCGCATTAAAAGAAGGTTGTATAACACTTGCATAACAGATCAAATATATAAGTGTTGCAGTTAGTATAATGGTGTTGCGGACTAATAAGAATGTGTCAAATTGTCACGCGGCAATATGACACAGGTGTTGGCATCATTATTGCATGGTTTTGAAATCACCTTAATTATTTGCACGATTTAGAAATTTTCAAAAGGTTATTTAAAGGTCAACAGTTAAACGCAGATAATAAAAGCCGCCGTTATAACCATAAGGAGAACTGCGGGCAAATTCACCATCTTGTAAGTTTCGTTCTGGTTCGCTATCAAATAAATTATGCGCTCCAATAGCTAGATTAAAATTTTCATGGAGTTGATAAGATAAATCTATATCAGTTAACCATTGACTGTTTGGACGTTCTTCTTGGTCTGAAAATGCTCCAGATTTGATTAATTTAACTACACTTTCAAAATCACCAATTTTGTAATTACTAGTCAAAATTAAACTATCATTCGGTTGCCCTACTTCTAAGCGTTCTCTATCTTTTGCACTTAGGATAATATTACTGCCTTCAGCACCTAAAATATCTGGTGAACGTACTGCCCCAGAAACTTTATTTTGATTGTAATGATAACCAGCAGAGAGTTTTAAATCGCCATAGTTTTGTAAATCAAATTTGTAATGTGAGCGTAAATCGTAACCTTGGGTTTCAGTATCAATAGAGTTACTAAAAAATCTGGATGGAATTAAGGATAAAATATCTTCGCCTAAAATTTCGCTAGAGGAAATATTTCTGGAAAAAGTAATTCTATTTTTAATTTTAGTGTAGAAATAATCCGCACTAAAGAAAAAATTTTTTATGGGTGTGTATACAAAACCAGCAGTAAAATGTTCAGATTTTTCTGGTTTTAAAGAGGTTGCGCCTAATGCTTGTGCAATGGGTGAATCAATACTGAGGGTGGTAGCTTCATTAAGACTGCCGTCAAGATTAACTAAAGTGGTGGTTTCATTAAAATATGATTGCTGTAATGAGGGTGCGCGAAATCCAGTGCTTACGGAGCTGCGTAATAATACATCGTCAATTACTTGATAGGAAAGTGAAAATTTACCATTAATACTGGAACCAAAATCACTAAAATATTCGTATCTACCTGCTAAGTTTGCAGTTACGGAATCAATTAATTCAGTTTCTAAATCTAAGTAGGTAGCAAAACTATGTCTATCTTCGGTTAATTCATTTTTAGGTTCAAAGCCAGAAAAAACTTGTGAGCCAGATGAAGCTTCTGCGCCTGCGTTTGGACCATCTAAAATAGGCACTCCTCCTTGAATGTAGGAACTTTCTTCACCTGCATGAATAGCAAACATTTCATAACGCCATTCAAAACCTGTAGCAATTTTAACTGGATTTTTAAGCCCAAAATCAAAGGTTTTAAATAAATCTAAATTAGTAATATGTTGTCTAAATTCTAATCCACCGGCATCAAATGATGTTGGACTATCCGCGCCTAAAGATGTATTTAAAGAATTTTTAATGTAATAGTCTAAGGTATTGCCGCCAACTGTATGGCTAAGACCCCAGTTTATATTCGCATTTGTTTCACCTTTTAGACCAGTAGTAGCTGAATAATCAAGAATTTCTGGGGATATTAGAGGTAAAAACCCATCAGGATAAATACTTCTAACGTTTCTATCATCTTTAGGTCGTCTAAAAAAACCTGAAGCTTCACTTTCACGATAATTTAAATTTCCTTGCAAATATACAATTATGGATTCTGATACAGGTAATTCAGAATTTATAGCAACAACAATATCTTGGGTATCTGGATCACCTTGACGACCAGTAACTTGGAATGGTTTATTATTGCGGATATCTCCAGGAAAATATGGATCTTCATCATCTGCTATTGAGCGATTAGTAAAACTTCGATTTCTAAATTCCGCGGTTATATTTACAAAACCATCCATCGGTAATTCAAAGCCAGAATTTATATCGGTTTGATATAAATCGCCATCACCAACATAAGTTTTACCGATAGTTGTAGTTAAGCGATGTCCTTCGCTAGCGGATTTTAAAATTATATTAATAATTCCAGCAATTGCATCTGAACCATATTGGGCTGCGGCACCGTCTCTTAAAACTTCTACTCTTTCTATAGAATGCAACGGAATAGCGTTTAAATCCACTCCCGTAGATCCACGTCCTATAGAGCCATTAACATGTAATACACTACTGCTATGTTGGCGTTTCCCATTTACTAACACCAAAACCTGATCTGGTGCCATGCCTCTTAAGGTGAAAGGTCTAATATGGTCAGTACCATTATTAGTAGCAGCTCTAGGGAAATTGAATCCAGGAATAAATCTTTGTAAAACTTTGCTTAATTCAGTATGTCCAGTGTGATTAATTTGTTCAGCAGTAACTACGTCAATAGGAACTTTAGTTTTTAATAAATCTACTGAGTTGCCACGGCTGCCAATATTGGCTTTAACATCAGTTTCTATCTCTAACAAATCTTCCAATGACATATCATCGGCTTCAGAAAATTCTTCTACAGCAAAAGCTTTAGTGTTTAAAAACGTAACTGTTGATAAAAGTATAATAAATAATACTGATTTTTGCATTTAATTTACCTATTCAATAACTTTGGCAATTGCTAATAATTTAGCACTAATTTTTAAACCATGATTCAAAGCTGCCTGATTATTTATCTTAAGTCTAACTTTTTGAGCTTGCATATAAAACTGGATGATACCGTTATTTTCTGCAAACCCTCGAACTTCGCTAACAGTTAATACAGGTTTATTGCCAATATAAGCCAAAATTTCGGTAATTATTTTTTTCTCTGATAAACTTATGAATAATAATTGGCATTCAGGAATATTTTCTATGCTGTCCACATAATGAATTTTAACTGGCTGATGTTTAATTGATTTTTCAGCATAAGTTGATTGTAAAAAACCTTTAAATGTATCTACACCTAACATACATATATTGAAAAATTCATTTTGATTGTTTGATTCAGTAGTAGTTGGCCAAGCCACATAATTAGATAATCTGCCCAAATAAATAGCTTTGTGTTCTTCTCTGTCCACAGCATTTACAGACATAGATAATAATATTCCCATTGAAGTGCAAATGCATAAAAATACTTTGAATGGTCTCAGATGTCTATGCACAATTTATTACTAACATAACTAAATTTATATCTCCTTAAGCCTGCTTGAAAAGTTATTATTTTTTATTGAAATAATTTATACTGATTCCGAAAAGTATGGTTTTTAGAGGGTTTAATGAAAAAAATTTCTAATGTATCAATTCGGGCTAAATTAGTATTTATTCTGAGTCTAACTTCAATTATAGCACTTTTTATTATGAGTAGCGTGCTTTTTTACACCAATATAGATAATGCTAAAGAAGATGAGATTGCCAATATTAAACAATTAGCAGAAATAAGCAGTATAAATATTGCAGCGTCGATTTCTTTTAATGATGAAGAAACAGCCAATAAAATGTTAGCAGCATTAAATATTAATTCGCATATTATGGCAGCTTTAATTTATGACCAAAATAATGAACTGTTTGCACAATATTTTCATGAAGAGATTAGTTTAAGTAAACAAAGTAAATTAGTTATTAATTCGAGTAGTTTAGTATTGAACTATGATGTTATTTTATTAAATAATGAATTTGTATTTTCTTGGGAAAAGTTCGACATATTAGTTCCAATTAATAATGATGATGAAATAGTTGGAATTTTACATATCATTGCTAATACTGATGGTTTTAGAGAAAAGCTAGAAAATTTAGGGGCTTCATTAGCACTTGCTATTAGTGTTAGTTTAGTCATTATATTTTTAATAGCCTATCCATTTCAAAAAATGTTTTCTAACCCTATTTATGAATTATTAAGTATTATGAAAAAAGTTCCAGCAAATAGAAATTATAATCTTGCACAAGAAATGCAACGCAATGATGAATATGGCATGTTATTTGATGGTTTTAATACTATGATGCAAGAGTTTAAACACATTGAAAAAGAATTAATTATTGAAAAAGATAAAGCCAATCAAGCTAATCAAATTAAAAGTGATTTTTTGGCTAATATGAGTCATGAAATTAGAACTCCAATGAATGCAATTTTAGGTTTAAGCGAATTAGCATTAAATTTCACTTTTGATAAAAAGTTACATAGCTATTTAAGTAAAATAAATAATTCTGCTACTGATTTGCTTGGAATTATTAATGATATTTTAGATTTTTCTAAAATTGAAGCTGGAATGTTAGAAATTGAAAATAATTCTTTCCATTTGTTTAATGATGTTATTGATACTGTAATTAAACTTAGCGAGAATAGTGTTGCAGAAAAAAATATTACTTTATGTTGTATTATAGATCCAGAAATACCTCAATTTTTAATGGGTGATGCTTTACGCTTGAAACAGGTTTTGATTAATTTAATTAGTAATGCAATTAAATTTACTGAGCAAGGCTATATAAATGTTAATATTCAAATAAATAAATTTACAGATAAAAATATTGAATTAATATTTGAAGTTCAAGATTCAGGCATAGGGATTAATCCAGAACAACTTAATAAACTATTTAAGCCTTTTACTCAAGCAGATACTTCTACTACTAGAAAATTTGGTGGTACTGGTTTAGGTTTAGCTATTTGTAAACAACTCACTAATCTTATGGGAGGTGATATTTCTGTAACTAGTGATTTTGGTATTGGAAGTACCTTTACTTTTACGGTATTATTGGGGGTTCAATCAAAACAAACTAATATTGAGATTAAACCTAAAAAAATTAATTCTTCAAAATCTAATTCAATAAATATATTAAAGGATAAACTAATATTGTTGGTTGAAGATAATATTGTAAATCAAATGATTGCTACGGAATTTTTGAAACTTGTAGGAATTAAAGTTAATATTGCTAATAATGGCAAAGAAGCAGTGGAAATGGCATTTAATTCTGCAATAAATTATGATGCTATTTTAATGGATATTCAAATGCCTGAAATGGATGGTATAGAGGCAACTAAAATTATTCGTGATCGGATTAAAGATATTCCCATTATTGCAATGACAGCATATGCAATGGATGAAGAAAAACAAAAATTTATTGATGCAGGTATGAATATTCATATTCCTAAACCAATTAATTCAAAATTGTTATATAAAACTTTAGAAGATTGGGTTAAATAAAGAGGTTTTTATTTATGTAATGGTTTTAAAATATGTAATGCATAATTAATACTGAATGCAATTAAGAGTAATAACAAACCTAGTGCTAAACCGCGTTCAAATTCGCCTTTGCTGGTTTCTAAAGCAATTGCAGTAGTCATGGTTCTAGTTGTACCTTGAATATTTCCACCTAACATCATAGCTGCACCAACTTCGCCAATTGCACGTCCAAAAGCGGTAATAATAGCAGCCAAAATCATTAATTTGAGTTCTTTTAATAATGGTGTTATTTGTTGATATGGTTTTGCACCTAAAAGTTTTAAAGTAATAAATAAACGTTTATCAGCCGTTTGTACAGCAGTTAGAGTTAAATTGATAATAATAGGTAAAATTAGGCTAATTTCTGCAATAATTATAGCTTTATCACTATACAATAAACCTAGATTTCCAAATAAGCCGCGTCTGCTAAGTAAGCCATAAAAAATCAAGCCAATCATTACAGTTGGCATTGCCATGAGAGTATTTAGCAAATGTTGCAAGAAGCGTTTGCCTACGAATTCATGAATTGCAATCCAAAGTCCAAGTAATACCCCTAAACTGCTGGCGCATACAGTAGCAATTAAAGATATTTTTAAAGAAGTAAATACAATTTGGTAAATTTCTGGATCAAAGGTAATAATTAATTTGCCAGCAACTAATAATGTTTCACTAAAATAATTCATTAACTCCTATTTGTATTCAATAATTTTATGTTGTTTGCCGAGTAATTTTTGCCACAAAAAGCTTATTAAACCTACAAATTGTGGAAATTTAGCTAAAATTACAAAACATCCATATAAACTGGCTTTTAATAAAGATTTTATTTCCAGATTTTTGTATTTGATAATTCTAATTATTTGGATTATATACAATAGTGTTATAGCAAAAAATATGCTGTCTATAATTACACTACTAATAATAATTATTAATGGCAAAATTAAAGCGAAAATAATTATGCTTTTAGTTTCTTTGAGATTGTATTTTTCTGCAGATTTACCATGTAAAAAACAACCTTCAGTATAAGCATGTCCAGAGCGTTTAGTTCTTGACCACCATTGTTTAATAGTTGTCATAGCCGCATCATGCAAAGTCATTTCTGCATCTAAACGCCATATTTTCCAGTTTTTTTGTCTTAAGCGAAAACACATTTCTGGTTCTTCACCGGCAATTAAAGTTGGATTATAACCATTAACTTCTTGAAATGCAGACACAAGAATTAACGCAACTCCTCCGCAGGCATTAGTTTCACCTAGTGGCGTGTCCCATTCTAGATCACAAAGTAAATTGTAGATTGAAGCATTTGGAAATCGTTCCCGTGTACGCCCACAAACTATAGCTACTTGTGGATTTTCAGCAAGATATGTATTAGCTATTGAGATCCAGTCAGAATTTATTTCACAATCGCCATCAATGAATTGAATTGCAGTTAATTCTGGTTGTTGTTGGATTAAAAATTTAAAACCAGTGTTTCTGGCTCTGGCAGCAGTAAACGGAGTAGCTAAATCTAATGGAACTACTGCAACTCCAAGTTCATTTGCAATTGCAACACTATTATCTGTAGAACCTGAATCTACATATACAATATGTTTGATTTCTGTAATTAAAGATTGCAAACAACGGCGCAAGCGTTCACCTTCATTTCGACCTATTACTACTGCGCCTAGAGTATTTATAGTTTCCATTGCAGATTTCCTTCAGTTGCCAGCGTATTAAAATTCTTACAGTTTAATTCAATTTCCAATTGCCGTCCAAGTAAATGTAAATCGGTATCAAAATGTTGAGTTAGTTGCTGTAAATTTGCTGGTGTAAATTCTGGACTATTGTTCATTGTTAACTGATTTTTAACAAAGTTTTGTACTGTTACTGGAATTAAATTTTGTCGTAGTTGAGTTGCAAACTTAGATTCAATTAGTAAATTATATAAAGGAAATTTGCGAATCCGTGTTTGAGAAACATTTTGTGAAGCCATTTCTGTATACCAAACAGGTTTATGTTGGTAGCCAATAAAATTACAGATGCGTTCTAATTCTGCTTGTGAATTTGTGCGTAAACTTTCAAAAAACACTGGCAAAATTGCTTTAGTACCAAATTCTTCTATATAAGGTTGTAATTGTTGTGCATAACAACTGTAAGAAATTAATTCTGGATGTAGTTCAATAGCTTGATTTAGATCGCAACTAATTACTTTTTGCGACCATTCATGAATATAATGCGAAATTAATCTGTCCACTGGATGACGCATAATATAAATAAATTTCGGTGATTCAATATTATCTTTTAATCGTGCAACTGTATTTGGATAAGTGGGTAATTTACTATAATGAGTGCTAGCATCACCAATTAAATCAGTAGCTTGTGCGTGTTTAAATAAGCTGTGATACCAGTCTAAACCTAAATTAAATTGGCTGTCATTGCTAAAAAAATTTGGCTCTTTAGGCTCACAAAAAAAGATACCTTCTTGTTGTTTAAGTTGTTGGTAAACAGTACTGGTAGCAGCTTTCATTGCGCCAATAATAAAAAAATCAGGAGTATTATTCATGCCAATTTTTAGTTGGGTTAATAAAATTTGTCCAAATATCACGCCATTGTTGCGCGCATACATGGGTTGGGCGGCGTTCTATTTGTTCACGTAACCATGAAATACTGCGCCCAAGCATCCATAACATGTTAGCAGAAAATAAACCTAAATGTCCGCAATGTTTGTAAAAATATCGGCTTCTGGATGCATAATAATACTTTGGAACTCGTTTTTGTAAACTTAAGTTATTTTTAATTGTTGAACTGCCACCTTGTAAATGTATTACTTGTGCTGCAGGGTTATGTACGATTTGCCAGCCATATTTTTGCGCTTGCTGACAATAATCTACATCTTCATAATATAAAAAATAACCTTCATCCATTAGTCCAATTTGCTGAATCATTGCACCTTTAAGTAATACACAGGCAAAACTAGTCCAATTTGGCTGGCTAATTTGATTGCTAACTGTTAATGGAACATCATATTTTTTAAACAATTTTGTGATGATCCCAGTGCGCGCTGCTTGAATAAACTCGCTAATAGGGCTGTGAAATATAAAACAACTTTTTTGGGCTATTCCATCTTGCCATTCCAGACGCGGACTGATTAAACCTGCATCTGGAAATTGCTTAGTAGTTTCTAGTAGAGTCAAAATGGAATTTGGTCGCAACAAAGTATCACTATTTAATAATAGGTAGTAGTCAGCTGTTACTGCTTGGATGCCTAAATTATTGCCGCCTGAAAAACCACTATTATTAGTTGCAGCTATAAATTGAATCTGCTGCTGTGGATCATGTTTTGAAATCCAGGCTTGTAGAGTTTCAATAGAATTATCTTGTGAATAATTATCTATTAATATTACTTTATCGGTAACAGAATTTAATTGTGGTAACAAAGTTTCTAAGCACTGAATTACTAAGTCTGGAGTTTTATAGTTTATGATAACAATTGCAAGTTTATAGTTTGGCATTATTTAAGGTGTTTAGTGTCAATGGCTTGAATTTTTTTATTAGTATAAGTTTGTATTGCATGAATATTTAAGCGAGCAGAAATTTTATGCAGAAAATATAAACTTATACCATAACGTTGACTGGAAAATTTAAATCTAAAATATTTATTTTGTAACCACAAATAATAAAGTTCTAGTTGGTTAGGAGCTTTAGGAGCAGCATTACAAAGACTGTAATCATACTGAGATATGTATTCGGAAGCTTTAAATTCAACTAATTCTATTTCGCGGTCAGATAATTTATGTTGCCATTGATTAATAAGCTTAATATCTGGTTTTTTATAAGTGGTATTGTCAGCATAATTTAACATATCTGAGGTAAATGCAATATTTAAAAATTGGCAAATTTTATGTAATTCTAATGCTGGATCAGCGATTAAAGCTTCAAATTTTAATTCTATGTATTGGTGAGGTTCAAGTTTAGGCAATAATTTTTGCCATGCTTTTTCTGTTTCTAGCCAATGATTAACTCCAAAATATACATTTCCAGTCCAACCCATACCAATAGTAGATTTGGCAACATCTCTTGGATCTCTAATTAAATGAATATATTTTGCTTGTGGAAAAAATTCTGGAATAACATGAAAATTTCTATAAATATTTAAACTTAGAATAGGTTTTTGACTGGATAATTGGCTAACAAAGCTAGTTAATAGATTTTGATAGTCTAAATTTGGGTCAATAGTTAAGTTTTTGGCTTGAAAAATTCTGTGATTGTGTAAATATTCGTGATAAGAATTTATTTCTGGAGGTATGTTGTTAGCGGCAATTGCATCAAAAAAAAAGTCATATTCACCTGGATTATTAACTTGTGGGTGATGATTTAACATAATATGTGTTACAGAAGTACCAGAGCGCAAGGCACCACAAATAAAAATTAAGTTAGCAGCCATTTATTGAGCCTGAATAATTTTTGCTGGAATACCCACAGCAACACTGTGCTTTGGAATATTTTGTAACACTACAGAATTAGCACCTATTTGCACATGTTCGCCTAAATGAATCGCGCCTAAAATTTTTGCTCCAGCACCAATATCAACATGTCCAGCTAATTTAGGAATGCCGCCAGCTTTAGCACCAATAGTAACTTGTTGAAAAATCAAACAATTCACACCTATTTCAGCTTGTGGATGAATCACAATGCCGTTTGGATGTGGAATTAATAAACCCCCACCAATATTTGTATTCAAAGGTATATCAGCACCGGTAATAATGCTCCAAAATCTATGCCTTAAGATAGCAAATTTAACTTTACCCTTATATATAAACGAATTTTTATGTTGATAAGTTTGATAACAGCGGATAGCCGCCAATAGTTTTCTACTAGGATCCCAAAATTGTCGTGGAATTTCCCGACTCCAATCAGGTTCTGAGGATGATATTGACGCTTGCATAAGTATAATTTCAGATTGTGGTTTATTAATCTAGACAGCAGTTTAAAAATAGCTTATGTTTGTGAACATTGTATTTTTGAATGGACTTATTTTAACCTGTTATGAAGCCCACGAACACCTGCTTTAATCCAAATTGCCAATCTTGTTCACGATTAGCAAATTTTTTATCCGAAGTAAAAATCAAATATCCCAATTATTATGCCTTACCAGTAGCACCATTTGGAGATAAAAATGCGCAAGTATTAATTGTTGGTTTAGCCCCTGGAATGCATGGAGCTAATGCAACTGGCAGACCTTTTACCGGTGATTATGCTGGTATCTTGTTGTATCAAGCTTTATATGATTTTGGGTACAGTAATCAAGCAATTGCCACTACTATAGATGATGGTTTACAACTTACAAATGCGCGCATAACTAATGCAGTCAAATGTTTACCGCCGCAAAACAAGCCAACAGGTGCTGAAATTCAGCAATGTAATCATTTTTTACAAGCCGAAATTAATACCTTACCAACTCCAGCAGTTATTTTAGCTTTAGGTGGAATTGCCCATAATGCAGTTTTGAAAGCTCATAATTTAACTCTAAGTCATATGAAATTTGGGCATAATGTAGTGCATAAATTACCTGAGGGACGTTATTTGATCGACTCATATCACACCAGTAGATACAACATGAATACCAAACGTTTAACTGCACCGATGTTTACGCAAGTGTTTACTCAAATTGCAGCATTACTTGCTAGCTAAAATACAGTGTTTAATTTTTAACTCTAAATTCTTAAAATCATGCCTAATTCGATAACTTTAACCCAATTTTTAATTGAGCAACAACGGAAAATTAATACTGCATCCGGTGACTTTACTTTATTAATCAATGATATTGCCAGTGCTTGCAAAAAAATTGCACATTTAGTCAATCGTGGTGGTTTAACTGACGTGCTTGGAAGCTCTGAATCGGAAAATGTGCAAGGCGAAGTACAAAAAAAACTAGATATTATTAGCCATGAAATAATCCAAAAAAGTCTCAACTGGACTGGACATTTAGCTGGCATGGTTTCAGAAGAAATTGAAGATATTATTCAGATTCCAGCGGAATATCCACAAGGAAAATATCTAGTCATGTTTGATCCTTTAGATGGCTCATCGAATATTGATGTGAATTTAACTGTAGGCACTATTTTTTCAATTTTGCGGCGTTCTGAAATAAATTCCAGCCTGCAAACTACAGATTTTTTACGTGCAGGTACGGAACAAGTTTGTGCTGGATTTGTCTTGTATGGCCCTGCAACCATGATGATTTTAACCACTGGACAAGGAGTAAATGGTTTTACTTTAGATCCTGATATTGGTGAGTTCAAACTTACTAATCCACAAATGAAAATTGCTGCTGACACCCAAGAATTTGCGATTAATCTATCTAATCAACGTTTTTGGGATCCAGCTATGCAACAATATATTACTGAATGTTTACAAGGCACTACTGGAGTGCGAGAAAAAGATTTTAATATGCGTTGGCTAGCTTCTTTAGTAGCCGAAACCTATCGTATTTTAACTCGTGGAGGAGTGTTTATGTATCCAGCCGATGCACGTAATCCAGCCCAAGCAGGACGTTTACGCTTATTATATGAAGCCAATCCGATTGCATTTATTATTGAACAAGCAGGTGGTTTATGTTCTACTGGAAGACAGAGAATGTTGGAGTTACAACCTACAGATATTCATCAACGGGTGCCAGTTATTTTTGGTGCTAAACATGAAGTTGAACGCTTGGAAAGTTATTATAAAACTCATGATTTAACCTAAGTTCTGCTCAGAATAAATTATTAAATATAATCACAGAAAACAATTAATTACCTATAAAAATTATGGTTAAATGGAAAAGTTCTATTGGTAGAAAGATAATTAAAATGGTTTTTTCATATTATGTTATTGTTGCAATCATTGTTACTGTAATTCATATGGTTTCTGAATATTTTTATGAAGAAAATAATGTTTTTAATGAATTAATCTTGATTGAAAAATCATTTGCTTTAACAATTGAAGATTCTGTTTGGAATTTTAATAATGAACAATTAAAACGTAATGCAACTGGCATTATGATACTTCCACCTATTGTTGGTATTGTTATAAAAGATGAGCATCAAAATATTTTGATTGAAAAAGGTGAGTCGTTCCAAAATCAAAAACAACAAATTATTAATGATAGATTATTAATGTATGAATTCAAAATATACCATCATGAAACAAATAATAAAATTAATATTGGTGTTGTTACTTTATATTCAAGTTCTGGAATAGTACTAAAAAAATTAACATTTAGATTCATGTTTTTAATTATAAGCGCGATTATTAAGACAATTGCACTTTGGTTGTTAATATTATGGGTTGTTAAAAAAATATTAACTTCACCATTAAAGTCCTTTATTTCTGAAATAAAAACATTAAATTTAGATGATTTAAATCAGCATAAAATAAACTTTCATTCAAATGAAAAAAATGAATTAAAAGAATTAGAAACATCTTTTAATGATATGTTAGAAAGATTGTTTAAATCGCATGCCATGCTTTACAAGTTTTCTGAAAATTTAGAAAATAAAGTTCAAGAACGAACGCTTGCATTAAAAAAATCTCAACAAAAAGCAGAAGATGCAACCCAATCTAAATCAATCTTTTTGGCTAGTATGAGTCATGAAATTAGAACACCTATGAATGGTATTATTGGGATGAGTTATTTAGTTCTTCAAACATCATTGAATGATAAACAAAAAAACTATATTCAAAAAATAGATTATTCTGCAAAATCTTTATTAGGAATAATTAATGATATTTTAGATTTTTCCAAAATTGAAGCGGGTAAATTAAGTATAGAAAAAAGAGAATTTGATTTGTCTGAAACCATTAATAATGTTGTTGATTTAATTAGTTTTAAAGCTAATGAAAAAAATCTTAAGCTTATTGTTTATTATGATGAAAGTCTGGGAAAGAATTTTTATGGTGACAGTCTAAGAATTTCACAGATTTTAACAAATTTAATTAGTAATGCGGTTAAATTTACATTATCAGGTGAAGTAGGGATTTATATTAAGCAGGTAAAAAATACTGAATTTCAAAATAGAGTTATGTTTGAAGTTAGAGATACAGGGATTGGTTTAAGCCTTGAGCAGCAATCAAAATTATTTCAGTCATTTACTCAAGCAGATGATAGTATAACGCGAAAATATGGTGGCACAGGATTAGGGTTAACGATTTGCAAGCAGTTAGTTGAATTAATGAATGGTAAAATATGGATTGAATCAGAAGAAAAAAAAGGTAGTGCATTTATTTTTGAAATAGAACTTCTTGAAAAACATGGAAATCAACCAGAAATTCAAAAAACAGTTATAATTAATGATAAAGAAGAGATAAAAAATATACTTATTGGTAACGTTCTTCTTGTAGAAGATGATAAAATTAATCAGGAAATTATTCTAGGATTACTTGAAGAGACAAGTTTTAATATAGATATTGCTAATAATGGGCAAGAGGCTATTAATCAGTTTACGGTTAAAAAATATGATTTAGTTTTAATGGATATACAAATGCCAATTATGAATGGTTATGAGGCAACCAAGATTATAAGGGATATGAATCAAAATATTCCTATTATAGCTTTGACTGCTAACTCTATGAAAGAAGATATTGAAAAAATAAAATTAGTTGGAATGAATGAATATGTTAATAAACCTATTGAGGTTGAAAAATTGTATAAAGCATTATTAATGTATATAAAATAACTTTGGAGATTAATTTAATTATATAAATGTTAAAGATATATAAATATTATTCAATTTTTTTAATTACTTTGCTTGGTTTAACTGGTGTTACGCCTGTGATTGCAGAAAAACAATTAATAAAAATTTCAACAGCTGAATGGTCGCCTTATAATAGTGAATCATTACTTGAAGGAGGTTTTTTATCTGAAATTGTAATCATCGCTTTACAAAAAGCTGGTTATCAAACAATGCTTCAATTTTTACCATGGAAAAGAGCGGTAACATTAACTAAAAATGGTTTGTACGATGCTTTAATTGGTGCATCTTATACTGAAGATAGAGCTAATTATTTTTCTTATCCTGAGTATTCATGGAAAACACCAGGACAATTTTTTGTTCATAAAAATTCTCAATTAAATTACCAAAAAATAGAAGATTTATGTCCTGCAAGAATAGGTGTTTTTGCGGGTTCTCCTTATATAGAAGAATTAAAAGTTTTTAATTGTTTTGATATACAACCTGTTGCTACTATTGAACAAAATATTAAAAAATTATTAAGTAATCGCATTGATGTTTTTATAGAAACAAAAATTTCCGTCTTATTTTATTTAAGAAAAGAATTTCCTAAGCAAATACATGAAATAGTTGCTCTTTCGACCGTGTTTAAAGAAGATAAAATCTTTGTGGTTTTTTCTAAAAAATTAAAAAATTATCAACAAGTTCAAGCCGATTTTGATGTTGCAATTAAAGCTATGCAAAAAGATGGTAGTTATGCTGCTATTTTGAAAAAACATGGAATTGAAGAAAATTTAGAGAAAACAGGGCAGAATATTTAAAGAATTTATACAATGGGTTTCTAATGAATGTTCTGAATAACCTAGCGAAATAATAAAATATCCAAAATTTTTATGTCTATAGATAACCAATTAAACTTATCACAAAAATTAGCTGAAATAATTCAACAACCTGAATTAATCACGCAATTAAGCATTACTAAATTAAGTGCATATTTACAACTTGCAAATGAATCTTATCGGGCTGGTAATGCCATAATTACTGATGCTGAATATGATTTTGTGTTGATGGCAGAGTTAATTAAACGTGATCCTAATAATCCATTAATTTCTAGGTTAGAACCAGAAGCTGGTGTAACTGGAAAAACTATTGCCTTGCCTGAAATAATGTTGTCTACTGAAAAAGTCTATACATATGTTGAAATAGAACGTTGGTTGCAACGAATTAAAAAAGCCGCACATAATTTAAATATCAACTTTAATAAATTGACTTTTAAGGTTACTCCAAAACTAGATGGTTATGCTGCATTTGATGATGGACACATTTTGTATACTCGTGGTGATGGGAATAAAGGTACAGATATTAGTCGCGTATTTAAACGTGGTTTACAAGTTGCAACTGGTGGTGAACGTGGTTTAGGCGCAGGGGAAATTGTAGTTAGCAAGAGCTATTTTAAACAACATTTAGCCAGTGTATTTGATAATAGTCGTAATTTTCAAGCTAGTGTAATTAAAGAAAAAACTCTGAGTTTGGAAGCTAAACAAGCAATAACTACAGGTGCAGCAGTGTTTTTTCCGTTTGCATTATTGCCTAATTGGTGTGGTAATGCTACGGAATTGTTAGCTGATTTTGAAGCTATTATTCAACAAATTTGGCATAAAATTGATTATGATGTTGATGGCGTGGTGTTAGAAGTTACTGAGCCTACGATTAAGCAACACATGGGAGCTACGCGCCATCATCATCGCTGGCAAATTGCTTACAAAGAAAATTTAGCGACTGCGGTAGTGAAAATTTTGGCTGTAACTCCACAAACTTCACGTTCAGGGCGTGTAACTCCAGTGGCTGAATTAGAACCAGTGCGTTTAAGTGGGGCTTTATTGCAACGAGCGACTGCGCATCATTATAAGATGGTATTGGAGCAAGGAATTGGTGCTGGCGCAGAAATTTTGTTGGCTCGCAGTGGTGAGGTGATTCCTAAAATAGAACAAGTATTAACTTCAGTAACAGCAGAAATTCCAACTAATTGTCCTAGTTGTGAAGATGAATTATATTGGGAAGGAGATTTTTTAAAATGTCCAAATACGTTAGCATGTCCAGCGCAAATTAGCCAAAGTATAGAGTATTTTTTTAGAGTTTTAGCTAATAATGATGGTTTTGGGGCAGCGACAATTGCTAAATTATATGCTCACAATGTGCGTGATTTAGCTACTATTTATGCACTTACACAAATAGAATTAATTGAATTCGGTTTTGGAGCTAAGCAAGCCGAAAATTTAATTGCTGAATTAACTCGTAGTCGGACTGAAATAATTGCCGATTGGCGTTTTTTAGCTGCTTTTGGGGTGATTAGATTAGGGCAGGGAAATTGTGAAAAGCTTTTAAGTCATCATGCTTTAGAAACTGTATTTGCTTTAAAAGTAACTGAAATTGTTGCTATTGATGGTTTTGCTAATACTAGTGCTACAGCGATAATTCAAGGTTTGAGATTGATTAAACCTGTGTTTGATAAAATTTATGCTTTAGGTTTTAAGCTGCAAATAACTCCAACCATTACTGCATCACAGTCAGAACATAATTTAGCTGGTAAAACTTTAGTGTTTACAGGAGCTATGCAACAAGGAACTCGGGCTGAAATGCAACAACAGGCTCGAGCTTTAGGGGCAAAAGTAGCTACTGCAGTTTCAGGTAATACCGATTATTTAGTAATTGGTAATAATGTTGGTGCTAAAAAATTGCAAGCTGCAACTACTAAAGGCGTAACAATTATTTCTGAAGCTGAATATTTAAACTTGTTAAAGGTTTAGTTTAAGTTAAAATAAAAAGATTCTAAGTTTTTAAAAAGCCAAATTATGCAAATTATACTCGCTAATCCACGTGGATTTTGTGCTGGTGTTGATCGTGCCATTGAAATTGTGAATCAAGCGTTAGATGCGTTTGGTGCGCCTATTTATGTGCGCCATGAGGTAGTTCATAATCGCACTGTAGTTGAAGAATTACGCGCTAAAGGGGCAATTTTCATTGAAGATTTAACTGATGTACCTTTAGAATCATATTTGATTTTTAGTGCGCATGGAGTTTCAAAACAGGTACAAAAAGAAGCAGTCGAACGTAAGTTAACTGTATTTGATGCTACTTGTCCTTTGGTGACGAAAGTGCATATTCAAGTAGCTAAACATGCAGAAGCTAATCGAGAAGTAATTTTAATTGGACATGCGGGACATCCAGAAGTTGAAGGCACTATGGGGCAGTATGAAAAATCTACTACTCATGGTGATATTTATTTAGTGGAAAATCCAAATGATGTACATAAATTAATGGTGCAGAATCCAAAAAATTTGGCTTATGTTACTCAAACTACTCTATCCATGACTGATACTAAAATTATGGTAGATGCTTTGCATGTTAAATTTCCTGAAATTCAAGAACAGAAGAAAGATGATATTTGTTATGCTACCCAAAATCGACAAGATGCGGTGCATGATTTATCGGAAATTTCAGATATTATTTTAGTAGTAGGTTCACCGAATAGTTCTAATTCTAATCGTTTGCGTGAAATTGCTGAACAATTAGGTAAACCTGCGTATTTAATTGATACTCATCATGATTTGCAGCAACAATGGTTTGAAAATATAGAGACCATTGGAGTTACCGCAGGTGCATCTGCGCCTGAAATTTTGGTGCAAGATGTGATTTCTCAATTAGAAGCATGGGGTGGAAAAAAAGCCGTTGAACATCCAGGCATAGAAGAAAAAGTAGTATTTTCATTACCAAAAGTATTGTCTAAGCATTTATCTACTTAAACCCCAATGCGGTTGGTTTTTTTTACTAGCCATTGTGCAATCCAACTTCTAGGCATGAACACTCCATTTTGGATATAAAATAGTTTATATTCGCTGTTAATAGTTGCATTGAATAAACGTTGTGCTGATGCAGTGCCGCAGAATAATAATTGATCGTGCGGTTTAATTTTGTAATCATTGGGTGGTAACACTATTACTTTATCACCTGATTTTACTACAAAAAACACTAATTCTAAGTTGCGATTTCGATTATCTGGGTCGCGCATTAAATCACCTAAAGTAACATCTTTACCTGCATTCAAAGCATCAATGACAGCTTTACTATTTTCTGGTTTAAAATGAATAGTAATTAAATGGGGTTTTTTTGTGCCTATAGTTTGTTTTAAATTAATAATAACTGCTTCCATTTCTTGCATGCGTTCAGGTTTATCCTCCATTAAATAATGAAAAAATACTTTTAATAAAGGTGCAATTAATAAAAATAGAATTCGGCGTGCAGTTACCAAAGTTGGTTGCATAATCATATCTGCATTTGAAGATATAAATGCCATTTCATTTTGGTGATGATTTTGGCGCAGAATAGTGAAAATATTTGGGTTAAAGTGTCTAGAATTCAATAGAATGCCTAAATTATGTCCATCATCATTAGTACCTGCCAAAATACCAATAGCATCATCTATTTTTGCGGTCACTAAAGTTTTAGCGGTAGCTCTACCAATAATATAATTATCGACTCCAGATTTATTGTTTGTATTAGGGTCTATGATTGCAGTTTCAATACCATATTTTGCAAAAACTCTATTAACTTCATAACCCATGCGCCCATAACCACAAATAATCCATTTACCCATGGGTGGGTGTACATAATAATCTAAAGTTGCGCCTTTTTCACGCACTAACCATTTGTTTAATGTAGAAAAACCAGGATGATGCATGGCAGCACTTAAAACTTTAGCAAAGGTTTTAAAGGGATCGACAATGTGAACTTCACCACCTAATGTTGCTAAGGTATCTTCAAATACTTCAACTTTGGACATAGTAATAATACAAATATTTGGGTTTAATATTCTTGCTAGAGCTGAAATTTTTAAATTTACTTCTTCATTACTAGTAATTGCAATAATTTTTTTACAATTTGGTAACATTAAACCAGCATCAATTAAATGTTTAGGCACGCTGGCATCACCACATAAACCAGGCATGGCGACATTATAATTACGCAATTGCAAGGCTTTAATTCTTTCTTCATTAATATCAATGACTGAACAGGGCAAGCCGTAATCACTAAGGTTGCGTGCTAATACGCTGCCAGTATCGCCAAAACCGCAAATAATAAAAAATGGACTGTGAATGTGGCGTACTCGGCGAGAAAATTGCCATTCTGATAAGGCACGAATAAAAAATGGGTTTTGGAGTAAATGAATAATTGCTCCAACTGCATATAACCACGCAATTACGCTTATATATAAACATACCATTGCCCATAAGCGTTGCGCATTACTAAATTCTAGCGGAATTTCGCCAAAACCTGTGGTAGTAGCGGTGTAAGTCATAAAATAAAACGCATGAAAAATACTCATATGTTGCGGTTTACCTGTGATTACATCGGGAATTCCTGGGGTAAATACCATGCCTAAAATTGAAACTGCATATACGCAGATAATCATGATTAATGGCCATCGCATTTCGCGCATCACAATAAAGGTAACGCGCCCTAAATCTACTGCTCCAGACATATTATACCTATTATAAACGTGACATTAAAGTTTCAGTAACCAAGATAATTGTAGATACAATATTAGCTAATAAAGCACCGCCAGATAAGGATACAATGCTGGAAGTTACTGCTGGGGTTAAGCCCATTTGAATAATATGTACAGCATAAGTCCAATACATAATTGCGGCAATCAATTGTAAATCTGCTACCAAGCTAGTAGCCAATAACACGGCACCAATTTGGGATCTATCACCTAATTTTAAGCCAGTGGCAATAAAATTTACTAAAATTACCGCAAATAATTCAAAAACATTATGATGCGCTGGATTATCCATTTCACCTAAAAAAAAACCGAAATTTAACGTCAAAGCTAAGACAACAAAAAACCCAAAGATGACTTTTTCAAGATTCATACGCTACACTCCATTGGCATCGTTTATAATTAATCGAAGTTCGGTATTCTACCTTAAGAGTTGTTAACAGCTTAAAATATAAGCGTTAAAAATTGCAGGTAAATTGATGCCTTACTTTAATCTTTATTTAACGGGATGATGTTATGCCAGAATTAGATACTTTAAGACTTGATAAATGGCTGTGGGCGGCACGGTTTTTTAAAACTCGTAAATTAGCTGCTGATGCAGTTTCTGGTGGCAAAGTACATGTCAATGGACAACGTTGTAAACCTAGTAAGTTAATTAAAGTGGCGATGAAATTAGTAATTCGTAAGGATCAGCTTAGCTGGGAAATTGATGTGTTGGCTTTAAATCATCAGCGTAGACCTGCAATAGAAGCGGTATTGTTATATCTGGAAACTGAAAATAGTAAGAAATTACGTGAACAGCAGCAGCAACAACAAAAATTAGAATATCAAGCTGGTTTTCTACAAACTGATAAACGTCCCAATAAAAAACAACGTCGTCAAATTCATAGTTTTAAACAAGGTTAGTGGCATTTAAGCAGATGTTTATTTCTCCAGAATGTAAGGCAATTTTAGATGCAGCCCCAAAAATTTATTTAGCTTATAGCGGTGGTCTGGATTCACATAGTTTGTTACATGTTTGTGCAGCTAAAAAATCATGGCGAATGAAATTAACTGCTGTGTATGTGGATCATGGATTACAAGCGCAGGCTAAAACTTGGGGTCAACATTGTCAACAACAAGCAGAGTTATTACAGGTTAAATTTTTAGCATTATCTGTCAATGCACAGGCAGCAACTGGTGTGAGTCCTGAAGCTGCGGCTAGAGATGCACGTTATGCAGCTTTGAAACCATTATTGCATGTGAATGAAGTTTTATTAGTGGCACAACATCGTGAAGACCAATTAGAGACGGTGTTATTACAATTATTTCGCGGCGCAGGTGTGCAAGGTTTAGCTGCAATGCCAAGTTCAATCCAATTTGGTAAGGGTTTGATGTTAAGACCTTGGTTGCAGATTTCGCAAGCTGAAATTAAAGTATATGCGCAACAACAACAATTAATTTGGGTAGAAGATCCGAGTAATAATTGGCTGGATTTTGACCGTAATTTTTTACGTAAACAAGTTATTCCAATAATAAAACAACGTTGGCAGGCTGTGGATAAAACTGTGGCACGCTCTGCGCATCATTGTGCAACTGCTCAGACAATTTTGACTGCTGTAAGTGCAGAATTGTTTGCTACAGTTTGGAATGCTAGTGATAACACGGTGTGTATTTCCAAATTAAAATTATTTAAACCAGAGCAACAAGTTTTAGTAATCAGATATTGGTTTTCACAGCAGCAATTAAAAATGCCAAGCACTGTTTGTTTGCATAAATTATTTACTGAAGTGATTAATGCCCAGCCACAAGCTAATCCACAATTACAATTATCAGCACATGTATTGCGGCGTTATCAAAATAAATTATATTGTTTAGCCACTAAAAAATTCTTGGATTTGGCTGCATGTGTTGATTGGAATCCAGCAACTAATATATTCCAATTAACCACCAATAGTTATTTAACTTATGTTCCCAGTGTTACAGGAATAATTGCAACTCAGTGGCATAATTCTCAGGTTACAGTACGGAAACGAGTTGGTGGAGAAAAAATTTTATTATCTGGTCGTAAAGGTCAGCATAGTTTAAAAAAATTATTCCAAGAAGCTAAGATTCCACCTTGGGAGCGGGCGCAAATACCATTAATATATTTTAATGAAAATTT
>DAOUSJ010000006.1 GCA_030627285.1 Methylococcaceae bacterium | reverse complement strand
GTGTTCCCCACGCTTGTGGGGCTGAGACATTTAGTTTCATAATTAGTAAATTAGGTGTATAAGAAATTGTTTAATTCAGAAATTTAAAGAGGTTGCAAAGTGAATTTTATTTTGAAAGCATTATTTTTGATACTGATGTTTTTTCAGGCAAATTATGCTGTAAGCGCAGTAAATGAGACACAATTTAGCCCGCCGAATAACTCCGAAGCCTATGTTATTGGTAAAACTAATAATGGTTGTATTTTTGGTGCAAAAGCCTTGCCTTTGCAAGGAAATGGTTATTTATTGGTTCACTTAGAGCGGCAACGTTATTATGGTCATCCAGTGCTAATTCAAACATTACAAGAACTAGCAAAACAAGCACAACAACAGCAACTTGGAATTTTACAAATTGGTGATTTAGGGCAAAATAGAGGTGGCGCGTTACCTTTTGGGCATCGCAGTCATCAATCTGGTTTAGATGCTGATATTTGGTTTAATTTGAATCCTAAAAGTTATGCAAATGCAAACAAACAACGCAGTAATATCAAACAACCATCTATGTTAAATCCAAATGGAAAAGGCTTAAATGCGATGTGGACAAATAAACATCGAAAGTTATTGGAACTAGCAGCGAATATGCCAGAAGTAGATAGAATTTTTGTTAATCCTCATATTAAGCAGGATTTATGCACAACAGTTACTGGAAATCGACAATGGCTACAAAAAATTCGCCCTTGGTATTATCATGATGAACATTTTCATGTGCGTTTGCGGTGTCCTAAATCAAGTCCTGAATGCATAAAACAAGCACCAATATCAGCAGGTGATGGTTGTAATGCAACTTTGTCATGGTGGTTTAAAAAGCATCCGGTCACACATTCGGCTAAGAAAAAAATTAAGATACCAAAAGCTTGCCAAATATAGCAAACTTAAGTTATCTAATCAGTATTTTTTAATGTGCGTTATCGTGATGCCATTTCGGCATCATAACAATGCTATTTGGGTTTAAACCTTGATTTTTAAACGTATCAATCGTAGTTTTAACAGTAGCTTTATGCAAATCAACCACTGTAATTGAACCATCGCTCATATTAGGCAAATTTAACAAGCTATTTTGCACAAAGGCATAGCGTTCATCAGGTGAAAATACAACATGATGTGAGCCTTCGGCAGTAGGAATTGCTTTTAATAATTTTGGTTTCGCAGGGTTTTGAATATCAAAAATATTCAAATAACCTGGACTTGCGGTAGTAATATACATTTGGTCAAGATTATGATTGAAATAAACCTCCAACGGCACAGCTTGTTTTAACGGATTAAAATCAAAAATTTGTGAAAATTTAAAATTTTGACTCATGCTATTCCAAACTCCTGTCCATAAAGTATTGCCAAACATATTATTAATGTAAAGCCTTACAGGATTTGATTTAGGCAAAAACACTGCTTCGACAGGCGCAACACTTGTAGGTGCAGTTTCTTTGGACATTCTATGTGTTGATAAAACTTTGCCACTACGCGCTTTAATGACGGTTACTGTATCTTCAGCATCGCTTAAGTCCGCAGGATTGACAGTATTTGCAATTACAATCCGATTAATTTTATCGTTTAAACCAATCCCATGTGGGCGGCTAATAAATTTTTTGCTAGATTTTGTTTTTGGTGCGGAAATAACTTTAATTTGTGTATCTGTTTGTGCGTCGCCCATAATTACATTATTAGAACCCATACAGGTTAGATACCATCGCTTTTTGTCAGCTGAAAACACCATGTCTTCGGCAACTTGGCATTCAGGAATTGAAATTGTCTCTAGCTTGTAAGGCTCTTTGGTAATATCCATAACTTGCAACGGATTGCTTCCCAAGGCAGTTATATAGGCTTTAGTGACATCTTTATTATAAAAAACATGGTGTGCAACTAAATCTGGCGGTAATGGAATGTCCGTTACAATTTTTCCAAACGCTTCAGAATCAAGATCTATATCAATAATCGCTAAACCTTCTTTTCTTGGAGTTTGTTCAGGTTTAGATTCATAATTTACCAATGCTAGAATTTCAGCTTGAACTAGGATTGGATACAGCAAGCTTAAAGCTAGCATAAATTTGGTTAAAGTATTAGTTATATTCATAGTTTTTTTTATTAGATTGAATGTTAAAAATAGATTTAATCTCGCGCTAAATGTTAATTTTAATAACATCAACAGCAATATCCGCAGTTTTTTAGAAAAATTAATTATTATAGGATTGGTTTAATTACATTTTTTTACACACCACAGTATGCTAACTTAGAATATATGCTTTAGCAATTCACATCAAATTATAAAATATGGCAATAGAAATAGAACATAAGTTTTTACTCGCAAATGATTCTTGGCGGGCTTTAGTCACTCACTCGGAAAACTATCAACAAGGTTATTTAAGTAGCAATAGCTTAACTTCAATTAGAGTACGTTTAGCCGCTGATAAAGCTTGGTTAAATTTGAAATCCGCCACCATCGGCACTCAACGAGATGAGTATGAATATCCAATCCCAATAACTGATGCTAGTGAAATAATTACTAATTTATGCCAACCACCATTGATTGAAAAAACTCGCCATTTTGTCAATATACAACAACATATATGGGAAATAGATGAATTTTGGGGTGAAAATGCTGGTTTAATCGTTGCAGAAATTGAATTATCACATGTAAATGAAAAATTTTTGCAGCCAAGTTGGTTAGGCTTAGAGGTTACTGGCGATATACGTTATTATAACAATCAACTGTGTCAACAGCCATATACTACTTGGTAACACCTTTAATTTAACACGAGAAATTTATGCAAGCTTTTAAGAATATTAACGCCTTAATTATTGATATGGATGGAGTTTTATGGCAAGGAAATCAAGCAATTGCAGGTTTGGTGGAATTTTTTGCATTATTACGCAAACTAAAACTACCATTTATTTTAGCCACCAATAATGCCCGTCTCACACAAAGCCAATATGTAACCAAACTTGCACAAATGGGCGTTACAGTAAGCAAAGCAGAAATTTTAACTTCTAGTATGGCAACTGCTTTATATTTAGCCAAACATTATCCACCTGCTAGCACTAAAGTATTTGTAATTGGCGAAGATGGAGCTATCGAACCTTTAACTGAATTAGGTTTCACACTCACTGATTTGGAAGATGTTAAAACTGCCAATAATCCTAATGCAGGTGCAGATATTGTAGTTTGTGGTTTGGATAAAACTTTATCTTGGAACAAATTAGCCACCGCAACTTTAAACATCCGTGCTGGCGCAAAATTTATTGGCACTAATGGTGATGTAACTTTACCTACAGAACTTGGAATTACGCATGGCAATGGCGCAATTTTAGCCGCGCTTGAAGCTGCCACCGAAGTTAAACCCACTTGTATTGGTAAACCTGAACCTATTATGTATCAACAAGCAATCGCATTATTAGGCACTAAAGCAGATGAAACTATTGCGATTGGAGATCGGTTAAATACCGATATTTTAGGCGCGGTAAATGCTAATATGCGTAGTTTAATGGTCTTAACTGGCATTTCCACAATAGCAGAGTTAGCCACACTTGATTATGCTCCCACTTGGATTATGGATGATTTACAAGCCGTAACTACAGCTTTAACTGAATTAAATGCAAGCATGGATTAATAACAATGAAAAAATTTATTGATACTGTAGATACTTTATTAATTGATAGTTTGGCTGGTTTTGCAAAAGCTCACGCTGATATTGTGCAATTAAACTCCGCACCTTTATACCTAACTAGAAAAAACCCAAAAACTGCCAATAAAGTCGCATTAATTTCTGGCGGTGGTTCTGGACATGAACCTTTACATACTGGTTTAATTGGGCTTGGGATGTTAGATGCAGCATGTCCTGGGGAGATTTTTACTTCACCAACTCCAGATCAAATTTTAGCTGCCACCAATGCAGTTGTAGGCGATCAAGGCGCATTATTTATTGTCAAAAACTATGCTGGCGATGTGATGAATTTTGAAATTGCCGCCGAAATGTTGGAATGTGAAGTTGCCACAATTTTAGTCAGTGACGATATTGCTTTGCCTAAAAATCATTACACTGGTAGACGTGGAGTTGCAGGCACTTTAATTGTCGAAAAAATTCTCGGGGCTGCCACTGAAAACGGTGCTGATTTAGCTGAATGTGTAAGTTTAGCTGCTAAAGTTACTCAAAATACCGCATCTATTGGAATAGCCTTAAATAGTTGCACCGTACCAGCTTTAGGCAAACCAACATTTGATTTAGATGACGATGAACTTGAATTTGGAGTTGGAATTCATGGAGAACGCGGGCGTTCCACCCAAGCTTTTAAATCTGCGACTAGAATTGTCTCCCAACTAACTGAAGCTATTTCCATAGCCTTGCAACCTCAAGCTGGACAAACAGTTTTATTACATATTAATGGTTTTGGAGCTACGCCATTAATAGAATTATATTTAATCTATGAATTAGCAGAACGAGCTTGGCAACAACGGGGTGTAAAAATTGTCCGCTCCTTAGTTGGCAACTACACTACTTCCCTAGATATGGCTGGCTGTTCAATCACAATAACTATTATGGATGATGAATTATTGGCATTATGGGATGCACCAGTACACACCGCTAACTTGCGTTGGTAGATTATACCAACCTCAACTTAAATTATTTAAATCTATCTCTTGAATTTGATGACAACTATTACATACTCCATGTAATTCAAGGCTAATATTCTGAGGTAGAAATGCATTATTTTCCGCAATTTGACAAATATTTTGGTAAATATTCTGCGCTTCTACTTCATCAGTTTGCTGACAAACATTACAAATTAATAACATTGCATTGTGAGATATTTCTGGTCGTAAACAACCAATAAAAGCATTTAATGATTTAATTTTATGAATCAAACCAGCAGCCAATAAAAAATCTAACGCCCGATAAATAGTCACTGGTTTAGCCTTTGGATCTTCTAAATGTAGGCTTTCCAACAAATCATAAGCTCCTACAGCTTTATGATTTGACCAAATTAATTCAAAAATTCGTTTGCGAATTGGAGTTAACCGCAATTTTTTTTGTTTACAAATTGTTTCAGCTGAATTTAATGCTTGCTTAATGCAACTTTTATGATTGTGTTGCGCAACTAATATTTTTGACATATGTCCTTTTAAGTTAATAGTTTTTAAAAACTTATTCTAAGACCTACTTCTGCTCCACGTCCTGCTTCTGGTGCAAAATTCCTTAAATACGAACTAGCATTACGATAATTTTCATTGAATAAATTATTGCCCTTAACAAATAGAAAAGCTTCACTAACGTTATCTAAATCCAACTGATAATTTATGCCAGCATCTAATAACATATAACCTTCAGTAGGCGTGTCGTTATTGCCCACATGAGATTGATTTTCAACTCGCGTAAAGCGTAAATTAGCCGCAAAATCTTGCTGATAAGAATAATCTAATTGCATTCCATAACGTAGTGGTGGAAGGCGTGGCACATTAGATGTAGTATTAAATTTACCACGCACATAATCAGTAAATATAGTTACATCTAAGCTATTAGATTCAACTTCCCACACAGGTAACAACAATTTAGCTTCAAAACCATAAAAGCGTGCATCAGTTTGCGCGGTTTCCAATACTGGCACACAACTTACATTTACCGCACAATTATTCACCATTAATTCTTGCGACAAATTATACAATTGCCCCGTATGTTTTTGATGAATATAATCTTTATTCCAACTGTGAAATAAATTTACCTCTGCACGTCCCCATTGATAATTACTCACCAAATTAAATTCCAAATTATAAGTAGTTTCCAAACCTAAATCTGATTGTCCTTGTTCATAACTACCAGTAGCAAAATGTACGCCATGAGACAATAATTCTTGTACATCTGGAGCGCGTTGAGCATAACCAAAACTTAGACTAAACAAATTTTCTGAATTAAAATCCCATAATACAGCCGCAGACGCACTAATTGGCGTGTGCTGAATGCTTTTAAATCCTTGAGCATCTATACTTTGATGCTCAATGCGTAAACCAAATTCATAACTCCAAGAATCTAAAAAAATGTTTTCTACTGCAAAAATTCCATAAGATTGAATATCAGTAGGTGGCACTAAAGCTTCTTCACCAATAGCTGAAAACTGTTTAGATTCTATTTGCAATCCAACTATACCTTGATCTACCCAACCTATAGCATCATGCAATAATTCCACTCGTCCTTCAACAGCATCATTTAAAAATTCTGTACCTACAGCTCCATCTTCTTCAAGTTCATTATGCTGATAATCATTCACTCCCAAACGTAATTTTAAACTTCTTACACCAGCAATTGGTTGCTTAATTTCAGCTCGCAAATCATAACGTACTTGCTGCAAATCAATCCTTACCTGTTCATTCACAGGTGGGACTCCATAATTATTGTCTAAATAATTAACCGCAAATCCAACGAAACCCCAAGTATCTATCCATGATGCTCCTGCAGTGCCACTCCAACTATCAGCATCACTATTATTAATTACACCATGACTATTATTATCCGTACTAACATATTTTTCATTAATAGCATTCCCAGCAATACTGGTATTATCCCGTTGACGATAAAAACCATCTAAATGCCAAGCAAATTTACTCTTGTGAGCATCATAACTTAAAACTGTACTAGTTGCGTCTGCTACTGAATCAAAACGCTGCTCCAACCTAGCTGAAAATGGTCGCTCTGCTAAAGTTTCTGGAATTCTATTATCCAATATATTTACAATTCCTCCAATCGCACCACTACCATACAATAAGCTTGCAGGTCCTCTTAAAACTTCAATTCTTCTAGCTAATAAAACCTCAGTACTATTAGCATGATCTGGACTTAAATTAGAAAGATCTAAACTACCTAAACCATTTTGCAAAACCTTAACTCGTGAACCTGTTTGACCACGAATTACCGGTTGTCCAACTCCAGCTCCAAAAGAGGAATTATGCACGCCTAATTCATTTTTTAAAGTTGCACCAATACTATTGGCAAGTTTCATTTCTAAATCCTTAGCTTCCAAAATATTTACTGGCAAAATAGTAGCTGCCTGTTTATTTGCTAAAGGTAAAGACACCAACACATCTTCTAATTCTAATACTGAATCATCTGCATAAATGCTAGCAGAAAATAAAATTAATGGCAGAAAAAAAATCAACACAATCATCAAAAGTTTATAAATAAATGTAATATAATGTAATATTATAACATTACATTAAATTTAATTCTTTAATAAAATATTTTTGATCCAAAAAACAATCTAAACCTACCGCGTAAATATTAATTTATCTGCATTTTAACTTGCTTGTTGCATATTTTTCAGTGCAAATAAATCAGTATCTACATAATAATTAATCTACCTTATTAGAAAATTCTCTTAAAGCAGTGAATTTTGCTTTAGCTGCACCATTAGCAATTACAGTCTGTGCCAATTCAACTCCTGCGGCTAAAGAAGTAGTTAAATTGGCCGTATAAATAGCTGCACCTGCGTTTAAAACTACAATATCTTTAGCTGCACCGGCTTGATTGTCTAATACTGAAAGTAAACATTCCAAACTAGATTTTGCATCATGCACAGCCAAACTAGCTAAACTACTTCTTTGAATCCCGAAATCTTCGGGTTTAATTTTATACTGCTGAATCAGCCCCTGATGCAATTCGGCAATTGAAGTTTCTGTAGCAATACTAATTTCATCTAAACCATCATCAGCATGCACAATTAATACATGTTCACTGCCTAAATTTTTTAATACTCGCGCTAAGGTAGCAGTTAAATTTGCAGCAAATACGCCAATTAATTGATTTTTAGCCTCTGCTGGATTAGATAAAGGTCCTAAAACATTGAACATAGTACGCACTGCCATTTCTTTGCGCACCCCAATTGCGTGCTTCATTGCGCTATGATGTTTGGGAGCAAATAAAAACCCAACTCCAATTGCTTCTACACAAGCTTCCACTTGGATGGCAGTTAAATTTAAATTAATTCCAGCGGCTTCCAACACATCCGCACTACCAGAAGCACTAGAGACCGAACGATTTCCATGTTTTGCTACTTTAGCTCCAGCAGCCGCGACTACAAACGCGCAAGTAGTAGAAATATTAAAGGTATTCGCGCCATCGCCACCAGTGCCGCAAGTATCAATAACATGTTCGCCTTGAATATTTACTGGTATAGCTAATTCCCGCATTACTTCAGCTGCAGCAGTTAATTCTTCTATACTTTCACCTTTACAACGCAAGGCAATTAAAAATCCTGCCATTTGTGCATCGGTGGTTTTGCCAGTCATAATTTGTAACATTACTGCGCGCATTTGCGCACGAGTTAATGACTGCGGTTGTAAAACAGTAGCTAAAGCTTGATTAATATTCATACAAAAATATAGTTTGACGTGAAAAAATAACCTAAGTATTGTAAATTATCTGTTTGAAAAGCACATTAATTAACGGTTAACTATGGAAATAATACTGCGTTTAAGCATTGCACTTGGAGTTTTTGGAATTATGTTGAGCTGGGAAAGTTTATTTCCCAGACGTAAATTAAGTTTACCACGCTTATTACGTTGGCGAGTTAACATAAGTTTAGCAGTTTTAAATGCGGTAATTATGCGCTTCAGCTTGGGTGGTTTAGCATTTTTAGTGGCTATTGAAACTCAAATTCAAGGCTATGGCATCTTGAATTTAATTAATCTGCCAATCTGGTTGGTATTCACGCTAAGTTTACTCAGTTTGGATTTTGCAATTTATTTACAGCATATTATTTCACATAAATGGAAAATACTATGGAATTTGCATAAAGTACATCACACCGATTTAGATATGGATGCGACTACTGCAATTAGGTTTCATCCTATAGAAATCAAGCTTTCAATGTTATATAAAACTTTATGGATTATAGCTTTAGGAGCTGACCCATTGGCAGTATTAACTTTTGAAATTATTTTAAATGCCGCCGCAACCTTTAATCACAGTAACATTTATTTAGCACCGAAATTAGATAAAATTTTACGCAGAGTAATAGTTACACCTGATATGCACAGAATTCATCATTCAACTATAAAATCAGAAACTGATAGTAATTATGGTTTTTCAATTTCAATCTGGGATCGAATCTTTAAAACTTATACTGCCCAGCCATCACAACCACAAACTACGATGAATTGTGGCTTGGAACAATTTAGACAACCCCAGCAAATAAATTTTTTGCAGTCATTAATTTTGCCATTTAAAAAACTTAGCACTAAACCACCTAAATGAGTTATATATTCCCTGAAGCTGTCATCCAAGTATTTTGCAAAGCACCAATTGCAGGCACGGTAAAAACTCGCTTAATTCCAACTTTAACTGCAACCGAAGCTGCGGAATTACATATAGAATTAACTACCAACTTGCTGAAATTATTATATGCAGCGAATTTATGCCCAATTCAATTATGGTGTAGCCCGAACCCAAAACATATTTTTTTTCAAACCCTGCAACAACAATTTGGCGTAAGTTTACATTCGCAATTAAACCCAGCAGCTTTGGGCGCGCGCATGGAAGCTGCCATAAAGTTTGGCTTGCAAAAATATACGCAAGTTTTATTAGTTGGTTGTGATTGTGTATCTTTGACTAGCGCAAATTTTGAATCTGCAATTTTAGCGTTGCAACATAAGCATGAGGTGGTTTTAGCTCCAACTGAAGATGGTGGCTATATTCTAATTGGTATGTCTAGATTAGTTAAAGAAGTGTTTGTGGATACAAATATGCCTTGGAGCAGCAATCAAGTTTTTGCTATAACTAAAAATAGGCTACAAACAGCTAAAACAAAAGTATATACTTTAGAAACTCAATGGGATTTGGATGAACCGAAAGATTTGCGTAGATATTTGAAATTAAATATTGGAGCTCATAACCGGATTTGAACCGGTGACCTCTTCCTTACCAAGGAAGTGCTCTACCGACTGAGCTATATGAGCTTATTTTGGAATGAACTTGGAGCGGGTGATGGGAATCGAACCCACATAATCAGCTTGGAAGGCTGGAGTTCTACCACTGAACTACACCCGCAAAAGATTCTTAAAAAGATATGGTGGAGGGGGGAGGATTCGAACCTCCGAAGGCTGAGCCGTCAGATTTACAGTCTGATCCCTTTGGCCGCTCGGGAACCCCTCCAAACAGCTGGTTATTATGCTAAAAAAATCTGCATTCGTCAAGAATTTTTTATTTAGTATGTAAATTTTGCATAGCAGTGTCCACATTACCAGCAATTAGTGGCTCTAAAATTGCATCAATCTGATAAAAAACTTCTATGATTAAACTAACTTCAAGCTTAGAAAAATTTGATAACACATAATCAGCAACTATTTTACCGACATTTGGATGTCCAATACCGATACGTAATCTATAAAAGTTTTTGGAACTTAAATGCGCAATAATATCTCTTAAACCATTGTGTCCCGCATGTCCGCCACTGGATTTTAATTTAACTATTCCAGCATCAAAATCTAGTTCGTCATGAATCACTAAAATTTCTTCTGGTGCTAATTTGTAATAACGGGCTAATTTACCTACTGCCTGCCCACTACGATTCATAAAGGTATCAGGTTTTAATAACAGGATTTTATTAGAGCCTATATAACAACCAGCTACCCAAGCTTGAAACTTGGATTCTTTAGTCCAAGTACCGCCAAATTCAGTCACCAAATGTTCTAAAAACAAAAACCCAACATTATGTCGGGTTTGTGCGTATTGCTGACCTGGATTCCCTAGACCAACCAATAGTTTAAGCATGTTTCTTATTCAGCTGCAACAACAACTTCTTCTTCATTATCATCATCTTCATCTTTAGCAACTCTTGAAGCTATAATTGAAACCACTGCAGTATCATGTTCACTACCATGGCTTAATTCAAGAATTTCAACACCATCTGGTAATAAAATTTCAGATAAATGTACCGAATCACCCAAATCTAAATGCTGTAAATCAATCTCTAGATATTCAGGCAAAGCAGATGGAAAACAAATTACTTCAACTTCTACGCGGGCATGAGTTGCAATGCCGCCTTTTTTAACACCTTCTGAAATTGCTTCATTCTTAAAATGTAATGGTACATGCACTTTTAATTTTTCAGATTCGTTAACCCGTAAAAAGTCCATATGTAAAATTTGTGGTCTTGCAGGATGACGCTGAATAGCTTTTAAAATAGCTTTTTCAGAATTACCATTAATCACAACTTCCAATATATGCGAATATACCGCTTCATGCTGTAAATGCTTATTGACATCATTGTGATTTAAATTAAACATAGCTGGAGCTGCCTTGCCACCATATATTATTGCAGGGATTTCACCTTGTCGACGCACAGCTCTTGCTGCACCTTTACCAGTTTTTTCACGGCTAGTTGCCACAAATTCAAATACGTTAGACATTTTTCCTCCAAAGCTTGGGTTTAATACAGTATTTATTATTAATCGACATACATAGAACTGACTGATTCACCTGAGGCAATGCGCCGAATTGTTTCAGCTAGCATGTCGGCAATACCTAATTGCCTAATTTTACCCAATGTGACTAGTTCATGTCTTAAAGGTATGGTATCAGTTACAATTAACTCATCCAAAACCGAATCTCTAATATTTTCTAAAGCACGTCCTGATAAGACTGCATGCGTACAATAGGCAACTACTTTAACAGCTCCACGTCTTTTCAAAGCTTCAGCTGCATTACATAAAGTGCCAGCAGTATCAACCAAATCATCAATCATGATACAAGTACGTCCAGCTACATCACCAATAATATGCATTACTTCGGATACATTAGCTTTAGGGCGACGTTTATCAATAATTGCTAAATCGGCATCATCCAGACGTTTAGCCAAGGCACGCGCACGCACAACTCCACCAACATCAGGCGATACTACCATTATATCTTGATATTTTTGTCGCCAAATATCACACAATAAAATTGGTGATGCATACACATTATCCATAGGAATATTAAAAAAACCCTGAATTTGATCTGCGTGCAAATCTACTGTTAAGACTCGACTCGCACCGGCTTCAGTAATTAAATTGGCAACTAATTTGGCTCCAATTGGAACCCTAGCAGAACGTGTACGCCTATCTTGGCGCGCATAACCATAATATGGCATGACTGCGGTAATTCTAGATGCTGATGCACGTTTTATGGCATCAATCATCATTAATAATTCCATTAGGTTTTCATTACTCGGTGAACAAGTAGGTTGAATAACAAAAACATCTTTGTCTCTAACATTTTCACCAATTTCAACTGCAACTTCACCATCACTGAACCGATTTACGGTTGCATTTCCTAGTGGAAGATTTAATTCTTTGGCAATACCTTGTGATAATGCTAGATTAGCATTCCCTGAAAACACCATTAGAGAGGCGTCTCTCATTCGAACACTCCTAAAAATAGATAATATTGTAGAGAAATGATGGCTGGGCTGCCAGGATTCGAACCTGGGCATGCGGAGATCAAAACCCCGTGCCTTACCGCTTGGCGACAGCCCAATAAATCGAGTTAGCCGTTTAGGCCTTCCAGCTTAACAAGTAACGGTGACTTGTTAATTCCCTTGGTTAAATAAACAATCCAATCATTGGATTTCAAAGTTGCATAAGCCTGTTCAGCTTTTACCTTTGAATCAAACTGAGCAAATACACATGCTCCTGTCCCTGTTAATTTTGCATTAGCAAATTCCGACATTGCTAATAATGCCTTTTCTACAGGTTGATACAATTCACATACAACCTCAAGACAATCATTTTGCTGTTGCCCTGCAAGAAAGTCAGACATTTTGATGGATTTACTTGCACGTGTCAAATTTTTTGCTGAAAAAATTTCTCCAGTATTTACCTGACAATCAGGTTGAATTATTACAAGCCATTGTTCTGGAATAGTTATTTTAGTAAATTTCTCTCCCACACCTTCTGCCCAAGTAGCATAACCATAAATAAACACCGGCACATCTGCACCTAAAGCTAAACCCAAATCCATTAGTTGCTGCGTAGAAAAATTAAGTTGCCAAAGTTTATTTAAAACTAATAATGTAGTCGCTGCATTTGAACTTCCACCACCTAAACCACCACCCATGGGCAAATTCTTTTCAATTTCAATCTCAACCCCATATGCACAAGCAGCAGCTTTCTTTAAAATTTGAGCCGCTCGCACAATTAAATTATCAGCTTCTAGCACCGCTGACATCGTAGTTTTTAAACATACTACATCTGCCTCTAGTGGTTGAAACTTAATCCAATCACACCATTCAGTCATTTGAAACACTGTTTGCAATAAATGATAACCATCATCACGTCGCCCAGTAATCCGCAACATTAGATTTATTTTTGCTGGTGCAGGCCATTGTTTCGCCCATAAACTCGAATCATTTGCTATCATAAAATCCAATCATCAATAATAATTTTTAATTTAGTTTGTTGTTGTTTAGCAGTTAATTTCCTCGGCATCCATTGATCTATATTAGCTATTTTTTGCATTTGAGCATAACTAATATCCCATTGCGATTGAGAAAACCCATGTTTGGTTAAATCAAAATTCTCATTCGGTGAAGTTAAACCCAGAACCCAATAACGCAACGCTTGCACTGGCACAAAAAAGCCTAATTGTTGCTGAATAAATTCGTCAATATTTTCAGATCTCTGAATTTCTTCATCACCAGTATCAATATTCACACTACCATCAGCCATCAAACTAATTACCACAGCACCTTGTCCTAAAGGGCCTGAAAGTTTAATTGCATCTTGCAATTTAGAATGTTGCCATTCAATTGAAGCTGTCCAAGATTCTTCGCTATCAGATAATGCCAGCCGACCTTCAAAAGACCAATATTCCAAAGCATACAAACTAGCTCGTTCCGCCAACTTATAATCCGAACCTGATTTAACTGGAACATTACTACAAGCAGCTAACCAAAATAAACTCCCGACAATAACTACACGCATCCATAAATTCATTATTGCACCCCAACAGCTTGATCCAAGATTCGGCTTTTAAACTCCAACAAAAATTCATCTTCAGGACTATCTTTTAATGCCTGTAAAACCATAGCTTTAGCCTTTTGCTGCTGATTTAAATGCCATAAAACTTCCGCTAAATGCGCCACAATTTCATTTTCAGCCAATTTATCATAAGCAGTTTGCAAATATTCCAAAGACTGGGTTAAATTCCCCTGTTTAAATAATAACCAACCATAACTATCAATAATTACCGCCTCATCAGGTTGTAATACCAAGGCACGTTTTAAATAAGTTTCCGCTTCTTCATAACGCTGAGTTTTATCTGCCAAACTATAACCCAAAGCATTTAAAGCTCCAATATCATTTGGATCTTGCGCCAAAATTTTCTGCAAATCTGCTTCTAAAACTATTAAATTATCCAATTTTTCAGCAGTTAAAGCTCTTGAATATAAAGCAGTTTTATCATCTGGATTTTGCACAAGAATTTCACTTAAAACATCAAATGCCCGCTGATAATTACCCTGATTATTATGTGATTCAGCTTGCATAATCAAAACTTCATGCTTTTTTTCTGGATACTCAGTCAATAAATTTTGTAAACGTGCAGCTGCTTCAGGAAATTTTTTCTGCGCTTCTAAAGTGGTAATTGCCGCAGTTTCAGCACTAAAACGATGCTTTTCAAGCGAAATCTTATCAAACCAAGCTAATGCCTCAGTAAATTTTTTCTCCTTGTACGCCAATTTACCAGAATACAATAATAATTCAGTTTCAAGCTCCAAAGCTTTTTCCCATTGAGGCTGCAATTTTATCGCCATGGAAATTTTTTCACGGGCTAAATCTATCTTATTCAAACGCGCAGCCAACAAACTCTGAGATAAAAATATAATTGCCTGCTGTGGATATAATTTAGCCAATGAATCTAAACCAGCATAAATAAATTCCACATCATCGGTATTTTTCAACTTTTTTTGCATTTCAAACAAAATAGTTTCAAATAAAGCTGGATTTTCATGCAACACTGCGCTTAAATTAACTACCAAAGCTTCTGAATCATATAAATTTAACGCCACAGACAAACCAATTTCACGCGCAATCATATTATTGGGATCTTGCCGCAACCAAATTGAAGCCGCCTGCGCAGTTGTTTCAGGGTCATTTAAATACACCCCTAATCTTGTGGCTTTTTCCGCAACCATAGCATCTTGAGTTAATTCAGCAATTTGCAAATACGCTTCTAAAGCTATTTCTAATTGTTTACGCTGAATAGCAATTTCACCAGTTAAAAATAACGCAAAAATATACGCATCGTTAGCTGAAAAATTAGTTCTTTCAGTTAAAATCAATGGTTTTTTTTCCACCACCTCAGTGGCAGAATCTAAGCTTAATGCTAACTCAGGCTTCTGGTTCACATGTTGACAAGCAGTGGCAAAAATAAACAGCACAATTGCCATTCGTCTAAAAACTAACACAACAAATCCTTAAGTCTTATAAAGTTATTATAGATTATCAGAAAACAGCCTAATTCAGATAGCTGATTTATTCTGTTTGGATAAATGTAGGATATTACTTAGAATAGCATCCCTTCAAAGACTGTTTTTCATAACTTTAGATGACCTTGATTGCCCTAGGAATTAATTATAATACTGCGCCAGTTGCTATTCGTGAGCGACTTGCATTTCCTGCTGAAATATTAAATCAGGCTTTGCAACAACTATTACAAACTCAAACTATTACTGAAGCGGCTATTTTATCTACTTGCAATCGCACAGAATTTTATTGTGAATTGACCGATAATAATACCAATACGCTCATTGATTGGATTGCTCAAAGTCAGCAAATAGACCCAGCAGACTTTATCCCATATTTATACAGCTATCAGGGCAATCAATTTATTCGGCACATTTTCAGAGTTGCATGTGGCTTAGATTCAATGATTTTAGGCGAACCGCAAATTCTAGGGCAAATGAAAACCGCTTATCAAGCTGCCTATGAAGCTGGAACTTTAGGCAAATATTTAGGCAAATTATTTCAACATACATTTTCCGCTGCCAAAAAAGTTCGTACTGATACTGAAATAGGTTCAAGTCCAGTTTCAGTAGCTTTTGCTGCGGTTCAATTAGCTCAACAAATTTTTGATAAGCTAAGTCAACAAACTGCATTATTAATTGGTGCTGGTGAAACCATTGAATTAACCGCCAGACATTTACATCAACAAGGAATTGGGCGCATTATTATTGCAAATCGTACTTATGATAAAGCCCACACTTTAGCAGCACAATTTAATGGTTACGCGATTGCCCTATCTGAATTGCCAACCCATTTAGCTGAAGCTGATATCGTGGTATCTTCAACCGCCAGTCAATTACCAATTTTGGGCAAAGGCTTGTTAGAAAGTGCCATTAAAAAACGCAAACACAAACCAATTTTTATGGTTGATTTAGCCGTACCACGGGATATAGAAGCAGAAGTATCTCAATTAAAAGACGTGTATTTGTATACTGTGGACGATTTACAACATACTATTGATACCAATATGAATTCTCGTCGCCAAGCAGCGGCGCAAGCAGAAGAAATCATTGATACTCAAGTAGAGCATTTTCTAGGCTGGCTACGTTCCCAAGGAGCGCATACCACAATTAAAGACTATCGTTCCCAAGCTGATATGATTCGGGAACAATTATTGCAAAAATATCTCAAACAACTTAATCATGGTATAGACCCAGAAGAAGCTCTAACTAGGCTGGCACATAGTTTAACCAATAAATTAATCCACGTTCCCAGCATTCAAATTCGTGCTGCTGGAATTAATGAACGTCCAGATTTAATTGCCGCAGCACGAGAACTTTTTAAATTATAAATTTCAATATGAAAGCATCTATTCAACATAAATTAGACCATTTAAGCGAACGCTTTACTGAGATTGCGGCGTTGTTATCGCAACCAGAAGTCCAAAGTGATCAAAATAAATTTCGCGCATTAGGACAAGAATATTCCCAAATTGAACCAATTGTGGAATGTTATAAAAACTATCAAATCAATGCTGAGGATATTGTTGCTAACCAAGAAATGGCACAAGATTCAGATCCTGAAATGCGCGCTATGGCTCAAGAAGAATTGCAATTAGCCACAATTGAAAAAGATAAGCTCCAGCAACAATTACAAGTTTTATTACTGCCTAAAGATCCAAATGATAATCGAAATATTTATTTAGAAATTCGCGCTGGTACTGGTGGTGATGAGGCCGCTATTTTTTCAGGTGATTTAAGTAAAATGTACCAACGTTATGTAGAAAAGAAAGGTTGGAAAACTGAACTAATTTCTGAAAATCGTGGCGATCATGGTGGCTTTAAGGAAATTGTATTACGAATTGCAGGTCAAGATGTGTATTCACAATTTAAGTTTGAATCTGGAACTCATAGAGTTCAACGAGTTCCAGAAACTGAATCCCAAGGACGGGTGCATACTTCAGCTTGTACAGTCGCAGTAATGCCTGAAGCGGAAGCAGTAGATGAAGTTGAAATTAATCCAGCTGATTTGCGCGTGGATACTTTTAGGGCTTCTGGATCTGGTGGTCAGCATGTAAATAAAACTGATTCTGCTATTCGATTAACACATTTACCTAGCGGCATGGTTGTGGAATGCCAAGATGAGCGTTCCCAGCATAAAAATCGCGCTCGCGCTATGGCGTTATTACAATCGCGTTTATTAAATGCCGAACAAGAAAAACTTGATGCAGAACAATCTCAACAACGCAAATTGCAAGTAGGTTCTGGAGATAGATCTGAGAAAATTAGAACTTATAATTATCCTCAAGGACGCATTTCAGATCATCGGATTAATTTAACTTTGTACAAGTTGGATGATATTATGCAAGGTGCATTAGAACAAGTTATTAGCCCTTTAATTCATGAACATCAAGCAGATTTATTAACCCAACTAGGCGATGATTAGTGTCGTCAATTTCGGAATCAATCATCTGGGGAGCAACTAAATTACAGCCAGTTTCTGCATCTGCAACTTTAGATACAGAAGTATTATTGTGTTGGATTTTACATAAAGAGCGCAGTTATTTACGTACTTGGCCAGAAAAAATTTTATCTACTAGCCAAATATCCGCGTTTAAAAATTTACTTAATCAACGTGCTGATGGCATCCCAATTGCATATTTAACTGGACAGCGTGAATTTTGGTCACGGGAATTTAAAGTAACTCCAGAAGTATTAATTCCACGTCCAGATACAGAATTATTAATTGAAACTAGCCTAAATTTGTTGTCAAAAATCCCTGCGCCAAAGATTTTAGATTTAGGTACTGGTTCTGGAGTTATCGCAATTACTTTGGCCTTAGAGCTGCCATATTTACAAATATTAGCCGTAGATAAAAGTACAGCTGCATTAAATATTGCGCAGGAAAATGCTAACATACATATATGTAACAATATTGAGTTTCAAATAAGTTCTTGGTTTCAAAGCATAGCAACTCAAAAATTTGATTTAATTGTCAGCAATCCACCTTATATTGCTGCTACTGATCCACATTTACAAACAGGTGATTTACGCTTTGAACCCCAAACTGCTTTAATTGCTGGCACTACAGGTTTAGATGATATTAAGGAAATTGTGAGTAATTCGGCGCAGTATTTAACTTGCAATGGTTGGTTATTAATTGAACATGGTTGTACGCAAAAATCCGCAGTACAAACATTGTTTCAGCAATATGGTTACCAAAACATTCAAACCTATCAAGATTTATCCTTGTTGCCTAGAGTAACTGTAGGTCAATTAATTTAATTTTTCACATATTAATTATGCACGCAGAAATTATCCAAATACCCCTTAAAATTATGCAAGCTATATTTGCACATGCCCAAACTACACCTGATGTAGAAGTATGCGGTTTAATCGGCGCGACCAAACAAGTTCCAATCTGTTGTTATCCAATTAAAAATTCACATCATGAACCGCAAAAATATTTTAATTTAGATGCTAGCGAACATATTAATGCAATTAAGTTAATGCGTACCCAACAACAAGAATTATTCGCTATTTATCACTCACATCCACATGCTGCTGCATTACCTTCAATTACCGATTTAGCTTTAGCACCAAAAATGGAAATTCTATATTTAATAATTTCATTGAACACTAAAGGGGTTTTGGAATTACGCGGGTTTAAACTCCAACACCAACAAGCTCAAGAATGCCAACTCAATGTAGTGTAAATTTATGTTTAAAATGATTCGTATTTTAATTTTATTGGCTATTTTAGCTTATGTTGCATTTTACACTAGAACCCAAGAATTAAATTCTCAAGCTTGGTTAGATCCATTAGACATTGTAATTTATCCAATTAATGCGGATAACGAAACTGTAGTAACTGAATACATTGATAATTTAGATGTAAGTATATTTCAAGAAGTGAATGATTTTTTTGAAATTCAAGGTGAAAATTATTCGGTATTAAGCCATCCAGTAACCAGAATTCAATTAGGCGCAACTATAACTGCACAACCACCTATTCCACCGGCATCCGATGCAGCTATATTAAAAATTATTTTCTGGGGATTAAAGTTTCGTTGGTGGGCATTTTTTAACACTCCTGATACAGAATCAAACCACCACCGTGTACGTATATTTGTGTACTATCATGAAGCTTTAGAAAACCGCGCATTGGCACACTCTATAGGTTTAAATAAAGGTTTATTATCAATTGTGCATGCATTTGCAGACCCCAAACAAAATGCCCAAAATAATATTATTATCGCACATGAGTTTTTACACACTGTAGGGGCTTTAGACAAATATGGAGCTAGTAACCAGCCTATATTTCCAGATGGTTATGCCGATGCAGAACAACAGCCGTTATACCCACAATTAAACGCCGAAATTATGGCGGTTAGAAGACCTTTATCAACAACCCAAGCTGAGATGGCAGATAATCTGAAACAATGTGTAATTAACGTTAAAACCGCACAAGAAATTAATTGGCTAGAATAATCTATTATCAGTCTTAAATGGCGAAGTGAATTATTTTGCTTGCTAAATAGACCAAAAATTCATATTATGCTGGGTTTATATTCAATATATTGGTCAACATAATGTCAAAAACAACAGGTATAGTTAAGTGGTTTAATGAAGAAAAAGGTTTCGGTTTTATTACTCAAGATGGCGGCGGTGCAGATGTATTTTGTCATTTTAGAGCAATTTCAGGTGACGGCTTTAAAACTCTTGCTGAAGGTCAAAAAGTTTCTTTTGACGTTGAACAAGGTGCAAAAGGTCCACAAGCTGTTGACGTAACAGTTGTTTAAATAAAATTTAGATCTTTTTCTGCCATTCTAGTACACCAAAAATATGTGTGTATTAACCGGCAGAATTTTATCCGATTTTATCGCAACCTCCCAATTTACAACCACAACTTTTGCCACAGCCTAAACCTTCTTGTTTAAATGTACCCAGTTCTGGGTGTTTATCAGCATAATTTTTAGCAATTTGTTGCGCCCAAATCCAGGCACACATTAAGACAAAAATTATAGTCATGGCACAGAAAAAATTTATCATTGTAAGAACCTTGTTAAATAGTTGTGGTAGTACCTAAACCAGCAAACCCCATAAAAGTTAAAGATAAAATTCCAGCCAACATCATACTTAAAGCGGCTGCCTGAGTAATATTAGGTAAATTTGCTAATTCTAATTTTTCCCTTAATCCGGCCATTAAAATAATTGCCAGTCCAAAACCAAAACCTGCGCCTATACTAAAAGCTACCGATTGCAAGAAATCATAGCCTCGATTAGTTTGAAATAAAGCTACGCCTAAAATTGCACAATTAGTAGTAATCAGGGGTAAAAAAATTCCTAGTAATCTAAAAATTTTCGGACTGAACTTTTTTAAAATCATTTCCACTAACTGCACTGCTGAAGCAATTAAGGCAATGTAGCTAATTAAACGTAAAAATTCCAGCTCAAATTTTACTAAAATTAAATTAATTCCATAAGCACATACTGAACTAACAAACATCACAAACATTGTGGCTAAACTCATGTTAAATGCAGTCTCGCGTTTTGCAGAAACCCCTACAAATGGACATAAGCCTAAGAATAAAGCTAACACAAAGTTGTTAATTAAAAAGGCGTTTAAAAATATAAAACTAAGTGATTCTGGGTTCATAATTAATTATTTTTCACAGTACAATGGCTAGCAGAATCTACCGCTAGCAAATTTTCAGTTTTACGTTGGCGGAAATAATTAAACAACAATAACCACGAACCTAGAACTATAAAACCTCCAGGTGGTAAAATCATAACTACCCAAGGTTCAAAATTCAGACTAAAAATTTGATAGCCTAATAATTGCCCTGCACCTAATAATTCCCGCACACTACCTAAAGCAACTAAAGCTAAGGTAAAGCCTAAACCCATGCCTAACGCACTTACAACTGCTTTGGTAAATCCATTTCTGGAAGCATAAGCCTCAGCACGCCCTAAAATTAGACAATTCACCACAATTAATTGAATGAACGCACCAAGTTTATTATGTAAATCTAAACTAAATGCTTGAATTAAATAATCTACTATAGTTACAAAGGTGGCAATAATAATTATGTAGGCAGTAATGCGAATTTGTTTTGGAATCACTAATCTAAGTGCTGAAACTAAGGCATTAGAACCAACCAACACAAATAAAGTTGCAGCACTCATGCCTAAAGAATTTTCTAAAGTATTAGTTACTGCTAAGGTCGGACATAAACCTAACATCATTACAAACACAGGGTTTTCTTGCCATAATCCCGCAGTAAATACCTCTAAAGTTAAAGGTTTTTCAGTTTCTATAGTTTGAGACATCAGAAGTTCACCTTATTTAGTTTGCGCTTGTTGCAACATAGTTAAATTTTTTGCAATTAACGCATGAAATTTATTTCCACTGGCATTTAACATGCGTCCGATAGCATTAGAAGTAATAGTCGCACCTGCAATTGCATCTATTTCCCATGACTGTTGTTTAGTACCATGCCGCACAGTTTTAATTGCATGCTTTAAATTTGTTCCAGCCAAATTTACCGTAGCTTGCAAACACTTAAAATTATCTAAAAAATCTACGTCTGTAGTAATTTTAGTTCCAAATCCCGGAGTTTCAGTGCTTTTCAACACTGCAAAGCCAGTAATACAACTTGTAAGCGGATTATACGCATATAATAATTGCACCGTATCCTGATACCCTTGCGCGGCAGCATGTAAAGCTACACCAACTAAATTATTCTGCTGGTCATAACCAGCATATATGACTTCAGCTACACCTGCATCAGTGACTAATTGCAATTTATTCGCTTGAACTGCAAAAGTTAACCGAGTTTTTGCCGCTGGTAAAACTGCAAAAATAGCCTTTTCAGTTGCCAGACGCTGGTTTTCAGCAATAATAGGTTTGGTATATTCATACACAATCACCACTAATAAACCTGACAAAAATGCAATAATCCCTAAAGCAATAATAAGTTTAGAACTAGCTGGAAATTGCGGTAATTCTTCCGGTGTTTCTGACATATTGACTACTTTGATTGAATTTTAAATTGCTGTACATGCTGTTTGAGTTGTTTAAAAGTTTGAAGTTCAGTTTTATTACTATAACGTAAAGTTAAATACAACTCAGTAATTTGTTGAATCTGAACTTGTTGTGCAGGTAACTCAATTATAGCTCGTTGTGCAAATGCAGAAGCAGTTTCATGCGGTTGGCGAATTAACTTAACTTTGGATAATTTTTTACAAAAACGTAAATAAAGTCGCAATATAGGATCTTGTTTAATCTTATAAGCTGGAAATAATATTAGGGCTAAGACTATGGTAACTACGGCAATCAAACCCAACATCCAAAAAAACAAGCTGCGTAAATCACCAATACCCAAAGAATCTAAAAATCTGTTTTGATTGGAAGTATTATAATTAATTACCCAACGTTGCCAACTATAATCCATGCTTTGCAACAACATATTGGCATTTTTGAGCAAGCTTAAAGCACTATTATCTATATTAATCGAACTAAAATTAGCACTCCCTGCGGCAATTTGTTGCTCAATATTCACACCTTGTTCAATCCGTTCTGGAGCAATAGCAGCCGTCGGATCAAAACGCACCCAGCCTTGATTTTCTATCCAAACTTCAGTCCAAGCATGTGCATTAGCTTGCCGAACTTCTAAAAAACCACCAACTGGATTAATTTTTCCACCTTGATAACCACCAACTACCCGCGCTGGAATCCCTGCAACCCGCATTAAATATACAAATGCGGTTGCATAATGACTACAAAAACCCCGACGTTGTTCGAATAAAAAAGTTTCAATTGGACGCGCACCCATTAATGGTGGTGTCAGTGTGTAGTGGAATTTTTCCGTGCGAAAATGATTTAACAAATTTTTAATAAATACTTCTGGATTCGACTTATTCGCGCCAAGCTGTTGAATCAACTGTCGTATTTTTACCGATGGGTCACGTACAGGTAATTGAGTATTGAGCTTAAATTCAGTTTTAGTTAAATAGCCAGTATTATAATTAACATTAGAACTAAGTTGGTATTCAGCCCGTTGTTGGGAGTTTTTCATACTAACTAATTGATATGTAGAAATTTGGCGTAATGTTGCAGGAAATTTATTTGGCATATCCAAAGCAAACACCCAGTTTTTAGTCTGCGGCTCCATCATTAATTTATATTCATACCCAGAACCACTAAAATCTAATTTAGCTTGATGCTTCGCAACTACAGATTGATGCCGAGTAATATTCCAACGTTTTCCATCTGTATGTCCATATACCGGCCCCCGCCAATAACGTTGTTTCGGTGGGGGTATTTCACCTTTAAATTTGACTCTAAAAACCAATTCGTCGGACAAACCTAATTTACTGATAGCACCTGGTTCTAATTGTTCACTTAAACCAGTAAGACTTTGAGAACTTTCTTGAAAAATCATCCAGCGTGGAGCTTCTAAACGCGGAAATAAGACAAATAAAATTACTGTCATTGGTAATGCTTGCAACATTATACTGCCAGATTTTTTCAATGCCGTGACAGTATTGGGCTTGGGAGTGTTAATAATGACTAAAGTTGCAATTAAAACTATGCAGACAAATAAACTGTAAACTCCCATTAAAATGCTTTGTTGATATAAAAATTGCGAGCCAGCAACAATAAATGCTAAGTAAGTTATTAAGTATAAATCCCGTTCAGAATTAATTTCCATTAATTTCAGTCCCAACGCGAGTATAAAAAAACTCGTGCCAGCATCACGTCCTAGAATACTCTGATATTGACTAAATAATAATCCGAAGCTGCTAAGAGTTAGTAGAAATAACAATTTTTTAGGTGCTAGCAATTTTGGTTGCCATATACATCCAAACCGCCAGATAAATAACGCACTAAAAAACGCGAAGATTGGAATCGGTAAATTAGCAACATGCGGTAAAGTTATTAAACCAATAGCACTAAATAAAAAGATTAAAATTTTTGGATTTACACTTAAAGCTGTCATTTAAAATACCGCGAGTGCATGCAAACATTGTCTTAGATGCTCACTACCAGAACTAGGTTCTAAGCGTAATTCCGCAATTTCAAAGCCATATTCTAGCCCTGTAGTATCAGCTTCAATTAACCAACGACATAATTGACTTAAGCGTTGCTCTGAATTACTGGCAGTAGTAGCGGCATAACTTAACCACAATTCATTCCCAATCGCTTCATTATCATATTGCTTACTATATAAACCTTGTCCCTTCGCATATGCTTTCCAATGAATGCGTCGAATAGCATCACCTGCTTGATATTCTTTGAGTCCATAAAAATCATCTGTGCCTGCAACTGGAAGCTTTCCAAGCGGTTCTTGATCCCCAGAATTTACTGGAAACGGAAGCTTTTCTAAACTAGGTGTAGGATAAATTAAGGCTTTTAAATCAAAATAAGATACTGACCACGCTCTAAATAATCCTAGTGGGTAATTACTCGCAAGAATTAAAGGCTCACAAGCATGCCAACCTCTAGTATTAGTCATTGAATATACTCGAGTACAAATTTTTGTTTTGGCTGGTAATTGAATAGTTTTTTCAGCCGTCAACACATTATTATTCGCTTCATCTTGACGCAATTTAATTTGCAAACTAGGACGCATGTATTTGCTGGGATTATGCAAATAGAAATCAAAACCTACTGCTTCACCTGCATATACTGATTGCGCTGCGCCTATTTGAATCACTAACCCAGATAAACTTTGAAAGCTGTGCAAAATAGTGATAAAAAAAATGCTTCCAAGTAAAAAAGCCAATAAATAAACTAAATTGTTGTTATATACAAAGGCAATTAACAATAACAATACAATTAGCAGCGCGAAATTTAAACCCCGATTGGTGGGTAAAATAAAAATTCGTTGATGACCTAATTCAATCGCATGGGTAGTTAATTTCTTAGGACGAAATATTTTTAGCGGACATTGCTTAACAGCCATGACTTATGGAATCGCAACATTTTGTAATAATGGAGCTACAATAGCCTTGGAATCGCTATTACTAGCATTTAACCTATGCCCTGCTACTGCTGGTAATACCGCTTGAATATCTTCTGGAATCACATTATCCCGCTGCTGCATAAATGCCCAAGCTTTAGCCGCAGTCAATAAGGCTAGACCTGCACGTGGAGATAAACCAGTATTATATTCTGCTGCTTCACGAGTATAATTTAATAAAGCTTGTAAATAATCTAATAAAATTGGAGCAACATAAATTTCAGTAACCGCAGCTTGAATTTGAGCTAAAATTTCTGGACTTAATACCATATCTAGTTGCGCAATTAACGCATGCCTATTTTTACCCAACAACAATTCACGTTCCGCTTGCTGATTTGGATAACCTAATTCTAAGCGCATTAAAAAACGATCTAGTTGCGATTCTGGTAATGGAAACGTGCCAATTTGATGGCTAGGATTTTGGGTGGCAATTACAAAAAATGGTTTTGGTAAAGCATAAGTTTTGCCTTCACTAGTAACTTGACGCTCTTCCATAGCTTCTAACAATGCACTTTGAGCTTTCGGCGTAGCACGATTAATTTCATCGGCCAAAATCATCTGATTGAATAATGCACCTTTATGAAAGCTAAATTCATGCGTTTCAACATTATAAATTGAAGATCCAATAATATCTGCTGGCAATAAATCACTAGTAAACTGAATCCTCTGATAGTTAAGTCCCAATAACCGTGCTAAAGTATGGGATAAAGTAGTTTTTCCTACTCCTGGAATATCTTCTATAAGTAAGTGTCCATTAGCAAACAGACAACACACAGCTAAACTAATCGTATGTTGTTTGCCAAGAATAATTTGATTGGTGACAGTTAAAAATTGCTCAATACTTGCTTGCATATCTTTATAAAGGCTAGAAATTCAGTGAATTATGGGCAAAAAACGAGTTTAACACAAAAATTTACCCCTAAATTAATTTTCTCAAATCCTAAAAATTTTCTAAATTTAAAACCTCCAAAATTTAAGTAAATTTATCTAATAAAATCGTGGTTAATGTTTGTTTTTGTGCTGTTGAAAGCAAATTTCCATGCTTATTAGTAGTGTAAAATATATCTTCCGCACGACTGCCAATAGTAGTAATTCTGGCATTATGCAATTGAATATCTAAACTAATAAAAATTTCGCTAATTCTAGACAATAAACCCGCAGAATCTGTAGAAATAAATTCTATAACTGTATACTTCTGCAAAGGGTCATTATGGAAAGACACGGTACTTTTAATTGGAAAATGTTGTGCCTGTCTCGATTGACGATGGATATTAATCGGCTTTAGAGTTTTTTTAGCCAATAAATTTTGACGTAAAGTAATACAAATATGTTGTTTTCTATAATTATCTGGAATAATATCCCCTAATCTTTCAATAACTTGGAAACTATTTAAAGTATATTGATCTAGAGTGGTCATAATTCTAGCATCTAAAATAGTCAAACCTAATTGATCCAAACTAGCAGTACAAATAGCAAATATTTGCTCCTCATTTTTAGTATATACAAATAATTCTGTACTATCATTTTGAGTACGTGAACGCAGTAAAACTAAGGGTAAATCTTGTTTATTACAACTATTAATTGCCTGTGTATGCCAAATAATTTCATTAGTAGCATAGCGCAAAAAATAGTCATCATGATTATGTTGCCAAATTTTTTCTAAATCAGCCGCTGTAAAATTTTGTTGCAATAATTCAGTTTGTGCCTCCTGTTTATTTTCCAACAAACGTTGATTTATATCCACAGGATTTTGTAAATTCCGGCGCAAACTACTATGACAAGCATGATATAGTTCTTGTAATAAAATATCCTTCCAACTATTCCATAAGGTATGACTAGTGGCACGAATATCTGCAACTGTCAGTAAATACAAATGATTTAAATATTCAATATTTTTAACTTGCGAAGCAAATTCATAAATAACGTTTGGGTCACTAATATCCTTTCTTTGCGCAGTCATTGACATTAATAAATGTTGCCTGACTAACCAAGTAATTAACTTAGTATCATGCTCAGACAAAGCATGCTGCTGACAAAAGTCTCTGGCAATATGTTCACCTAATTTTGAGTGATTTCCACCCATACCTTTGGCAATATCATGAAATAAAGCGGCTAAATACAAAATTTCTGGTTTTTCAACCAACTTAAATACGTCATAACAAAAAGGTAATTCTTTCTGATGAGTTTTCAAAGCAAATCTACGTAAATTACCAATTACAAACAAAGTATGCACATCTACCGTATAAATATGAAATAAATCATATTGCATTCTAGCTACAATATTAGCAAAACTAGGTAAATAAGCTGCCAAAATTCCATAACGGTTCATGCGTCTAAGTTGATGCGTAATCCCATGTGGTTGTCGCAAAATTTCAATGAATAAATAATTTGCTTGTGGATTGTTACGAAAATCAGCATCAATTAAACCCAAGCTTTTACGAATCAAACGAATAGTAGTTGCACGAACACCTTTTAAATTCGTATTTTTTTGTAAAATCAGAAAAATTTCAAGAAGATTTAATGGATTCCTTTGAAAAATACTATTTGATCTAGCTTCCAAATAACCATTAATCTCTACAAAATCATCATTAATTACAATTACTTCACAATCACCTTTTGGACACACGAAACGTTCGCTAAATAATTGCAATAACATTTCATTCATCCGTTCCAAACCAACTACAGTTTTAAAATAAAACTGCATAAATTGCTCAATATTCTGATTTTGTTTATTAATGATAAAACCAAATTGCACCGCTAATTCACGCTGATAATCAAATAACAATCTATCTTCATGTTTATCAGTTAATAAATGTAACGCATAACGCATTTGCCATAAAATATCCCTACTAGCAATTAAATCATTGTATTCAGATTCTGGCATAAAATCATATTTGATTAATTCTTTTAAAGTTTCCGCCTTATAATGATATTTAAATACCCAAGAAATTATGTGCAAATCTCTTAAACCACCAGGACTTTCTTTAATATTTGGCTCTAAAGAATAGGCGGTATCATTAAACTTACAATAACGTTTCTGTTGCTCTTCCATTTTGGCAGCAAAAAAAGTCTTTGATGACCAAATATCGTGAAAATCAATATTTTGTGTAAAATGAGTAAATAAAGTTAAATTCCCAGTGATTAATCTAATTTCTAATAAGCTAGTAATTACAGTTTGATCTGCTCTTGCTTCCTTGACACATTCCTCTAAAGTACGCACACTTAAACCAGGTTTCAAACCTATATCCCAGAGAAAATTAGTAAAATTAGATAACTGGTTTTGTAATTCAGTATTTTCTTGATGATTAAGTAAAATTAATACATCTACATCCGAATGTGGAAATAATTCTTCCCTACCATAACCACCTACCGCACATAAAACATGTTCTTGAGCTGAATCTGCTAAAAAATATTCCCAAGCTACACTTAAAATATTGTCAATAAAATTAGATTTAGCATTTAATAAATTTCTTACCGAATGATGCGGATCAAATTGTTGTTTTAAATTTTGTTGCTGGGTTTGAATTTGAGCTTTGAATTGTTGAATTCGATCTGGCAATAAAAATAATGCCCTTAAATCAGCTAACTTAGTCATATTCATAATTCTTCTGCACGTAAAGTTAAAATTTCATAACCAGTATCAGTCACCAAAATAGTATGCTCCCATTGAGCTGATAAACTACGATCCTTAGTTTTTGCAGTCCAACCATCCTTCAACATTTTTACATGTCGTTTACCTTGATTCAGCATGGGTTCAATGGTAAAAATCATCCCCGCTTCTAAAGCTGCACCTGCACCCGCTTTACCATAATGCATAACATGTGGCTCTTCATGAAACTCTTTGCCAACCCCATGACCACAAAATTCTTGCACTATAGAATAATGATGCTTATGTGCATGCGTTTGAATTGCATACCCAATATCACCTAAAGTTGTCCCTGGTTTTACCTGTTCAATGCCTAAAAATAACGCTTCATAAGTAACCTGAATTAAACGTTTAGCAAATGGAGTTACAGCACCAATGCAAAACATTTTACTAGTATCACCATGATAACCATCCTTAATAATAGTAATATCTATATTAATAATGTTCCCATTTTTCAAGGGCTTATCATTAGGAATTCCATGACAAATAGTGTCATTCACAGAAGTACAAATAGATTTTGGAAAGCCTCGATAATTTAATGGTGCTGGAATAGTTTGTTGCACATTCACAATATAATCATGACACAAATCATTCAATTCATTGGTAGTTACTCCAGCAACCACATGCGGCTCTATCATCTCCAAAACTTCAGCTGCAAGTTTCCCTGCCACCCGCATTTTGTTAATTTCGTCGGCAGTTTTAATAATTATACTCATAATAGATGCATGTATTGATGGTGAAAAATTAACCTTAGATAAACAGTATTGCTTATATGTATCAGTTTATTTTATGAGTTTACCAGAAAAACTATTGGTATAAAAAAAATTATATGTTATAAAGATAAGTTCATTTTTATATTAATACTCACATTTATCGACACGATTAGTAGGGTGCTGATTCATTCGGTTGCTAAGCGGGATAAGTGGAGGCGTAACCCAAAACCACTAAATAACAGTGGTTTCATTCAGGAGATAAAAACATGGCAGCAGTGTCAATGCGTCAAATGCTAGAAGCAGGGGTTCATTTTGGACACCAAACTCGTTATTGGAATCCAAAAATGGCGGGCTATTTATTTGGAGCGCGCAATAAAATTCACATCATTGATTTAGAACAAACATTGCCAATGTTTAATGATGCTATGAATTACTTAGGTCAAATGACTGCAAATAAAGGCAATATTTTATTTGTTGGTACCAAAAAAGCTGCACGTAAATCAGTTGCTGAACAAGCAATACGTTGTGGTATGCCTTATGTTAATCATCGTTGGTTAGGCGGCATGTTAACCAATTTTAAAACGATTAAAAAATCAATTAATCGTCTTAAAGAATTAGAGGCCATGAAAACAGATGGAACTTTATATCAACGCTTTAATAAAAAAGAAGCTTTGGGCATGGAACGCGAATTAGAAAAACTTGAGCGTAGCTTAGGTGGAATTAAAGATATGCGTGGCGTGCCAGATGCTATTTTTATTCTAGATGTAGGTTATGAAAAAAATGCTATTTTAGAAGCTAAAAAACTTGGCATTCCTGTAATCGGGATTGTAGATTCAAATAATTCTCCTGTGAATGTAGATTATATTATTCCAGGTAATGATGATTCAATTAGAGCAGTAAAATTATATTGTGAAGCTGCTGCAGATGCTGTTTTAGAAGCTAAAGCTGCGCGTTTAGATGTATCATCTATGAAAACTGATGATTTTGTTGAAGAAAAAGTTGCTACTACTGAAAAAGTATCTGAAGCTCCAAAACCTGAATAAGTTTTTGTAGATTTAAACGATTCAGATATAACGCCTCCTATAATGGGGGCGTTTTTATAGTCAAGTTATAATATATAGGAAAATAAAGAATGAGTATTACGGCAGCAATGGTAAAGGAACTACGTCAGCGTACAGGCTCAGGCATGATGGAATGTAAAAAAGCCTTAACAAAATCTAATGGTGATATGGAAATTGCTATTGAAAATATGCGTAAATCTGGATTAGCCAAAGCAGATAAAAAATCTAGTCGTGTAGCTGCAGAAGGTATTTTAGGAGTTAAAGTATCTGCTGATGGCAAAACTGCTGCTATGGTTGATGTTAATAGTGAAACCGATTTTGTTGCTAAAGGCGATGCTTTTATCAATTTTGTTAATGACGTTACCGAATTAGTCTTAACTACTGATATTAATGATGCTACAGAATTGTTAGCCACAAGCTTCGCTAATGGTGAAACTGTTGATGCGACTCGTAGAACTTTAATTTCAAAATTAGGCGAAAATATTACTATCCGTAGAGCAATTAAATATAGTTCTACAACTGGCGGCAATGCTTGTTATTTACATGGTAGTAAAATTGGCGTTTTGGTTGAATTAGCAAATAATGACACTGAATTAGGTAAAGATATTGCAATGCACATTGCGGCAATTAGACCTGAATGTGTTTCAACAGATCAAGTTCCTAGTGCAATGATTGAAAAAGAAAAAGAAATTTTTTCAGCACAAGCATTAAAAAGTGGCAAACCTGCGGCAATTGTAGAAAAAATGATTACTGGTAGAATCAAAAAATTCTTAGCTGAAATTACTTTGGAAGGTCAAGGTTTTGTTAAAGATGATAAAACTACAGTTGGGGCTTTATTAAAAGCTAAAAACAATGCGGTAGTTAAATTCACTCGTTTTGAAGTCGGTGAAGGCATTGAAAAGAAAGTAGAAGATTTTGCTGCTGAGGTAATGGCACAGGTTAACGCTTAAATATTATCCAAACCTAATTCCTATGACATATTTTGAGTAACATTTATGTGTGTTTTATGGAATTGGGTTGCTAAAGTTAATATGAATACATCATCTCCCATATTTTTATTTCAACAGGATATGTAAACTATGACGAAATTAATTTGCCAAAGAATTTTACTCAAATTAAGTGGCGAAGCATTAATGGGTACTAAAGGTAGTATTGATGCTGATATTATTAAACGCTTAGCTGCTGAAATTAAAGAATTGTGTGATACTGGATTGCAAGTCGGTTTGGTAATTGGTGGTGGAAATATTTTACGCGGTTCAGAAAATGCAACTGCTGAAGGTGGAAATCGTGTTACTAGCGACCATATGGGTATGTTGGCCACGGTAATTAATGCTTTAGCTATGCAAAATGCGTTGGAATTTATCGGACAATCCACACGTGTAATGAGTGCTTTAAAAATTAATGAAGTTTGTGAAGATTACATTTGTCGCCGTGCAATCAGGCATTTGGAAAAAGGTAGAGTAGTTATTTTTGCTGCTGGTACTGGCAATCCTTTTTTTACTACTGATTCTGCAGCTAGTTTACGAGCAGTAGAAATTGAAGCCCAGTTAATGATTAAAGCTACCAAAGTTAAAGGGGTGTATTCAACTGATCCCAATCAAGATCCAAATGCAATTTTTTATCCACATTTGACTTATGACCAAGCTATTGATCAACGTTTACGAGTCATGGATACTATAGCTTTGGTTTTATGTAATGATAATAATTTGCCAATGCGAGTAATGAATATTTTTGATTCAGGGGCTTTAATGCGCTTGATGCAAGGTGAAAATATTGGTTCTTATATTGAAAATGGAAATAAAAATGATTAACGATATTCAACAAGATGTTTCACAACGGATGCTTAAAACCATTGTGGCATTAAAAAATACTTTTACCAAAATTAGAACTGGTAGGGCGCATCCTAGTTTATTGGATCAAATAAATGTAAGTTATTATGGAGCTTCTACACCTTTATCTCAAGTTGCTAATGTCAGTGTCGATGATGCTAGAACCTTAAAGGTCACTCCTTGGGAAAAAGTTATGGTGGGGGCAATTGAAAAAGCTATTTTATCTTCCGGTTTGGGCTTAAATCCTGCTACTAATGGCATGGTAATTAGAATTCCTTTACCGCCACTTACTGAAGAACGTCGCCGCGATTTAGTTAAAATAGTCCGTGCGGAAGCTGAAACTGGACGCATTTCAATTAGGAATATTCGTCGTGAAGCTAATTCCGAAATCAAAGAAGCTTTAAAAGAAAAAATGATTTCTGAAGATGAAGCCCATGCAGGTGAAGAACAAGTACAAAAAACTACTAATCAATATGTAAAAGAAGTTGATACCGAATTGGAACTAAAAGAAAAAGATTTACTCTCAATGTAAATCAGGTAACTGTAAATGTCTAATGATGTGGAATTAATAAATAGTAATCCTCAACATATTGCGATTATTATGGATGGTAATGGGCGTTGGGCGCAAAAACGTCATTTACCTAGAATTATAGGTCATAATGAAGGGGTAAAATCTGCCCACAAAATGATTCAATATTGTACTGAAAAAAAAATTTTAGCATTAACTTTGTTTGCGTTTAGCAGTGAAAATTGGCGCAGACCGAAAGAAGAAGTTAGCATGATTATGTCATTATTTATTTCTACTTTGGAAAAAGAATTAGAAAAATGGCATCAACAAGGAATACGTTTTTTATGTATTGGCGATAAAACTGCATTTTCAGAAAAATTACAACAAGTCATTGCTCACAGTGAAAAAAAAACTCAATATAATCAAGGCTTAACTTTAACTATTGCCGCTAATTATGGTGGTCGCTGGGACATGAAGCAAGCTTTTCAAGCCATGAGCAAACAAATTCTTACTGGTGAATTAAATCCAGATTCTTTAACTGAAACTGACATTGATAAATATTTAACCACTGCTAAATTGCCAACATTAGATTTATTCATTCGTACTGGTGGTGAACAACGTGTCAGTAATTTTTTACTCTGGCAACTAGCTTATGCGGAGTTATATTTTACCTCTGTATTGTGGCCAGATTTTAATCAAGCCAAACTTGAAGAAGCTATTATATGTTTTCGTGGTCGTCAACGACGTTTTGGACACACGGAAGCGCAAATCCTAAATAACCAATCTCAATAATTAACCATGTTATTCCAGCGTATTTTAACAGCTTTAGTGCTGATTCCTATAGTCATTGCTGCAGTATGTTTTTTGCCAGCTATTTATTTTGCTTTAATGATTGCCCTAATTATTTTAATAGCTGCTTGGGAATGGCTAAACTTAATCGGTTTAAACTCATTAATCAAACGTATTCTATTCTTCATAGCCTTAATAATTCCAATGCTTGTCGTTACTTTTTGGACACAATTATTAGAATTAATTGCATTTTCTTTCGAATATCCAGAAATAAAAGAAATTTCAGGCTGGATTGAATTCACGGTCATATTACCAGTGATTTTTTGGGTCATGATAATGATTTTAATCCGACAAGTTCCACAAGCCATGTTAAATATGGAACTTAAACTCGGCTATAAAGTATTTATTGGCTGGACTATATTATTATCCGCATGGATGTTTGTAAGTCGTTTACATTTGTTATATGGCTATGAAATGATCTTATACTTTTTAATACTGATTTGGGTCGCTGATATTGCTGCATACTTTACAGGTAAAAAATGGGGCAATGAAAAATTAGCTCCTGAAATTAGCCCTGGAAAAACTATTGCTGGCATGTATGGTGCATTAGGTTCAGCAATTACCTGCGGCATAACTTTAAGTTTAATTTATGGATTCCCAATAATTAATGCTATAGATTTTATCTTACTATCAGTCTTAACCGTATTAGTTTCAATTTACGGTGATTTATTCTTTAGCTTAGTAAAACGCCAAAAAGGGGTTAAAGATAGTGGCAATTTATTACCTGGTCATGGCGGAATCTTAGATAGAATTGATAGCATTATCGCAGGCGCGCCATTTTTTTATGCTGGAATCAGCTTAATTAGTTTTGGAATTTTTTCATGAAAAACTTATGTATTCTTGGAGCCACTGGTTCAATTGGAGTCAGCACCTTAGACGTAATTTCCCGCCACCCAGATAAATATAAGGTCATAGCCTTAAGTGCCAACACTAATATTGCACTTTTATACCAACAATGCATTCAATTTAAACCAAAATATGCAGTAGTAGTTAATCCAGATAAAGCCTTAATTTTACAACAACAATTAGCCCAAGCTAATATCACTACAACAAAAATCTTATCTGGAACTGATGAATTAGTTAGCATCGCCACTTTAGAAAATGTAGATATGGTAATGGCTGCAATTGTAGGGGCTGCGGGCTTGTTACCCACTTTAGCTGCCGCCCAAGCTGGAAAAACTGTTTTGTTAGCAAATAAAGAAGCTTTGGTAATGTCAGGGCAATTATTTATGCAAGCCGTGGTTGAAGCTGGTGCAACTTTATTACCTATAGACAGTGAACATAACGCTATTTTTCAATGTATGCCAGCACAATATAAAGCTGGAGATGTAGCCAAATCAGTTCGGAAAATTTTACTTACCGCTTCTGGTGGGCCTTTTAGAATCACACCAATTGCTGACTTAGAACATGTAACCCCTGAACAAGCAGTTGCCCATCCAAAATGGGACATGGGACGTAAAATCTCCGTAGATTCTGCCACTATGATGAATAAAGGTTTGGAATTAATTGAAGCCTGTTTATTATTCAACTTAAGCCCAACACAAGTACAAGTAGTAATTCATCAACAAAGCATTATTCACTCAATGGTAGATTATGTAGATGGATCAGTCTTAGCTCAAATGGGCAACCCAGATATGCGAATTCCAATTGCTCACGCCATGGCATATCCTGAACGCATAGATTCTGGAGTAGCCGCATTAGATATTTTTTCCGTCGCTCAGATGGATTTTACACCCCCAGATTTAAACCGTTTTCCATGTTTAAAATTAGCCCAAGATGCAATTCAAGCTGGCGGCATTATGCCTACAGTTCTAAATGCTGCCAATGAAATTGCGGTAGCAGAATTTTTAAATGAAACCATTAAATTTACTGATATTGCCAAAGTTATTGCCAAGACTATGACAAATTTTGACGCTGGGATTATAGAAAATCTCACCCAAATATTGCATGTAGATCAAGCTGCAAGAACCAAAGCTCAAACCATTATTGCTGAGTTAAACTCCTAATGGAATTATTACATACGTTATTTTATTTTATAGTGGCGATTGTATTTTTAGTTTCATGTCATGAATTCGGGCATTTTTGGGTCGCCCGCAAAATGGGGGTTAAAGTATTAAAATTTTCTATTGGCTTTGGCAAACCTTTATGGACATACCAAAAAGACTCTAATAGTACCGAATACATTTTAGCTGCAATCCCCTTAGGTGGTTATGTAAAAATGCTAGATGAACGTGAAGGCAAAGTTTCTGCTTCAGAACTACCCCTAGCGTTTAATCAACAACCATTACTAGCTCGCACCGCAATTGTTATTGCAGGACCAATTTTTAATTTAATTTTAGCCATCGGTTTATATTGGGCAGTATTTATGCTGGGTGAAACTGGTATGCGCCCAATTATTGCCCAACCAGAAACAGCAAGTTTAGCTTTCAATGCAGATTTTCAAACTGGTGATGAAATTATTGCAGTTAATCAACAATTAACCCCTACATGGCGTGAAGCTATTAGCTTAATCATTGCCCATGCAAGTTCGGATACAAGCGCAGTTCCAGTTCAAATTAAAACTGCTGATTTTCGTGAAATTACCCGTTCTATACAAATTCCTACTGAGTTAAGAGCCAATCCACAACAGCTATATAAGCAACTGGGTTTAAAACTTAAATCACCAGAATTAAACCCAATTATTGGCAAAATATTACCCACTGGAGTCGCATTTAAATCTGGTTTACAAGTTAATGATGTGATTATTAGTGCAGATAATGTCTTAATGCAGGATTGGAATCAATGGGTGGAATATGTACAACAACACCCAGCAAAGCCTATAGAATTGGTAATTGCTAGAAATGATGTGCATATGCCACTAACAATTACTCCAGAATCAGTTTTAGATAAAGGTAAAACTATTGGCAAAATTGGCGCGGGAGTTTTTGTTCCTGAAGCCGTATTGGCAGCAATGCAAATTCATTACAGCTTACCAGTTGGAGCAGCATTCATTGCCGCTTGTAAAAAAACTGCCTATTTTTCCAGTAGCACTTTAACCATGATCGGCAAAATGTTCGTCGGCAAAGCTTCAGTAGAAAATTTAAGTGGCCCAATAAGTATTGCTCAATATGCAGGAAAATCAGCTGAAATGGGCTTGGTACATTTTTTAAAATTTATGGCAATCATCAGCATTAGTTTAGGAGTATTAAATTTACTGCCTATTCCAATGCTAGATGGTGGACATTTAATGTTTTATGCCATTGAAGCAATTAAAGGTAGCCCAGTATTAGAAGCTACTCAAGCTATGTTTCAACAAGCTGGGATGCTAATAATGCTGTCCTTAATGTTGTTTGCAATGTTTTTGGATATTGGACGTTGGTTTACTTAAATCATTGCCACTTAAAATTACGTTAATTTTTCTCAATTTCACGGAATAATAATGACTCAATTAATTAAATACAGCCTGTTTGCTATAGCAATGCTGAATCTATCCCCAGTTTACGCTAATGCTAATAAGGTCAAAAAGGCGTTAAAAATTGCGATGCCATCGGTAAAAATAGAATCCATTAAGAACTCTGAAATCAAAGGTATTCAGGAAGTTATAATGCAAGGCGGAATTTATTATATTTCCGATGATGGCAAATATTTATTCCAAGGACACTTAATTGATCTGGCTGCAAAAAAAGATTTGACCGAAGCAAAGTTATCTGAAGTTAGAGTTAATGCTTTAAAAACTTTGGGTACTGATAATATGGTTGTCTTCAAATCTAAAATGGAGCAACATAAAGTTAGCATATTCACGGATATAGATTGCGGCTATTGTAGAAAATTACATGCAGAAATAGATCAATATTTAGCTGAAGGAATTACTGTGCAATACTTGTTTTTTCCACGTGCTGGCAAAGGTTCAGAATCTTATGATAAAGCAGTTGCAGTTTGGTGCGCTAAAGATAAGCAACAAGCTTTAACGAATGCCAAATTAGGCAATGTTCCAAATAGTCCAAAATGTGAAAATCCGGTGGATAAGCATATGGCGTTGGGTGAACAATTTGAAGTTCGTGGAACTCCAATGATGGTAACAGCAAAGGGGAATGTTTTACCTGGCTATATGCCTGCAAAACAATTGGCCAGCACTTTAGCTAGCGAATAAAAACCCCTTTAAACTTAATCAGTTATTAATGCTGTCGTAATTTATGATGGCATTAAGACGGTTTTTTACTTACTTTAGGTCTAGAATTAGATACTCTTTTTTTAGACTTAGATTTTTGAATTGCTGCACTTGAATAATGTGAAATTTTCAAAGGCTGCCCTGCAACATAGATTTTTTTAAGAGCTTGAAACACTTCTTTTGGCATTCCAGATGGCAATTCTACAGTGCTATAATTTTCTTCAATTTTAATCTGCGCAATATGATCCCCATCTATACCAGCCTCATTAGCAATTGCACCAACAATATTACCTGGCTTAACCCCATGTTTATGACCAACTTCAATCCTAAACAATTCCATATCTACATTAGATGATTTATGTGATGACTTACGTTCACGTGGTGCGCGACGTGAATCACCTCTATCATTGCGATCATTTCTACTAGCTGCACGAGTTCTAACTGGAGCATTCTTCAGTAATAATGGTGTATCACCTTGCAATAAACTAGCTAATGCCGCCGCAATTTCCAATGCTGGAATATCATGTTCTTGTTGATATTGCTCAACTAATTGAGTGTAAAAACCTAAATTCTCAATCGCTAAAGTATCAGTAATTCGCTGTTTAAAACGATTAACTCGATTATCATTAATAATTTCAGTAGAAGGCAATTGCATTTCTTCTACTTTTTGTTTGGTAGCACGCTCTATATTGCCTAACAAACGCTTTTCTCTTGGCGATACAAATAAAATTGCATCTCCAGTACGTCCTGCACGCCCTGTTCTACCAATTCGGTGAATATAAGCTTCAGTATCGTATGGAATATCATAATTAATTACATGACTGACTCTATCTACATCCAAACCCCGTGCAGCAACATCAGTAGCAACTAAAATATCTATTTTGCCTTTCTTTAAATTTTCAATGGTACGCTCACGCAACGCTTGCGACAAATCACCATTAATAGCAGCAGCTGAATACCCACGCGCTTCTAACTTTTCTGCCAGTTCTACCGTAGCAGTTTTAGTTCTGACAAAAAGGATCATGCCATCAAAAGTTTCTGCTTCTAAAATTCGCGTCAATGCATCTAACTTATGTAATCCGCTTACAAACCAATAACGTTGTCTAATACTAGAAGCAGTTGCAGTTTTAACCTTGATAGTTATTTCTTCAGGCTTATTTAAATACTTCTGAGCAATTTTGCGAACTTCTTTAGGCATAGTTGCAGAAAATAATGCAATTTGCCGTTGTTTAGGTAATTGTTCTAAAACCCATTCAACGTCATCAATAAAACCCATGCGCAACATTTCATCAGCTTCATCTAAAACCAAACAATTTAATTCATGTAATTTTAAAGTTTCACGGCGGATATGATCCATTACACGCCCTGGAGTACCTACAATTATATGCACACCACGTCTAAGTTGACGTAATTGAATACTGTAGTCTTGACCACCATAAATAGGTAACACATGAAAACCATTTAAACCAGAAGCATAACGATGAAACGCTTCTGCAACCTGAATAGCTAGTTCACGTGTAGGAGTTAACACTAAAACTTGCGGATTTTTTTGTTTAAGATTAATCTTGGATAATAAAGGCAGCGCGAATGCAGCAGTTTTTCCAGTTCCAGTTTGGGCTTGCCCTAGAACATCTTTACCTTCTAAAATATGTGGGATAATTTCTGCTTGAATTGGGGAGGGTGTCTCATAACCGACTGTATCAAGTGCTTTTAATACTGGTTCTATTAGTGCTAAATCACGAAAAGACGGTAAAGGAGCAACACTATCGGACATTAATATACCTACTAAATAAAAAATTAACCCCCAATTGTACAATGATTTAGTCTAATTGTATGCCTATTATTTCAATAACAAAACTTACGCCCATAAAAAAGGGCTGTATTATTATATACAACCCTTGCCAGTCTAATAACAAAAATTTTAACGTTTTGAATACTGAGGGCGTTTTCTGGCTTTATGCAAACCAACTTTTTTCCTCTCAACTTGACGTGAATCTCTAGTTACATAGCCTGCTTTTCTCAATGGAGAACGCAAATTTTCATCAAATTCGATTAACGCACGCGCTAAACCATGACGAATTGCACCGGCTTGACCTGATGGACCACCACCTTTAACAAAAATGTTTAAATCAAACTCAGAAACTTTTTCAACACAACCTAAAGGTTGTTGTGCTAGCATTTGATCGGTTTTACGACCAAAATAAACTTCAATAGCTTGTTTATTAACGGTGATTTTTCCTGATCCAGTAGTGGCATAAACCCGTGCGACCGCACTTTTACGTCTACCAGTTCCATAATATTGAGCTGCCATAATTTGTCCTTATATATCTAACACTTTAGGTTGTTGCGCATGATGTGTATGATTTTCACCAGCATACACTTTTAATTTTTTGAACATGGCACGACCTAATGGATTTTTAGGTAACATCCCTTTAACAGCAGTATTGATAATCCGGTCTGGAAAAGTTTTACGTATTTTACCTAAACTAGCTGATTTCATATTACCGATATAACCTGTATGTCGATAATAAATTTTATCTGTTTCTTTATTACCTGTGACTCCGATTTTTTCAGCATTGACAACAATAATATAATCACCAGTGTCAACGTGTGGAGTGTACTCAGGCTTATGTTTTCCGCGAAGACGGCGTGCAACCTCGGTGGCAAGGCGACCTAGCGTCTTCCCTTCTGCATCAATGACGTACCAATCGCGCTTAACTTCTGCTGGTTTTGCACTATATGTTTTCATGTACTTAAGTATCTGTTAAGGCTATAGATTAAAGAGCGAGAATTCTACTAAAACCTGCATATATTAGCAAGAGGTTTCTTTAATCTAAAACTTGTTAGAGTTATTTATGGAAATTAAATTGCACAAAATCACCAGTATCAGCATGCAAACATTGAAATTGACTCAAACTAGCATGCTGAACTTGAATTGCAAAACTTTGACTGACTGAAATCTGGAGTAATTGCGTAAATATAGCTCTAATCACCCCAGCATGTGTGACACATAATATATGTTGTCCTTGATAAGCATTTAATAAGTCTTGCCATGCAGCTTTTATTCGCGCCTGAAAAATAATAAATTTTTCTGCTTGCGGCGGAGTATAACTACTTGGATCTAAATAAAATTTATCTAATCCAGCTGGATCTAACTGATTAATTTCTGTTGCAGTTTTACCTTCCCAAATGCCAAAATTAATTTCTTGCAATTTAGCCTCAAGTTGTATTGGAATATTATGTTTTAAACCCAATTCATTGGCAAATTCTATACAGCGGCTTAAAGGTGAACTAACAATTGCTGACCATGGAGTATAATCTTGAATTGCTAGTTGCATTTGTTGCAAGCCTAAAGTAGTAAGCGGATCATCAGTAATACCACGATAACAAGCTTTTCCTTGTACCTCACCATGCCTTAGAAAATCTATCGTAGTAATATTCATCATTACATTTTTGCCAATTTAAGTACGATATTCAGCATTAATTTTGACATAATCATAAGATAAATCACAAGTCAAAACTTCTTGGATAGCTTCACCGCGCCCCAATTTAACCACTATGCTAATTTCGGCTTGATCCATTACTGCTTGACCTGCAACTTCAGTATAATCATGCGCACGTTCACCATTATTTACAATACATACATTGTCTAAATAAATGCCAATCTTGGTTATATCTAATGCGGTAATTTCCGCACGCCCCACAGCAGCTAAAATTCGTCCCCAATTTGGATCACACGCAAAAAAAGCAGTTTTTACTAATGGAGAATGAGCAATAGTTTTAGCTACCAACACAGCTTCAGCATCATTTAATGCCTCGGCAACTTGAATCCGAATTAATTTAGTTGCCCCCTCTCCATCACGAATAATAGCTTCAGATAAATCTTTACACAACTCAATAATTGCAGCTAAAAACAGATTATAATTATCCGTGTTTTTTACAATTTCAGGAACTTTGCTACTAGCACTTGCCATTAATACACATGAATCATTGGTTGAAGTGTCACCATCTACAGTAATCCGATTGAAAGATAAATCAGTAGCAATTTGCAAACATTCTTGCAATAAATCCGCTTCAATATTAGCATCAGTAGCAATAAAACCTAACATAGTAGCCATGTTAGGTTGAATCATGCCAGCACCTTTGGAGATACCAGTAAGAGTAATATTGCCGCCATTCATAGCAATTATTTTGGAAGCGCCCTTAGCAAAAGTATCCGTAGTCATAATTGCATGTGCCGCCGCCGACCAATTATTTTCAGATAAATTTTCTATGGCAACTGGAATCGCAGCTTGAATTTTTGCAACCGGTAAATATTCACCAATAACCCCAGTGGAAAATGGCAACACTTGCATCTCATTTGCAGCTACATTTTGAGCCAAACTAGCACAACAATTTATAGCATCATCTAAACCTTGCTTTCCAGTACCAGCATTGGCATTCCCAGAATTAATTATTAACCAGCGTGGTTGCTGCGATAAATGTGATTTAGCAATTTCTACTGGGGCGGCACAAAACGCATTTTGGGTAAAAACAGCTGCACAACTTCCACCTGCAAGCATTTGCAAAACTAATAAATCATCTCGATCATGTTGCTTGATTCCAGCTTTGCTAGTACCTAAACTTATACCTGCAACTGGATATAATTTGGGTAATAAAATATTTCCTACTGCCATGTTTATGCCTTCAAAAGTAAATAAATATCATCAATATTATTTGATTCCGCAATTAAATCTTGGCAAGATTGTTGCAATAAACTAATTTTTTCCGGTGCAGTAGCTACTAACAAATGTGAAACTATAATCTCACACTCAACCCGTTCATTTAAATAATGAATTATTACCACTTCTAACTGCTTATACAACTCATTACCAAGTTTTTTTTGCAGAATCTGCAGTATTTGGGATCTAGAAATAGGTGTATGAGTACGATGATTAAATTCATCATCTTCAGGATCTATATGTACTAAAACATCTACTATAGTGTCGAATTTATGCATTAGATTTTTTCTAACTGTGTCACCAATAATATGCCCTTCAGAAACACTAATGCG
>DAOUSJ010000068.1 GCA_030627285.1 Methylococcaceae bacterium | reverse complement strand
TTGTCGTTGCATGTTCGTATTTGTAAAAAAGTGATTAATTTGATTATCTTGCATAACTCGGTTATAGAAAATATCTACAGCTGCATTCACCGCGGCTTCACCACCTAGTTTGTCAAATAAAGAATTTTGCATATTTTCACCTAATTTGTTGAACATAAATACATTATTGTGTTGGTTAATGTATCAGTTAATTAGCTTGATGTCACTAATTTACCCATTTCATTAAGCAGTAATATTTTGTAGATATTATTGTGATTAAACATTATTAATGTGTGTATATGTATGTCAGATTTAGAAAAGCAGTTAGCGCAAATAATAGCAACTAAACAATTAGTATCGCTATTTCAACCAATAATTTCTCTAGCTTCGCAGAATATTTTTTCTTTTGAAGCTCTAATTAGAGGTCCGTCAAACAGTATTTTACATAATCCATTAAGTTTATTTAGTTATGCTAATAAATTTAATCGAGTAATGGATTTAGAACATACTTGTCGTAAAGTGAGTATTCGGCAGTATGTTAACTTAAATTTTTCTCAAAAGTTGTTTTTGAATATTAGTCCCAAAGTTTTATTACATCCTGATTTTAAACAAGGTGAAACTTTGCGGTTTTTAAAGCAATCTGGTTTATCACCTGAATCTGTAGTTATAGAAATTACAGAACAGCAACCTATAGATGATTTTGATTTAATGCGAGATGCAGTGAATCATTATCGTGGTATGGGATTTGAAATTGCGTTAGATGATTTAGGTACTGGATATTCTGGTTTACGTTTATGGACTGAATTAATGCCAGATTATGTAAAAATTGATCGACATTTTATTCAAGGAATTGATAAAGATAGGGTAAAACTTAATTTTGTACGTTCTATACAAGATATGGCTAGTGCTAGTAATTGTCAAATTATTGCGGAAGGTATCGAAACTGAAGCTGAATTTCTAGCGGTGGAATCATTAGGAATTCCTTTTGTGCAAGGGTATTATTTTGCTAGACCTGTTTGTAATCCTACGACTGAATTAGATAAAAATTTATTCAATGTATTACAAAAAAATCAGGATCAATTGATAAATCCATCTAAAAGTATTGTTAGTATAATTAAACAGATTACGCCTGTAAAACCTGAAACCAAAGTGCTTGAAGTATTAAAAATATTTCAAAAATCCACCCAAATAGAATTTATTCCAATTGTGAATAATGATATTTGCACTGGGTTGATTTATAAGGATAAGTTTTTAACTAAATTATTTGCTAGTCAATATGGCATAGAATTATATGGTAAAAAACCTATAGCATTATTTTTACAGAATGTACCGCAAACTTTTGACAAAAATATAGCCATAGAGTCAGTAAGCCAAAAGCTTACAGATCATTTAAAGACTGATTCAGCATTTATTATTACCGATAAAAATTGTTATCTAGGCGTGGGTACAATTATTGATTTACTTGAAGAAATCACCTGCCAACAAATTAAAAATGCTCAACATGCTAATCCGTTGACTTTATTGCCAGGAATTACGCCTATTAATGAACAAATGAATTATTTATTAAAGTCTGAACAGCCATTTGCGATTGGGTATTTTGATTTAGATTATTTTAAACCGTTTAACGATCATTATGGATATAATGCTGGAGATAAAATGATTAAGTTAGTAACTAGTGTATTACAAAAAACTTTGGTTAGTAAAATAGATTATATTGGGCATATTGGCGGCGATGATTTTATTGTTATTTTTAGAAATCCTAATTGGTTACAAGATTGCAAAATAATTTTACAAACATTTGAAACTGAAGTTTTAAATTTGTATAGTGCAGAAGATAGGCAACATAAAGGTATCAATGGACATGATAGACAAGGAAATTCATGTTTTTTTCCATTATCAAGTTTGTCGATTGGGATTATTGAAGAGCATGCAACTGCAAGTTGTTCATCACATATAGAAGTATCTGATTTAGCTGCTGAAGCTAAGCATCAGGCAAAACTTATTACTGGAAATAGTTATTTTATTAATAAGCGGTTAGCAAAATATATAACTTGTGCAGCTTAGTATAAAAGTGGGCAATAATAAATTACCCACTCTAGTAACAAAATATCTGAGATGTTATTTTGTTGCTGCTGGTGTTTCTTGAATAATTAATTGTTTTAGCACTTTTATCATGCCTTCATGACTGCCTGCGGTAGAACCACTAATTTTATATTTACCATTAACAATTAATGCTGGCACTCCAGAAAGACCATATTTTCCTGCCATAGCAGTAGCTTTTGCTAGTTTGGTAGCCACAAAAAAAGAATCATAATTACTCTCAAAATCTGCTTTTGCAACTCCATGTTTGACAAAAAAAGCGGCTAAATCTGCTTCTGAAACTAATTTTTGTTTTTTGGTTTGAATTGCATCAAAAAAGTCTGCATGCATTTTTTCTGCGACTCCAAGAGCTTCCGCAGTTAGATAAGCTTTAGCATGTTGCGCCCAAGTAGGATTAAAAGCCGCTGGTTGACGAATAAATTCTACATTTTCTGGTTTTGTCGCTAACCATTGATTCAATAATGGCTCTAAACTATAACAATGTGGGCAGCCGTACCAAAAAAATTCAATAACTTCGATTTTGGCTTGATTTTGTGTCGGTTGAGCTGGATCTAAAGTTTCATAACCTACAGATTCTGCCTGAGTTAAACCAGTGAAACTCAATAAAATTAATAATAATGCGCGTTTAAACATGATTTTCTCGATGATATTTAAAAAGTTATTAAATGTGATTTATTTCATTACCGAAAGATAATAGGCAACTGCTTGAATTTCTTCTTCAGTCATTTTCTTGGCAATCATAACCATCATATTATCTGAGTTTTTACTTCGGAGGCCTTTTTTGAAATCCATTAAAGTTTTGATTGCATAATCCGCATGTTGACCTTTCAAATTTGGATATGCCGCTGGTTGATTCCCTTCACCTTTAGGACCATGACAAGCAATACAAGCAGAAACTTCACGTTCTAAGTCGCCATTACGATAAATGTTTTTTCCCATAGCCAATAATTTATCTAATTGATCTTGTTGAGCTTGAGTTTTAAGCTCTGCTTTAGCTTTAGCCTCCTCACTATTTACATCAATTTCATCATCATCGTCATCGTCGTCATCATCATCTAAGTCAATAACTGGCATAGCATTAGTAGAGACAGTTTGTTTAGCATAAAATTCGGCAAACGCAGTTATATCTTCATCACTTAAAGTCATTGCCAATGGAGCCATCATGGCTGCATCTCGAGTACCTTTTTTAAAGGCATTTAATTGCTTAACTAAATAAGATGCATGTTGTCCAGCAAGCTTTGGAAATGCAGGCATGACACTATTGCCATCATCTCCATGACAACTAGCACAACTGGAGGTATCAAGTTTTTTTACTGTTTGCTCAGGGGTTGCAGCAGTTACAATAGTAGGGATGGCTGTTATAGCCAAAGTTATTGCAACGGTGAGTAATTTTTTTATCATCAAACTTTCCTTATTAAGGCATAGAAATACATGTAACAGTGAATTAACTGTTATCATTTTAATGGCATAGAAATATATATGTTTACTTAATACTACGCGAGACCACGATGAATCCAGTTTATCATCAAGCTAAATTTATTAATAGTGCGCCCCAACTTAAATTTGCTCCAGCAGATACAGGTTTGGAAATTGCGTTTGCAGGGCGTTCAAATGCAGGAAAATCTAGTGCCATCAATACTTTAACTCAACAAAGATCTTTGGCAAGAATTAGTAAAACTCCAGGGAGGACACAATTGCTGAATTTTTTTGAGATTTCAGCTGAAAAAAAATTTGTGGATTTACCTGGTTATGGCTATGCTAAAGTACCATTAGCAGTTAAAAAACAATGGCATATCATGATGGAAGATTATTTGCTTAATCGACAGGCTTTATGCGGAATTGTCTTGGTAATGGATGTGCGGCATCCATTGACAGAGTTTGATTGGCAAATGATATCTTGGTGTGAAAATTCAAAATTGCCACTCCATATAGTGTTAACTAAGGCCGATAAATTAAATTACGGTGCAGCTAAAAATACTTTATTAAAAGTGCAGCGTGAATTAGAGCAGGTGGGGTTCCCACTAACATTACAGTTATTTTCAGCTTTGAAAAAACAGGGCGTAGATGATATACATACAATATTGGATTTGTGGTTCCAATTTACTAAATAATAATTAAATTTAAAAAAATAGAGGGTATTTTATGTCATTTATGACAACACTGAAAAAAAAATCTACTTTAAATGCGGCTACTAAACAAATTAGTAAAGCTAGAAACAGTGAGACTGCAAAGGCTGACGAATTATTTAAAAGTGCATACGAAGGTTTTGAATTTGTTTTGAGTGACAATTTAATGATTTCTGAATCCTTGTATAACTGGGGTTTGGGTTTATTGCATCAAGCAAAGTCTAAACAAGGTGATGAAGCTATTGATTTATATGAAGCAGCAATTAATAAATTTAGTTTTTGTTTAACTATGGATCGTTATTATTTAGGTGCTGCAATTGATGGTGGTGTAGCTTATATGGATTTGGCACGCCTATTAAATGCAACTAGTGAAGATAAAAATTATCAGCGGGCTTTAAAATTATTTCAACAGGCAGAAACTATTCAAAAAGGTACTGCAGCATATAATTTAGCTTGTTTACATAGTGTTAGTAATAATACTGAAGCTTGTATTGAGTCTTTGAAAATTGCTAAAGAATTTGGTAGTTTGCCAGATGATGATGAAATTAATCAGGATCCTGATATGGAATTTGTGATTAATTCTGCTGAATTTATTAAATTTATGTCTATGCGGGCAGAGGAAATAGAAGCTGAAAAAGAAGCTGTAGCTAAACTTAAAGAAGAAAAACGTTTAGCAAAATTAAAAGCTAAACAAAAATCTGAAGGAGTGCCTTTTGAAAATGCTGCTGAATCAGAAGCAGTTACTCCAGCAGCAGAAAGTTCAAGTTCAGCCTCAGATACAGGCAGTAATGATAGTAGTAGTTAAATACACTTAGCTAATAATTGTTGCATTTTTTGTAAGCCTAAAGAGCGTGTAAGTTGAATATTATTGCTGGGAATATTTTCTGGATTGGGGAATACTTGCAAAGCTGCCTCAATACTAGATTCACGTAATAAATGTAGCATTGGATAAGGTGATCTATTCGTATAGTTGGCGGGGTCATCTTGTTCTGCATCTTGAAAACAATATTGCGGATGAAAACTAGCTAATTGATAAATACCATCATATCCTTGCGTGTATAATAATTCTTCAGCCAAAGTTAAATATTCCAAAAACTCAGAAAAATCAGTTAGATGGTTTGGATAAATTAATAAACTGGTTTCAATATTAGCTTCTGAATCTAACACTTGGCATTCAGAAATTAAATTAAGCAAACAAGTTTCTATGGAGGTATCTAAATTTACATAATACTTTAGTCGTTGCTGTGTAACTACCGCCTCAGCAAATGGACAAATTTTGTAAGGAATAATTACGCTGGTTAACCAAGATGCTGTTTGTTGTTGAATTAAATTTGGATTCATTTTTCGAGAATAGTTTCAGTTAAAAATTTATGATAGCGAATAGAAATTTTTAAGCCAGCAAAACGCCCAGCCATCCGAGTTAATTCAGTAGTTTGTTTATCAAAACTTAACTTTACTACACTTAAAGCTCTATCTTCATAACCGGCTTCAATATTTGAAGTTTCTAGTAAGAAATTATAATAATAAACCTCTTCTTCACCCTCATCTTCGACCTTTAAAGATTGTCCTAGATTTTTTAATACCATAACTTTTTTAGGTAATTCAGCATCAATCTTGGGTTGTGATTTTGCGCGTAACTGCCGGTTGGATTTATCAATCTCACTCCCAGCTAAAGAACGTAAAGATGCTTCTAAAAATTTTGCTGGAGCTATATCTAAAAATAATGGCGAAAAAGTCCATGCAGATACGCGATGCTGACTATCAAAATCTAAATCAAAAAAAAAGCTAATTTCAGGTTGAATTAATTCTTGATCTTGATTAACTTTGCGAAACAAATAACGCCAACGAGTGCCATTAAGAGTTATCTTTTTATGGCTAGGTTGTAATTTAGATAAAGCTAGTAAGTCAGAACTATAAAGCTTAGGTGCATTAAAATAGAGAACAAATTTATTTTGGTCATCAATGGTAAAATTTTTGTCAAAATCATCTAATTGTAAGTAAACTTGAAATGCGCGCATCCAATGTAAACAACCGGTTAAGCTACACAAAGCGACAAATATAAATAGCCATTTTATTGATTTGGAATGTTGATTTTGCATGAAATACGTTATCCTTAAGCGGAACAGATGTAATGTTATTCAATTTTAACTGGATACTGAGTTATGAATATTAAAACACAAACTACATATAGCATTATTTTATTATTAATTTTTGTGATTAATCCTTTGTCAGCCGAAGTTTTCAGTTGGCAAGATGAAACTGGAAAGCAGCATTTTTCAGATAAGCCGCATATAGATGCAATGGTAATGAAACTTAAACCTCAGCATAGTTATCATACTATTAAACGGGTTTCTGATGGTGATACGATTGTGTTAGAAAATAATAACAAAATACGTTTATTAGGCATTAATACTCCAGAAGTTGCCAAAGGTAGAAGTCCTGCAGAAGCTGGTGGTAATAGAGCAAAAAATTGGTTAATTAAACGCTTAAAAAATCAGCGGGTACGCTTGGAATATGATGCAGTAAAACAAGATAAATATAACCGAACTTTGGCTTATGTGTTTACAGAAAACAATGAAAATATTAATTTGGAGTTGGTAGCAAATGGTTTGGCTAGTCTTAGTATTTACCCTCCTAGTTTAAAATATATTGACAAATTTATTCGTGCAGAAGATAAAGCGTTGCAGGAAAAATTTGGAATTTGGAATTTACAGGCATATGCACCTAAAAAGGCTAAGTCAATTAAATCTGGGTCTTATTATGGTTGGCATAGGGTGGTGGGTAAAGTTATTAGTATTAAAACTGCACGCAAATATCATTATGTAAATTTTTCGAATAAATTTGCCTTAAAAATTCCGCGTGAACCTAGGGCATTATTTCCAAATATAGATTTTTATAAAGGTAAAAAAATTGAAGCACGCGGTTGGATTAGTAAATCTAAGGATAGATATTCAATGTTTATTCGACATGCGTCTGCAATTAAGATTCTAAAAATTTGAGATCTAAGAATCTGGAATGAGTAAATTAACTAATATTTGTTGATAAATATGGCTCAAGAGTTCTAAATCTGCTACTGGCACATGTTCATTTACTTTATGAATCGTAGCATTAAGATGTCCTAATTCAATAACTTGCGCACCTGTAGGAGCTATAAACCTGCCATCAGAAGTGCCGCCGCCAGTATCTTTGATAGTCTGTAAACCAGTAACAGTTTTAATCGCGGCTTCAGTAGCTTGAATTAGGCTACCAGTTTTAGTTAAGAATGGATTGCCAGATAAACGCCATTCCAAAGTATATTTAAAAGGGTATGCATCTAGGATTGCGTGGGTACGTTGTTGGATAATTTCAGAACTTAACTCGGTGCTAAAACGTAAATTAAAACTTATATCTAAACTGCCAGGAATAATATTTTCTGCACCAGTACCAGCATTAATATTAGAAACTTGTAAACTGGTAGCAGGAAAAAATTCATTACCTTGATCCCAAACTTCTGCACTTAAAGCTTGTAAAGCTGGTGCAAAACTGTGAATTGGATTGTCTGCTTTATCAGGATAAGCTACATGACCTTGAGTGCCGTGAATTTTCAAGGTAGCGCATAAAGAACCACGTCTACCTACGCGAATTATATCGCCTAATTGTTGCTCACTAGAAGGCTCGCCAACTATACACCAATCAATTTTTTCACCTCGAGCTTCAAATTCTTCGATGACTTTTACAGTTCCATTTAAAGCACAACCTTCTTCATCACTGGTAATTAATAATGCTATTGAGCCTTTGTGGTCTGGATTTGCAGTTACAAAATTTTCTACCGCAGTCACAAAGCTAGCAATGCCACCTTTCATGTCCACTGCCCCACGCCCATATAATTTATCATTGTGTAATGTGGGAGTAAATGGTGGGCTATCCCAAGCAGCTAAATCTCCTGTAGGCACTACATCTGTATGCCCCAAAAATACTAATAGCGGTTTAGCAGTGCCACGACGTAAGAATATATTTTTAGTGTCAGCAAAATTTAACAACTCAGCTTCAAAACCCAAAGGTGATAATCTGGCAGCTAATAAATCCTGACAACCAGCATCTTCTGGAGTAATAGATTCTCTAGCAATTAAATTTTTTAATAGTTCTAAGGTTGCATTAGGCATAATTTTTCTTGGTATTCAGAGGCTTTAAAACCAATAATAACTAATTCAGAATTAATTAAAATTGGACGTTTAATTGTAGTTGGATTTTCCAGCATTAAGGCAATTGCACTCGCTGAATTAATTTGTTGTTGCTCTAAAGCTGATAATTGTTGCCAACCTTTGCTACGCCGACTTAACATAATTTTCCAACCAATACGCGCTTCTAAATCAGTAATTAATTCTAATGTAAGCCCTTGTTTTCTAAAGTCATGAAATTGATGTTCCTGTTGAGAACTTTTTAACCACAATCTAGCTGCTCTAACTCTATCGCAATTATTAATGCCATATAAAGTCAACATTTCACAACTCATCAGTTAATAATTCTTCTAAGGCAGGCAACTCTGAATCTCGATGCCGACGTTGTTTATAAATTTCAATGAATTCCATAAAGGCTTGTTCTAAATCATCTAGGGTTTCTTGTTCCTCTTCACGAGTTTCTAATTCAATTTCACTAGAATTAATATAATCTTTTTGTAAGGCTATTTCGCTATTTAAAGCTAAAATTGCATAAATAATTGCATTGCTAGAGGGGCTTTCTGACATTGATTTGGTTATTGTTGGAATAAATAAAGCAGCAATGAGGCACGATTTAATTGCACCTCATTAGTAAGTCTTAAAAATTAGTCACGTAATAATTCGTTTAAACCAGTTTTACTACGAGTTTTTGCATCTACTTGTTTAATGATTACTGCGCAATACAAGCTATGCGAACCGTCTTTAGATGGTAAATTACCAGAAACCACCACTGAACCAGCAGGAATACGACCGTAAGTAATTTCGCCAGTCATGCGATTAAAAATTTTGGTGCTTTGACCAATATATACGCCCATAGAAATTACTGAACCAGCTTCAACAATTACCCCTTCAACCACTTCTGAGCGCGCGCCAATAAAACAATCATCTTCAATAATAGTTGGCCCAGCTTGTAATGGTTCTAATACGCCGCCGATACCTACACCACCAGATAAATGCACGTTTTTACCAATTTGAGCGCAAGAACCTACTGTTGCCCAAGTATCTACCATCGTGCCGCTATCAACATACGCACCAATATTCACATATGAAGGCATTAATACAGTGTTTGGTGCAATATAAGAACCGTGGCGCACATTGGCATTTGGAACTACACGCACACCTGCTTTAGCAAAATCATCTGGAGTGTAAGCACCAAATTTGGTTTCAACTTTGTCATAATAACGATTTGCACCGCCATCCATAACGCGATTGTCATTAATTCTAAAAGATAATAATACAGCTTTTTTCAACCATTGATTAACTACCCATTCGCCATTAATTTTTTCAGCAACTCTAGCTTTGCCAGAATCTAACAAATTGATTGTAGCTTCAATAGCTTCACGTAATTCAGACCCTACAGTGCTTGGAGTTAAATCGGCACAATTTTCAAAAGAGTCGTTAATAATTTTTTCTAATTCAGTCATGATTTATATAAATAGTTAAAAGTTAAGTTAAAGTTTATTTTTTACATCTGGGAGTTTTATCCAGAGATTTTGCATTTTGATAAGTTTGCATAGCTCTAGACATATTTTTATTCAAGCCATTAATTCTAGTGGTATGTGCTGGATGCGTAGACATAAATTCAGGTGGTTGCGCACTATTTTTACTTGCCTGACTCATTTTTTGCCATAATTTAACACTTTGTCTAGGATCAAAGCCAGCTTTTGCCATTAAATCTAAGCCAATTACATCCGCTTCAGTTTCATGCGTGCGACTATACGGCAATAAAACCCCAAATTGCGCGCCTAAACCTAAAGCATTCATGCCTAATTGTCCCAGTGCTGAAGCTGGTTGGGCTACCGCACCAATTAAGCCAATGCCACCTTTAAGTAACATTTCTTGAGACACTCTTTCATTGCTGTGTTTAGCTATTACGTGTCCAATTTCATGCCCAATCACAGCAGCTAATTGATGTTGATTCGCAACTAATTTAATCAGTCCAGTATGAATTCCAATTTTATTCCCTGGCAGGGCAAATGCATTTAAACTTTTGTCTTCAAATACTACAATTTCCCAATTGCCACCAACAAATGGCACAATGGCTTGAGATATACATTTTGCAAAGCGATTGTAACGTTTATTGTTAGA
>DAOUSJ010000032.1 GCA_030627285.1 Methylococcaceae bacterium | reverse complement strand
TTAATTTACCTGAAGCTAGTAATGACATAGCTATCCGCAAAAATTTAACTATTACCTTGCTGATTGATGCTGAAGGTAATTATTTTGTTTCTACACCAACAACTAAACAAGAAGCCTTAGTTAATCTAAACCCAATAACTTTAAAACAAACTCTAAACCAAATGCTAACAGCCAATAATGTTAATGATACTTCATTAGTCATTAGCGCAGATGGTAAAACCTCACATACTGCAGTCATCAAAGCCTTAGACATCGCCAGCCAAGTAGGCTTTAAACATATAGCTTTTGCAACCGAAGACCCAACAAACAAATAATGCGTAAATTATTCAGCCACTGGCTCAACAAAATTTGGTATGAAGATGTATATATTGCCACTTGGTTTACAGCTGTTAATATGCTGTTTGTAGATGCAGTAAGATTCCGCAAATTTTTATATCGCCTTGGAATTTTTCAACAAACCAAACTACCAGTACCAGTAATTATAATCGGCAATCTTACAGTCGGCGGCACTGGCAAAACTCCTGTAGTACTAAGCATCGCCCAATATTTGCAACAACAAGGTTATAATATCGGCATTATTAGTCGTGGCTATGGTGGAAATTCCAACAAAGAAGCGCGACTAGTCACTGCTAACAGTTCAACTCAGCAAGTAGGCGATGAAGCCATAATGCTGTATAAGAATTTAAAATGTCCAATTGCTGTGAGTTCCCAACGCGTACAAGCTGCTGAATTAATTTTAAACACTCATGCTTGTGAAATTTTATTATCTGATGATGGTTTGCAACATTACGCTCTCCAACGTGATATTGAAATCTTAGTAATTGATGGCGAACGCAGATTTGGTAATGGTTATTGCCTGCCTTTTGGGCCTCTCCGTGAACCAGCCGAAAGAACTCAAACAGTAGATTTTATCCTATTAAATGGTGGCACTATTGAAGACCAAGAAATTCCATTAACCACACATATTAATACTGCTGTTAATCTCAAAACTGCGGCAACTAAACCGCTAACTGAATTAACCGCGCAACCTTATCATGCTTTAGCAGGCATTGGAAATCCAAATAAATTTTTTCAAGCCTTAGCAGCATATGCACCAGCTTATAAAAACCACATATTTCCAGATCATCATAAATTTACCAATACCGACATCAATTTTAATGACCTCAAACCAATTTTAATGACTGAAAAAGATGCAGTAAAATGTAGTGCTTTTGCCACTGAACAGCATTGGTTTGTACCTCTGAAAACTGAATTACCTGAGCATTTCTTTCAACAACTTCTTACTTTATTAAAATCAAAAACTCATGGACACAAAACTACTTGACATTCTAGCTTGCCCAATTTGCAAAAGCTCATTAATCTATCAAGCACAAGCCCAAGAACTGATCTGTAAAGCAGATGCATTAGCATTTCAAATTCGAGATGGAATTCCAGTAATGTTAGAACCTGAAGCTAGAACACTTTCACAAGATGAACTAGATGCTTTACATTCATGATTCCATTTAAAGTGGTAATTCCTGCCCGTTATGCTTCTACACGTTTAGCTGGCAAAGCCCTCTCGGATATTGCTGGAAAACCAATGATTGTAAGGGTTTGTGAACAAGCTTTAGCCTCGCAAGCACAACAAGTAGTGGTAGCTACAGACGATAATAGAATTGCCCAAACAGTATCTAAATTAGGTATTGAAGTTTTAATGACTAAGCCAGAACATGAAAGCGGTTCTGCACGCATTGCTGAAGTTGCTACCAAACTAAACTGGCAAGATGATGTTATTGTAGTTAATTTACAAGGCGATGAACCCTTAATTCCACCCAACTATATCAACGAACTAGCTAATAAATTATCCCAACAACAAACTGCTAGCATGGCAACTTTGGCAGCAAAACTTAGCTCTGTAGAAGATATTTTTAATCCAAATGCCGTTAAAGTGGTGTTGGATAAAAATGATTACGCGTTATATTTCAGTCGTGCGCCAATTCCATGGGATCGAGATAAATTTAGTCAATCCAAAAAAACCTTATCCACTTTACCTTATCTGCGCCATATTGGTATCTATGCTTATAGTGTGAAGTTTTTAAAAAGCTTTTCTCAATGGCAAGCAGCACCTTTAGCTAACATAGAATCTCTAGAACAATTAAATGTATTGTGGCATGGAGAAAAAATAATTGTGCAAATAGTAACTAAAATTCCAGAAGCTGGAGTAGATACTGCTGAAGATTTAGCCCGCGTACAAGCAATTTTTGCTAGTAAAATTAATCCCATACATTGACAGTAGCATTTAATCCCAGTAACTTACTATATTTTATAGTTAATATTCCCCAAAGAGCTACCCATGGAAGAATTTCATCGCATAAGTCGTTTGCCACCATATGTTTTTAATATTGTTAATGAATTAAAGGCTAAAGCGCGTGCCTCAGGGGAAGATATTATTGATTTTGGTATGGGTAATCCAGATCAAGCTACACCTAAACATATTGTCGACAAAATGATTGAGGTCACGCGCAGAGAGGATACCCACAGATATTCAGTTTCTAAAGGCATTCCACGCTTACGCCAAGCAATTTGCAATTGGTATAAAACTCGTTACGGAGTAGATTTAGATCCAGAAACCGAAGCCATTGTAACTATTGGTTCTAAAGAAGGTTTAGCTCATTTAGCTTTAGCTACTTTGGGTCCTGGAGATGTAGTTTTAGTTCCTAATCCAGCTTATCCAATCCATCCTTATGGTGTAGTAATTGCTGGTGCAGATTTACGCCACGTCCAATTTACTCCAGAAGTAGATTTTTTTGAAGAATTGCAAAAAGCCATTGTTGAATCTTGGCCCAAACCAAAAATGTTAATCTTAAATTTTCCTGGCAACCCCACAACTCAATGTGTAGAGCTAGAATTTTTTGAAAAAATTATTGCCGTGGCTAAAGAACATAATATTTGGGTGGTACATGACATTGCCTATGCTGACATTGTGTTTGATGGTTATAAAGCACCTTCAATATTAGAAGTCTCTGGGGCAAAAGATGTAGCAGTAGAATTTTTTTCACTCTCTAAAAGTTACAATATGCCTGGCTGGCGAGTAGGTTTTATGTGTGGCAATCAAGACTTAGTTTCCGCACTCACTCGGATGAAATCTTATCTGGATTACGGTACTTTCACCCCAATTCAAGTTGCTGCAATTCATGCTCTTGAAAGCTCACAAGACTGTGTAAAAAATATTTGCAATATGTACAAAAATCGTCGGGATGTGCTGTGTGATGGCTTAAATTCCCTAGGTTGGCACGTAGAAAAACCTAAAGCCACCATGTTTGTATGGGCTCCAATTCCTGAAGCTTACAAAGCTATGGGATCCTTAGAATTTTGTAAAAAATTAATCTTAGATGCAAAAGTCGCAGTTTCACCAGGCATTGGTTTTGGACAATATGGAGATGACCATATTCGCTTCAGTTTAATTGAAAACGAACATCGAACTCGTCAAGCATTACGTGGAATTCGGAATATGTTCAAAAAAGATGCTGTTGTATAATAGAACAACATAATTCATATTAACTGTTGAGGAGCAACATTTGAAACCAGTAAAAGTAGGTGTTTTAGGATTAGGTACTGTTGGCGGAGGTACTATTAACGTCCTGCGACGTAATGCAACTGAAATTTCTCGTAGAGCAGGGCGGGATATTTTAGTAACGCATGCTTCTGCAAGAGATCTGGATAAAAAACGCATCTGCAATACAGAAGGAATTATCTTAACTACAGATCCATTGGATATTATCAATAATCCTGAAATTGATATTATTGTGGAATTAATTGGTGGTGAAAGCTTAGCCAAGGATTTAGTTTTAATTGCTATAGCTAATGGCAAACATGTTGTAACTGCTAATAAAGCTTTAATCGCATTACATGGCAATGAAATTTTTGCTCAAGCCAAACAAAAAGGCGTAATGGTTGCATTTGAAGCCGCAGTTGCTGGTGGAATCCCAATTATTAAGGCTTTACGCGAAGGCTTAAGTGCAAATTGTATTGAATCTTTAGCTGGTATTATTAATGGTACTGGCAATTTTATTCTTACCGAAATGCGTGATAAAGGTAGAGATTTTGCTGATGTATTAAGCGAAGCTCAAGCTTTAGGTTATGCTGAGGCTGATCCAACTTTTGATGTGGAAGGTATTGATGCTGCGCATAAATTAACTATTTTAGCCTCAATTGCCTTTGGAATTCCGTTACAATTTGAGAAAATATTTACTGAAGGCATTACCAATATTAGTCGTGAAGATGTTAGCTATGCAGAAGAATTAGGCTATATAATTAAACATTTAGGTATTGCTAGAAAAACTGCAAATGGCATTGAATTACGGGTGCATCCTACTTTAATTCCACATAGACGCTTAATAGCCAATGTAGATGGAGTTAAAAATGCGGTGCTAGTACATGGAGATGCAGTAGGCGACACACTTTATTATGGTGCTGGTGCAGGTTCAGAACCAACTGCTTCAGCAGTAGTAGCAGATATTATTGATGTTGTTAGAGCCTTAACTACAGACCCTGAAAACCATGTGCCACATTTAGCTTTCCAAGCTAATGCAATTGCTGATATACCTATATTAAATGCAGATGCAATAGAAACTGCATATTATTTAAGATTGAATGTGCAAGATAAAACTGGCGTATTAGCAGAAGTTACTCGCATTTTAGCCGAACATTCTATTAGTATTGAAGCTTTTATTCAAAAAGGGCCTCAACAAAATGACTCTAGTTTACCAATTATTATGCTGACCCAAATAACCTTGGAGAAGCAAATGAATGCAGCTATTAAATCTATTGAAGCTTTAGATACTGTTGTCGGTACAGTAAATCGAATTCGCGTAGAAAATTTAGGATAAATCATGGCAATACAAACTCGTTATACTGGTTTAATTGAACGTTACCAAGATAGATTACCAGTAACTGCTAGCACTAAGTTCATTAGTTTAGGTGAAGGCAATACTCCGCTAATTAAATTACAACATATTCCACGCTTAATTGGCAAAGAAGTCGAAATTTACGTTAAGTATGAAGGTTTAAATCCAACTGGTTCTTTTAAAGACCGTGGTATGACTCTGGCTGTCACCAAAGCAGTTGAAGCTGGTAGTCAAGCAATTATTTGTGCTTCCACTGGCAATACTTCAGCGTCGGCGGCGGCTTATGCGGTTCGCGCTGGAATTCGGGCTTTTGTGTTAATTCCTGAAGGTAAAATTGCCTTAGGAAAATTAGCCCAAACTTTAATGTATGGTGCAGAAATAATTCAAATTAATGGTAATTTCGATCAAGGCATGGCATTAGTAAAAGAAGTTGCTAATCACGCACCAGTAACTATTGTTAATTCAATTAATCCATTTAGAATTGAAGGACAAAAAACCGCTGCCTTTGAAATTGTAGATGAATTAGGTGATGCCCCAGACTATCACTGCTTGCCTGTAGGAAATGCTGGAAATATTACCGCATATTGGAAAGGTTATAGTGAGTATTACGCTGATAAAATCGCTAATAAACAACCAATTATGTGTGGCTATCAAGCTGCTGGATCTGCACCATTTGTTAAAGGTTCTATGGTAGATAATCCAGAAACAGTTGCTACTGCGATTCGGATTGGACACCCACAATCTTGGGATTTGGCTTGGAATGTGCAGGAACAATCTAAAGGTTGGTTTGACAAATGTTCGGATGCCCAAATTTTAGCTGCCCAAAAAATGTTATCTCAATATGAAGGTATTTTTTGTGAACCTGCATCTGCAACTTCTTTAGCTGGAGTTTTACAAGACTTAAGTCATGGTAAAATCAAAGAAGGCACTAAAATTGTTTGCACTTTAACCGGCAATGGCTTAAAAGATCCTGATACTGCAATTACACAATGCAAATCCACACATCCTGTCACTATTGAAGCTAATTTAGATGCTGTTAAAAAAGCTATTTTAGATCAAATGTAATTCAACTACGATGCGGAGATTTAAACTGCGCATCAATTTTATTGTCAACTATAACCCATGAAATTAAGTAAAATATTTGGTATTCATGCTGTAGAAGCAGCTATAGATTTTTCTCCCGAAAAAATTGTTACTGTTTGGGTTGATAATCAACGCCAAGATGAACGTTTGCAGTTTATTACCAAGAAAATAACTGCGCTATCAATTAAAATTCAACGAGTTGAACGCAAGAAATTAGATAAATTTTCCGAAGGCAAAAATCATCAAGGCATAGTAATTGAATTTCAATTACCTGAAATCCACTCTGAAGCAGAACTAAAAACTCAAGTTGAAAAAATCAACCAACCTTTACTATTGGTATTAGATCAAGTACAAGATCCACACAATTTAGGAGCTTGTTTGCGAACTGCTGATGCTACTGGTGTAGATGGAATTATTATCCCTAAAGATAATGCCACCAGTTTAACCCCTACAGTTTGTAAAGTTGCTAGCGGTGCAGCAGAAACCGTACCAATATACCAAGTAACTAATTTAGCTAGAACTTTACGTTGGTTAAAAACTCAAAATATATGGTTAGTAGGTGCTACAGGCGAAGCAGAACAAACTATTTTCAATACTGATTTAAAGATGTCATTAGCTTTAATTATGGGTACTGAAGGCAAAGGTATGCGTAGATTAACCCAGCAACAATGTGATTTTTTAGTGAACATACCCATGTTGGGGCAAATTGAAAGTTTAAATGTATCAGTAGCGGCTGCGGTAATGCTGTATGAAATTGTTAGGCAAAAAGGTGCAAAATGAGTATTTTAGATCAGTTAAGAGATGAAGCCAATAATAAGCAAGAAAGTGAGTTTTCTACTGCTAAATCCCAAGAAACATTGGAGCAGGAATATCAAACTCGAATTTTGCCAAAAATGCAAAAAACTTTTACCTTTTTAAAAGAAATTATTGAGCATCTTAATTATTTGCAAACTGGGGTAGAAATTAAAAATTATAGCCATAAGTATCCGCAAATTGGTGCTTTAACGCAAAAAAATTATGCTATTAACACTGATAATTATGGTGGCTTTGCTAACTTTGATCGCATAATGCAAGTGAATGTTAATTTTGCTTGTGTTGGCAAAGGTATATTTCATTACAAGTTAGAAGGTCATAGACGCATAGAACAAGAAGTAGCGTTTCTACATTCTAAAAACCTGCCATTTGATTGGAATCAATTTGTTAGTGCAAAAGGCACAGATACAGCTACATTTAAACTTACTCGAGAAATTCCAGTGCGGTTTAGATTTGAAGTTGATCTTGATAACACCAAAATTAAATTACTAATCTACAATCATGATGATTTCAGTACATATAATAAAGTTTTCGCACCCGAAGAAGTAAATGATGCTTTATTAGATGAATTAATTCGGTACATGTTGCGTAAAGATAGTGAGTTTATTCGCCTTGATATTAATCATGTAGATAAACAACGCATTCAAAAAGAAGCTGAAGATTTACAACTACAACAAGCAAAATGGTTAGAAGAAATTAATATTGAGGAAGATCAGGTTGAAAATGAAGGTATAGATTCTGAAGAAAGTCATTTTTTTAATCGTTTAAAATCTTCATTTGGAATTGGTAAAAAGAGTTAGCCTATAAGCCGGGTTTTGTTAAAAACAGTCATTCATCTACGCTATAAGTCACCTCATAGCTTTAGCAACCTACCCAGAAACTGTGCGGGTAACACATTGTTTCTCTATTTGGCCTTGCTTCGAGTGGGGTTTACCCTGCCACAATTGTTGCCAATTGCGCGGTGCGCTCTTACCGCACCATTTCAACCTTACCCTTTAACAGGCGGTATATTTTCTGTGGCACTATCCGTAAACTCACGTTTCCTAGGAGTTACCTAGCACTCTACCCTATGAAGCCCGGACTTTCCTCTCTTTTATCCTTACGATAAAACAGCGACTGTTCAGCTAACTCAACCGATAATTGTATAACAATCACAGCATATAAAACAAATATATTTATTAAAAATATATAATTATGGTTTATGGTTTATGGTTTTTTCTAGCTGCTTAACTTTTTTCAATAATTCTGGCAGCTTACTTAACGCAGCCAATTCACGCCAAGCAATTTTTCGTTCTCGTGCAGGAATACCAAAGACTTGACTTCCAGCTTTGACATTTTGCGAAACTCCACTACGCGCCATCACTACAGCTTGAGTTTCAATAGTAACATGGTCTGCAATTCCAACTCCGCCAGCTATTATAACGCCATCTCCTACAGTACATGAGCCTGAAATACCAGATTGACCACAAACAATTACATTTCTACCTAATTGATTATTATGAGCAATTTGCACCAAATTATCAATTTTACTACCTGCGCCAATTACAGTTGAGCCTAAAGCAGCTTTATCTATACAAGTATTTGCACCAATTTCTACCTCAGATTCTATCACCACATTGCCTACATGTGGCACTTTAACATGTTGATTTTGACGATATTTATACCCAAATCCATCTGCACCAATCACAACCCCAGCATGAATCACTACATTATCAGCAATTTTAGTATTTGCATAAAGAACCACTTGCGGATGTAAATAACAATTTTTCCCAATACTAACATTCTCACCAATAGATACATTGGCGGAAATTTTGCTATTACTACCAATATTACAATTAGCTGCAATAGTACTAAAAGCACCAATATGCACGTTATTATCTATAATTGCAGTTGGGTCTATATCACTATTAGTTGAAATAGTATGTTTTAATTTAGCTTCTGGATGTAATGCTTTTACAGCATTTAAAAAACTAATTTCAGGATCATTACAAATTAAAAACACCAAATTTTTTGGAGCATCTTGAATTTCCATTGAATTTGAAATTAAACAGGCGGAAGCTTGAGTTTGCGCCAAAAATTTAGCATATTTCACACTGCTTAATACCGTTAACTCACCAGCTTTAGCTGTCATAATATTAGCTGCTGCGGTAATATTTAAATCGCCTGCTTCTACTGGCAATTGCGCATTACATATTTCTGCTAGCTCAGTTAAATTTAATACCATGTTATTTCCAAATATCAAGAATGTGGGTGAAATCATCAGTCCACGGTTGCATATCAAAATACAATGGCAATTTTTGCCATGTCCCTAGGCGACTTTTTAACAATGGATTCAATGTGGTTGCAGAGTTTGCTAACACTACCCAATCAGTAGCAATAACTAAAGGCTGCGCAATTTTAGGTTTGAATTCTTGAATTAATGCCGCTAATTTTAAACGCTTTGCATGGTCAGAAATTACTTTTTTAAGCTCTAAATGCCGATTAGTAATATGAAATGCTAAGATTCCAGCTGGTTTTAATTTTTTGAAATACAATTGCATAGCTTCTTGAGTAAGCAAATGTGTAGGTACAGAATCAGAACTAAATGCATCCAGAATTAACAAATCAAAACTAGCATCTGCTGCTTGTAAAATTGACAATCTTGCATCCCCAACTACCATCGTAGTATTTTCACCACAAAATTGTAAATAATTAAAATATTTAGGATTATTCGCAATGTCAATTACTAAAGGGTCAATTTCGTAAAACGTCCACCGTTGTTGGGGTTTTGCATAACAAGCTAATGCACCTGCACCCAAGCCAACTGCGCCAACTTTCCAATTATTATTGCTAGCATCAAAGACACTAAATAATTGCCCCATAGGTGCAGGACGACTGTAATAAGTTAACGGCGTAGTCTTTAAATGCGCAGCCAATCTTTGCGCACCATGTTTGGTAGTGCCATGAAATAAAGCATGGTATTTTTCTGGTTGCTGCTGTTCATCTAATAACATGGCTTCACGCACAGAAAATACCCCAAAAAAACTCCGCTCTTGAAATATAGTGTGTGATAAAGAGCTGTGTAAACCCATGCTAAAAAATAATAAGGTGCCAGTAAGTAACGCTAAACTAATGGCTTGTTGACGAAACGCATAACTTAGACCAGCTAATAAAATCAATAAACCACCAATGCTATCTAAATACGGGGCAATATCATCAATAGCAACATACAAACTTATTCCGATAATGAATAATATTAGTGGGAATATTACTTGAATAGCTGCATTTTTCCATGCTTGTAAGTCATCAAATTGGGTTGGAAAACTATTCGGGCGCATTAATAATGCAGCTACAATCATTATTGGATATTCATAGATGCCATCAAAAATAAATGGTGCTACAAAGGTATTAAACATGCCGCCTAACATGCCTGCAAAAGACATAATTAAGTAGAAATAAGTCAAATATTCTGTATGGGGACGAGATTTAGCTAATTCCCCATGACAAACCATAATAGCTAGAAAAAATGCTACTAAATGTAAGCTTAAATCTAACCAATAGGGTAATAAAGCTGGGTTTATAAATGAGTAGGCGATAAATGGTAATAATACTATCGGTTGTAGCGTTACCATTAATGGATGTATTTTAGCTGCCCAGTTAGAAAATACTAATACAAATGAGAGTAAAAATAATGTTAATGGAATAATCCATAATAACGGCACTGAGGCAATGTCGGTGCTAATGAAATTGGTTAATCCTAGGAGTAAACTTGATGGAATAAAGGCTAATATTCCCCAGCGTATTTTGCGATATAGACTTAATTTTTCTGGTTCTGCAATTATTGTATTATCTGGTTTGATAGCAATATTGGTTTGCGCACGCCATAATATCCAGCCACAAAGCAAAATCAAACTACATAAAACACCATATCCAGCTGACCAAAGTTGTTGTTGCAACTGCAATCCAAGCTTAGGTTCAATTAAGAATGGATAACTTAATAAAGCTAATAAACTACCAGTATTGCTGGCCGCGTATAAATAATATGGATCGTGACTAGTTTTATGACCTAAATTCGCAAACCATTTTTGCAATAAAGTTGAAGAAGTTGAGACTATAAAGAATGGGAATCCAATCCCTAATAATAAAACATACATTAACCAGAAGGTTGGATTAGATTCTGTAGGTGGCAAAATATTTGCTGGTAAACCTATTGGCAAAGCAATTAAACTAAGTGCAATTACTCCCGCATGAATTTGGACTTGCCGTTTTGAAGTTGTGTTAGTGGTTATATAATGTGCATATAAATAACCTAAAAACAGTAAAGTTTGATAAAACACCATGCAGGTATTCCAAACTGCTGGCGTGCCTCCAAGCAAGGGCAATAGTAGTTTGCCAAACATCGGCTGTATGACAAACATTAAGCTGGCACTAACAAATAAAGTACCTGCAAACAATAGAATTAAACCACGTTGAGAATTGGAAGCAGGAACTGTATTCATGAAATTATTTATTACGAACGCAAAAAAGCAGTTTTAAGGATATAAGGCTAAAGTTTTTAAAGCAGTAGTTTCATCAAAACCATAGATTAAATTTAAGTTTTGTACTGCTTGCCCAGCTGCACCCTTAATTAAATTATCAATGACCACCAAAATCACTACAGTATCAGCACCTTGAGGTTTAAATAAACTTATTTGACACTGATTACTACCCTTTACATTGCGCGTATTCGGTTGCGTATTCGGCGGTAAAATAGTCACAAATGGCTCATGTTGATAATGAGTTTGGTATAAATCGTAAATAGTATTTAAATCTGCAGTAGATTGAGCATATAAAGTAGCATGAATTCCTCGAATCATAGGAATTAAATGTGGCACAAAAGTTAAATTTACTGCGCTTTTAGCAACTACAGACAAACCTTGAATTATTTCTGGCAAATGTCTATGTCCTGATACTGCATAAGCCTTCAGACTTTCACCAGTTTCACTCATTAAAGATGATACTGTAGCTTTTCGTCCTGCACCACTAACACCAGATTTTACATCAGCAATAATATTATCTAACTGGATTAAACCCGCCGTAATTAAAGGAATTAAACCTAGTTGTACCGCAGTTGGATAGCAGCCTGCACAAGCAATTAAATTAGAAGTTTTAATTTGCTCTCGATTCAGTTCTGGCAAGCCATAAACTGCTTGTGGAATTAATTCAGGACTAACATGGGTCATATCATACCATTGTTCCCACTCAGCAACATTTTGCAAGCGAAAATCTGCAGATAAATCAATAACTTTGATGCCAGAATTTAATAACTCAGCCGCCATCTGCATCGCAATACCGTTTGGGGTCGCAAAAAATATTAATTCGCACTGAGATAAAGTTTTAATATCTGGTGCTGAAAAGCACAAACCAGCATAATGCCCATGTAAATTAGGGTAAACCGTGGTTACAGCTACACCAGTATCAGCCCGTGAAGTAACTACTGTGACTTCAACATGCGGATGTAAGGCTAAAATACGTAATAACTCTACGCCAGTGTAACCAGTGCCACCAACAATACCTACTTTAATCATCGTCTTGTTTTGCAAAAGTATGCACCCAGACTAAACTATCTTCATCCCAACTCATACCTGCATGCATTTTTAAAATTAAATCTTTATACATAGCTAAATTCGGATAACCTTCAGCTTGTGCATCAGCATCAGTCATTGCACCTAAACTCTGACGCTCCAAAGCTGTGACTTTAAAGGTTACATCGTCTAACTTAAATGTTTCATTAGGATATGCATAGACCCCATCACGTCGTTGTTGAGTTTTTCTACCAGCCAAAGTTGCAGCAACTAATTTAGGATGTTTTACAAGATTTTCAATTACACAAGTTTTTTTAGGATAATCAGTCATATAAATTGTTTAAATATGTTAAAGTTTAACTACAGTGAAAACTAACCTAATAACTTTACCAACACGCTATCAGGTTAATAATAAATTTAATCTATGGTGTTACAACCGGAGCAGGTTCTTTAACTTCTGTTGTTGGAGTAGCATCAGTTTTAACTTCTTCAACAGCAGCATCAGGCTTGGCTTTTTCTAGAGCTGGAGCTTCAACTGGAGTATCAGTATTAGTTGCAGGTGTAACCTCTGCTGCAACTACTTCAGGTTTTAATAAAATTTCTATTTTTGCTTGCTTTTCTAAATTATCTAGCAATTCCTGAATTTTTTTCTGCTGTAAAGATGGGCGAATTTGTTCTTTAACTGAATCAAATGGTGGTGGAGTTTGTTTTCTAGCTTCTTCACGCAAAATAACATGCCAACCAAATTGAGTTTTAACTGGTTCAGTAGTAAATTTACCATCTGCTAAAGCAATCACTGCAGCTGAAAATTCTTTAACCATTTGCCCTTCTGCAAACCAACCTAAATCACCACCTTGTGGTGCAGATGGTCCAGTAGAATTTGCCTTAGCTAATTCAGCAAAATCTTTGCCAGCACTCAGCTTTGTAATCATTTTCTTAGCTTCGGCTTCATCTTTAAGCAAAATATGCCGAGCTTTATATTCCATTCCAGAAGAAGCTCCCATTTCCTTATCATACTCAGCTTTTAAATCTGCATCCGTAATTGGATTAGATTTCAACGCATTTTGCAACGCAGCTTGAGATAATAATGAGCGACTAGCAACATCAATACGCTCTTTATAGTCTGCACTTTGATCTAGTTTCTTCTGCAACGCATCTTGAACTAATAATTCACGTCGAACTAATTCTTCAATCAATTGTTCTTGTGGAAATTTACGCCCTTGACTACGTTGAGTAATTTCAGCTTCTAAAGTATTTAAAGCACTTTTGCTAATATATTTACCATTGACACTTGCAACTGCATCCACTGAATTGGTCTTTTTGGCTTCTGCTATTGACGTTAGCGCAGATGTAGCTGAATCCGCAGCAGACTTGGTTTCTGTTTCATTGCAAGCAACAATTAAGCTACTACCAACCAATAATAATGGAATAATTTTTTTCTTCATCAAGTTACCCTTGTGTATGTTCATTAGAGGTTAAAGCATTAATACCTAACGCATGAATCTCAGTTTTCATTAAATCACCTAATGCACGATAAACTAGTTGATGCCGTTGCACTAAACTTTTACCATTAAAGTCTTCTGCGACCAAGGTAACATGATAGTGTCCGCCACCGGATTGCGCTCCAGCATGTCCAGCATGGGCAGCACTATTATCTAGTACTTCAAGCACACTAGGCGATAACGCCAAGTTAAGTTTTTGTTTGATTAAATCAATTGTCATTTTGGAAATACTTGTTTAAAAGGTTTAACAATACTACAAATATATACACCTGCAGCTAAATAAGGATCTGCATCAGCCCAATTTTGTGCCGCAACTAAACTATCAAATTCAGCCACGACTAAACTACCGCTAAATCCTGTAGTACTATGTTCGCTGGCAATAATTGGATGCGGCCCTGCTAAGACTAAATGCCCAACATCTTGTAACATTTGTAAGCGCGCTAAATGTTCTGGACGGGCTGATTGTCTTTTCTGCAAACTATCGGCTACATCCTCACTCATAATGGCATATAACATCAATTATTCCTGTTTTTCTTCGGTATCATCCGGCATGTACTTATAAATAAATGCCATTTGAATTATAATAAAGCACACCATCAAAACTGGTACACCAAAGGTTTTAAAAGTCACCCAATCATCAGTATTGTAGTTTTGCATAACATAAATATTAATTCCACCTACACTAATAAAAAAGCTTGACCAAGCTATATTCAAACGTTTCCAAATAGCTTTAGGTAAAGTTAAAGCTTTCCCCATCATGCGTTCTACAAAGGTTTTTTCACCAATAAATTGGCTGCCTAAAAATGCCAACCCAAACAACCATTCAATAATAGTTAATTTCCACTTAATGAATTGCTCATCTTGCAAATATAAAGTTGCTCCACCCATGACTACAATCAACCCTAGAGTAATCCATTGCATGGTTTCAACCTTACGATATTTAAACCAAGTAATCGCAACTTGAATAATAGTCGCCATAATTACTACCGCTGTAGCTACATAAATATCATAAAATTTATAGGCAATAAAAAATAGTAGAATGGGTATAAATTCAAACAGTTGTTTCATATAAATGTAGCTAAAAATAGTATTTAGTTGGGTGCAAAAGTGAGCAAAGCACTAGAAATTAATTTTGATATTCTGGGTGCATTGTAAAATTTTTAATCCAGAAAGTACATGTATAGACCAATGTTTTGCTAAAATGTTCATTTTTATTTGGATATTTTAATGGATAAAATCACACAAACAGAATTGGAAGCTGCAACCTTTAGACATTTATTGCACCATTTGGAAACTCACACTGAAGTGCAAAATATTGAATTAATGTTATTAGCCGATTTTTGTCGTAATTGTTTGGCAAAATGGTATGTAAGTGCTGCCGCTGAAAAAAATATTACGCTAGATTATGAAGCAGCTAGAGAATTAATTTATGGTATGCCATATTCTGAATGGAAAGACCAATTTCAACTACCTGCAACTGCAGAACAACAAGAAGCATTTAAATTTAAACAACAAGCAAAGGCGCAAAAAAATGTCTCCAAATAATACTGATAATGTATTTGCTGGAATTCTAGGCGAACAATACCAAACTTTAAAACTCATTTGTCCAATTATAACTACTATGAGTCAGTTAGTTGCAACTACAGTGCAAACATATTCTCAACAGCAGTCGACAACAAAATTAAATATAGTTGAATTAGGTGGCGGCACTGGTTTAACTACCGTAGCAATTTTATTATCCCAAGTTAACGGCGTAATTACTAGTATTGATAGCGCCGCTGCTATGCAACAACAAGCCCAACAAAATTTACAAACTTGGGAGCAAGAACAACGCTTATTTTTTATCCAGCAGGATATATTAACAGCTTTACAAGCCATGCCAGACAATAGTGTAGATGTTATTGCTAGTGCTTATACCTTGCATAATTTTGTAAATACTTATCGAATAGAGGTATTACATGAATGCTATCGAGTACTAAAATCTGGTGGACAATTTATTAATGGTGATCGATATGCTTTAGATGATATTAATGCACACACCCAAGCAATTCAAATCGAAGCCGAAAATTATTTTAAAATTTTAATCACCGCCAAAAAACTAGATATTCTACAACAATGGATTTTGCATTTATTTGTGGATGAATCTGAAAATCATGTAATGCGCGAAAGTTTAGCTATAAATCAATTGCAACAAGCAGGCTTTACCAACATCAATTTATCCGATCGAATTGCAGTTAACGCTTTAGTAACCGCTATAAAAGCATAAACCTAACAAACATTTTTATCTGTTAGGTCTAATAAAAATTAATGCTGATTTGTCCATTCGTCTACTATTGCTGGTTTGGGCGAAGGTCGGTTTCTTATAGGATCTTTTGAAATTTTCTTCTTAGGAGTTTCATTCTGTTGTTTTTTCTTCTCATGAGCTTCTAAAACTTGTAAAGATTTTTCTTTAGCACGCGCAATTTTGGCTTCATTTACAGGATGAATTTCAATTTGACTTGCTTCTGGTGCATCTTGATTACAAGGTTTTTGTTGATAAGTGTATTTTCCTTCAATTTCGCCTGCACACTTATATACTTCTGCTTGCGCAAAACCAGCAGTAAGCATTGTTGCGGAAAATAATACAATTAACTTCATAAAAATACCTGCTATTCTGAATAATTAACGGCTTAAATATACACCTTTTTAAAAAATGGTGATAGCTATAAAAACAGTTATAAGCAAAATCATGCTTTCCTAATTTAATTTAGGTCTGTATAGTTTATTTCTAAATCAGCTATTGTAATATTACTCCCACTGTAAATTTAATTAAAAAAATCATGGCGCAATACATTTATTCTATGAATCGGGTCGGCAAAATCGTCCCTCCAAAAAAATACATTCTCAAAGATGTGTCTTTATCATTTTTTCCTGGTGCAAAAATCGGGGTTCTAGGTTTAAACGGCTCTGGAAAATCTACTTTACTGCGTATTATGGCAGGTTTAGATACAGAAATTGAAGGCGAAGCAATTCCACAAAAAGGCATTAAAATTGGTTATTTAGCTCAAGAACCACAATTAAATCTTGACAAAAATGTCCGTGGAAATGTGGAAGAAGCTGTAGCGGAAGTTAAAACAGCTTTAGCCGCTTTAGATGCTGTATATGCAGCTTATGCTGAACCAGATGCTGATTTTGATAAATTAGCTTCTGAACAAGCTAAATTAGAAGATATTATTAATGCTTGCGATGGACATAATTTAGATCGTAAATTAGAAGTAGCCGCCAATGCTTTGCGTTTACCAGCTTGGGATGCTGAAATAAGCACTTTATCTGGTGGCGAACAACGCCGAGTAGCATTGTGTAAATTATTGCTATCTAACCCAGACATGTTATTGCTAGATGAACCAACTAACCATTTAGATGCTGAATCAGTAGCATGGCTAGAAAGATTTTTACTTGATTTTACAGGTACAGTAGTGGCTGTTACCCACGATAGGTATTTCTTGGATAATGTCGCTGGTTGGATTTTAGAATTAGATCGGGGCATGGGAATTCCTTGGGAAGGCAATTATTCTACTTGGTTGGAACAAAAAGAAAAACGTTTGGAACAAGAAGAGCGTCAAGAAACTTCACAAATGAAAGCAATGAAAGCTGAATTGGAATGGGTGCGTACCAATCCTAAAGGTAGACATGCTAAAAGCAAAGCTAGATTAGCCCGGTTTGATGAATTATCTTCCAAAGAATTTCAGAAACGTAATGAAACTCAAGAAATTTACATTCCACCTGGCCCACGTTTAGGCGATATGGTAATTGAAATTGATAATATCGGCAAAGCTTTCGGAGAAAAATTATTAGTTAAAGACTTGAGCTTTAATTTGCCTGCTGGTGGAATTGTAGGCATTATTGGTGCTAATGGAGCTGGTAAAACCACCTTATTTAGAATGATGGCTGGGTTTGAACAACCTGATAGCGGTGTTGTACGATTAGGAAAATCAGTAGAATTGGCTTACGTGGATCAATTACGTGATGATATGGATGCTAATAAAACTGTTTGGGAAGAAATATCTGATGGCTTAGATTTAATTACTGTTGGTACTTATGAAACCTCTTCGCGTTCTTATGCTGGTAGGTTTAATTTTAAAGGTTCAGATCAACAAAAACGCATTGGCAACTTATCTGGCGGGGAAAGAAATCGGGTACATTTAGCTAAATTATTGAAACAAGGTGGCAATGTTTTATTACTGGATGAACCAACTAACGATTTAGATGTTGAAACTTTAAGAGCCTTAGAGAATGCAATTTTAACTTTTCCAGGTTGTGCGGTAGTTATTTCACATGATCGCTGGTTTTTAGATCGAATTGCCACCCATATATTAGCCTTCGAAGGCGATAGTGAAGTGGTCTGGTTTGAAGGTAATTATGAAGACTATGAAGTTGATCGCCATAAACGTTTAGGTACCGATGCTGATAATCCGCAACGGATTAAATATAAAAAATTAATGAATTAAATATTTTATCTCTGCAAAATAACTCTACTTTACGATGAATAAATTACTTGCTATTTTAGGTTTATTATTAACTTCAACTACTTATGTAGAAGCTGATTCTTTAGCTAAAGCTAATGGAAAATTCTGCAAAAAAATGAAATCTTGTGCAGTTAAAGATATGCGTATGGAAAATTCTTCACCTTCACAAGCTAGAGAAATAATGAAACAAATGTTAGATTCTTTATGTTTAAGTGCTGAACAACAATATGTTGACGCACATAAAAATGCAAATCTATATGAAACTGCTAAATCATGCATGCTTAGTATGAGCAAATTAAGTTGTGAACAATTAGACGCTAATTACACTACAACTGCATGTAAACAAGCTGAAAAAATTCAACAACAACTTAAAGCCAAAAAATAGTTTTAACTATTTATCTTTTAACCGCGCAATTTTAGGTAAATTATGCAGGAAATTAACCCCATTAAACATAAAATCACCGATCTTAGTACACGTAGTATGGCACTTAAAGATTATCTGGATTTTGAGGTTAAATCTGAGCGGCTAATTGAAGTATTACGTGAACTAGAAGACCCTACAATTTGGAATCAACCCGAAAAAGCTCAAGCTTTGGGCAAAGAACGTGGTTTATTAGATACTATTGTACATACTATTACTGAACTTGAGCATGGTTTGAATGATGCGAAAGAATTGCTAGAAATGGCCATTGAAGAGCAAGACGAAGAGACACTTGACAGCGTAGTTGCTGATTTAGAACTATTTGAAATCAAAGTAGTGGATTTAGAATTTAGGCGCATGTTTGCTGGGGAAATGGATCCAAATAATGCGTTTTTGGATATTCAATCTGGTTCAGGTGGTACTGAGGCACAAGATTGGGCGCAAATGTTGGAACGCATGTTTTTACGTTGGGGTGAACGCAAAGGTTTCAAAACTGATTTAATTGAAGAGTCTGCTGGTGATGTTGCAGGCATTAAAAGTTGTACGATTAAATTTGAAGGTGATTATGCTTTTGGTTGGTTGCGGACTGAAATTGGTGTGCATAGATTAGTTCGCAAATCACCATTTGATTCGGGCAGTCGTCGTCATACCTCTTTTGCTGCAGTATTTGTTTCACCAGAAATTGATGACAATATTGAAATAGAAATTAACCCAGCTGATTTAAGAATTGATGTTTATCGTGCCAGTGGAGCAGGTGGTCAGCATATTAATAAGACCGAATCAGCGGTACGGATTACGCATAAGCCATCGGGTATTGTGGTGCAATGTCAAAATGATCGCTCGCAACATAAAAACAAAGATACCGCGATGAAACAGTTAAAAGCCAAATTGTATGAATTAGAAATGTTCAAACGCAGTGAAAGTCAGCAAGCTATCGAAGAAACTAAATCAGATATAGGTTGGGGTAGTCAGATTCGTTCTTATGTTTTAGATCAATCTAGAATTAAAGATTTACGTACCAATGTAGAAACTGGAAATACACAAGCGGTTTTGGATGGTGATTTAGATCAGTTTATTGAAGCGAGCTTGAAGGCGGGGTTGTAAATTACTAATCAAGTAACAACCTTGTCATAATACTTAATCATATACAACAATTTTTACGATAAAAAACATGTCAGAAACACAACCAGACGAACAAATTCAAATCCAACAACGCCGCGAAAAATTAACCGCTTTGCGTGAAGATTCTATCGCTTTTCCAACTGATTTTCGTCGCGATGTAATTGCAGATGAATTACTAGCGGCATATAACGAAAAGACCAAAGAGGAATTAGAATCCGAAGCGATTCGGGTTAAATTGGCGGGTCGCATGATGACGCGACGAATAATGGGCAAGGCTAGTTTTGCTCATATTCAAGATATGTCCGGTAAAATTCAACTTTATGTTACTCGGGATACTTTGCCAGCAGGATTTTATAACACCCAATTTAAAAAATGGGATATTGGGGATATTGTTGGTGCTGAAGGAGTTTTATTTAAAACTAAAGTGGGTGAATTGAGTGTTAGGGTTGATAATATTCGCTTATTAACTAAAGCTTTACGTCCTTTACCTGAAAAATTTCATGGAATTGCTGACCAAGAAATCAAATATCGCCAACGGTATTTAGATTTGATTATGAGTGATGACTCGCGCAAAACTTTTGTGATTCGCACGCAAATTATTAATTATATTCGCCAATTTTTAACTGAGCGTCAGTTTATGGAAGTTGAAACTCCAATGATGCAAACCATTCCAGGTGGAGCAACTGCACGTCCATTTGCTACCTATCACAATGCATTAGATATGGATTTATATTTACGTGTTGCGCCTGAATTGTATTTAAAACGTTTAGTAGTTGGTGGCTTTGAGCGCGTATTTGAAATCAACCGTAATTTTAGAAATGAAGGTTTATCTACTCGCCATAACCCTGAATTTACCATGATAGAATTTTATCAAGCTTATGCTGAATATGGCGACTTGATGAATTTAACTGAAACCATGCTGCGTGGAATTGCGACTAATGTTTGTGGAACCACAACCGTTAAGTATCAAAATGAAGAATATGATTTCTCGAAGCCATTTACACGCATGAGCGTAGTAGAATCAATTTTACATTTTAATCCTAATTTAAATAACGCAGATTTAGCGACTAAAAATGCTGCTATACAAATAGCTCAAGGATTAAATATTCCTATTAAAGATAGTTATGGCTTAGGCAAACTGCAAATTGAAATCTTTGAAAAAACTGTCGAACATCGTTTAATGCAGCCAACTTTTATTACTGCATATCCAGTGGAAGTATCACCTTTAGCGCGTCGAAATGATAAAGATCCGCATGTTACAGATAGGTTTGAATTTTTTGTAGGCGGACGCGAAATTGCAAATGGATTTACTGAACTCAATGATCCTGAAGATCAAGCTGATAGATTTCGTAAACAAGTATTAGAAAAAGATGCTGGAGATAACGAAGCCATGCATTACGATGAAGATTATATTACTGCTTTGGAACATGGAATGCCGCCTACAGCTGGCGAAGGCATTGGTATAGATAGATTAGTAATGTTATTTACTAATTCTCCTTCAATTCGGGATGTATTATTATTTCCCCACATGCGCCCTAAAAACTAGTTTATCAATTCATATAAAATGTTGGGTTAATAACGTAATTTTATCCCAACATTTTTATCAGATCTATTTAGGTAATTTTTTTCTGTTCTCATTGAATATTGGCAACATGGAATTGCCAATATTTAAACCTAGAGTCCCGTAATAAAACAAAATGGCTGCACTTAAACCCATTCCAAAAACAAAAATACCTGCAACACAAGCAACACTAGAACCCATGTTTAATTTTATACCTCTATTTAAAAGTTGATTTAATTCTTTACTCATATTTATAGTGTATAGCAAAGAAGACAAATCCAGTTTAACCAATACTATATCAGCCATATCTATAGCAATACTAGATGCTCCATGCAAAGAAATAGACACTTCTGCTGTTTGCAAAGCAACCGCATCATTAATTCCATCACCAACAAAGCATACCTTTTTACCTGCACCTTGTAGTTCTTTAATAATTTTTGCCTTATCTTCAGGTAAAACTTCAGCATAATAATTTTCAATTCCCAAACTTGTAGCCAAATGCTTGGTTGTTGCAGCTTGATCCCCAGAAACAATGCATATTTCTTTGCCCATTTGAGTCAAATCTTTCACAACCCCAAAAGCTTCAGGTCGTAAAGATGGTCGTAATTCAATCACACCTAAAAACGTACCATCACAAAAAGAAATATACACTAAAGAATGCCCATTTTGCATAACTTCAGCTTGCAATTTATGGATAGATTCAGGAATTTCAATTTCTAATTGCTGCATAAAACGTAAACTGCCTAATAATATTGCTTGTGCTGTATTATTCGCAGTATTTAATACCACTTTAATTCCCAAACCCATTTCATAATCACTATCTTCTAATGATAACAATTGAATATTCTGGATTTTGGCTTCATTTAATATTGCTTGAGCAACTGGATGTTGTTGATATTGTTCAGCACTAGCTGCATATTGCAATAATTCATTTTGACTTAATACATTATAAGCAATAATTTGAACTACATCAGGAATTTCTTGGGTTAGAGTGCCAGTTTTATCAAATACAAACACATCAACTTTGCTTAATACTTCTAAGGCTCTACCATCCTTAATTAAAATTCCATTTCCAGATGCAACCCGTAAATAATTTAATACTGTTAATGGAGCTGATAATCGCATTTGATAACCAAATCCAGCCCATGTTAAAGCAATAGCATGGGAAAAACCTAGTATTGGAATCGCAATAACAGTAGTAATTAATGAAGTTTTTGCGCCTCTATTAACAATTTCATCGCCTTTAGATTCAACTTCAGTTTTAAAGTCAATAGTGTTTTCCAAAACATCCACAATTTTTCCAGTAATAGTTTCACTTCCTTGTTTTTCTACTCGAATATACAAACAACCTGATAATACAACTGTGGATGCAAAAACTTCATCATCTTTATTTTTTTCTACTGCCAATGATTCACCAGTTAACATGCATTGATTAATTGCGCCTTCGCCTCTAATAATAACCCCATCAACTGTAATCATTTCTCCTGCACGCACTACAATTACGTCATCTATTTGGATTTCGTTTAATGGGGTTTCAATTTCAGTATCACCATTTAATAACCAAACTTTTTTTGGCATACCTCCAAATATCTTACTAAAATCATCATGTGCTTGACGCTTGGTTTTTAAAATTATTTTATGAGTGGTAAAAAAGCCACTGTACAAAAAAGCTAATGTAAAAAGATTCCCTGTTAAAAGCACCCCAGTAATACTTAAGAACTCAAATGCAGCTAGCATTACTTTTTTTCTTTTAAAACAAGTTACATTTAGTTCTTTAAGATAAAAGTAATAAGTATATGTTAATAGTGGAATACTTAACAAAATTAACGGTCCATAAAATAACAATCCAGTACCTGTTAAACCTAAAGCTGCCAAGGAAATATTTTGGTAAGGATAGCGTCGCTATTTTTGCGAAAGCTTGTTTTGGACATCCCAGTCTCAAGCAAGCGGCAAAAAATTACGCGACGATTTAATGTCTTCGACTGCCTAAATTCGTCCT
>DAOUSJ010000014.1 GCA_030627285.1 Methylococcaceae bacterium | reverse complement strand
TCAGGCGTTTTTGATCTACATCTAACGGCATGGATTCCAAATCACTTACTTGTAACTGCAAAATAAATCGCGCTAAAACCTCATTCTGTTCATTTATTAATTCATTAATAATTGCATCATCTTCAGTGTTGAGTAACTTTTGATTAATTACCGTTAATTCATTTAACTCACTTAAAATCACCTGCTGCATTGGATTAATGTTAGCGTCAGCTAGTGAAAATACCAACAAACTTAAACAAAAAAAATAAATTTTCATTGAAACAATAATATCTTAAGCAAAATCTAGCATAATATTATCTATCAAACGCACTTTACCTAACCTAACTGCTAGTAAAATTACTAATTCTGCGTCATTTTTATCTGCTAACTGTAAATCTTTACGTCTACAAATTGAAAAATATTCTACTTGAAAACCCAAATCACGCAAAAACTGCTGTTGAATCGTTTGAATTTGAGCATAATTTGGCCTTTTAGCTAAAATAATCTCTTTAGTAGCACATAAAGTAGTATATAGTTTAGGAGCTAATAAACGTTCTTCTGTAGTTAAAAACCGATTCCGTGAACTCATTGCCAAGCCATCCGACTCACGAATAGTTTCCATACTGTCAATGTCAATCGGAAAATTTAAATCTCGCACTAAAATACGAATCAAGGTTAATTGTTGAAAATCCTTTTCTCCAAATACAGCAATATCAGGTTGAATTAAATTAAATAATTTACATACAATTGTCGCCACACCTTCAAAATGTCCGCGCCTAAAAACTCCACAATGCATAGCAGCTAATTCATTTACTGACACCATGGTTTTAGCTTCTTGAGAATAAATTTCTGAAATTGCTGGCAAAAACAACATATTCACACCAATACAAGCTAATTGTTGCGCATCTTGCTGTTCAGTACGTGGATAACTATCAAAATCTTCATTAGCTCCAAATTGAGTTGGATTCACAAAAATACTCACCACAATTTTATCAGCTTTATATTTTGCTGCTTTAATTAAGGCTAAATGTCCTGCATGTAAATTCCCCATAGTAGGTATAAAAGCAATAGTCAAACCAGCTTGTTTCCAAGTTTTAATTATCGCGTTTAAATTTTTTATCCGAGAAATAGTTTGCATAATTTTTGATCTTTATTTAATAACTGTGTTTTGCACAAGGAAATAATTGTTGTTTCACTGCATCATGATACCCTTCAATAGCTGCTTCAATACTATTAGAATTTTGCATAAAATTTTTCGTAAACTTCGGCATGTATTTTGTATTCAAACCTAACATATCATATAACACTAATACTTGCCCATCACAATCAAAACCCGCACCAATTCCAATCACAGGAATTTTAAGAGCCGAACTAATGATTTTTGCCAATGCAGCTGGCACACACTCTAACACTAATAAACCAGCTCCAGATTGTTCAATTTTCTTAGCATCAGCTAAAATTTTTGCTGCAACTTGGGGTTGTTTACCTTGAACTTTATACTTACCCAATTGATTAATTGATTGCGGCAATAAGCCTAAATGCCCACACACAGGCACTCCTTGATTAACTAAAAATTGAATAACTTCAATTCTAGCTCCTTCAAGTTTCACCATTTGCACTCCACCTTGTTGCATTAACACTGCTGCTGTGTCAATTGCCTTAGAAGCAGTGCTATAACTAAGAAAAGGTAAATCCGCCATTACAAAAGCTCGTTTTCTAGCAGCACTAACCCAACGACTATGATAAAGCATAGCCTCTAAAGTAACCGGAACTGTGCTAGCTTGCCCTTGAATTACCATGCCTAAAGAATCACCCACCAAAATAATATCAATTCCAACTTGATCCATTATGCTAGTAAAGCTGGCATCATAAGCGGTTAAACAACTTATTTTTTCACCTTGTTGCTTCATTGCGTTTAAATCTAAAATCGACAATGTAGTTGTTTGATTCATAATTTTTTTAAACCTGCTAACGGACATGCAGATACTAAAGTTTCTAAACTACCAAATTGTGGAATTATTAACCTTGGTACAATTTCATACAATGGATATAACACAAATGCTCGGTCTGGTATGCCAATATGCGGCACAATTAAATTGGATAAATTTATGCTTTCATCAGCATATAATAAAATATCCAAATCCAAAGTTCTTGCGCCCCAACGTTGCTTACGCACGCGACCATGATTATTTTCAATCGACTGCAAACAATGCAATAATTTCAATGCTGATGCAGTTGTAGATATTTCCAACACCGCATTAATATAATCTGGCTGATCTTGGGGGCCCATAGGTGGACTCGAATATAAACTTGAACACTGTAATACTTGCATAGTATCTATAGAATCTATGGCTTGTACGGCAGATTTAATCTTATTCACTGGATCAATTAAATTACTGCCGATACCAATATAAGCAGTAATAGCAGGGGAAATACTCATAAATTATCTTTGCTTACCGAATTATTAATTTTTTTAGGTTTTTTACGCCGCTTAGACTTATTCTTGGGTTGAGTCATTTGCTGTTTTGTATCTGCATTTGCAACTTGAAATTCAGTCCACCAAATTGCAAGTTTCGCATCTGCTAGCCCAGCTTCAGCAAGTAATAATAAGAAATCATATGCAGCTCGAAAACGCGGATGCGCTAATAAACGATATGGCTTGGAGCCAACACAATGTGGAAACCTTAACTGTAAAATCCAAACTTCACGCATTGACTGCGTAATCCGTCGAGGAATAGATAACACTTTAACTTGCTTAGTTAAAACTTCATTAGCAGCAATTTGATAAGCATTATATTCAGTTTCACCAGCCTGTAATTGATTTATTACTCTGACTTGCAAAGCTTCCCAAAAAAACGCTGACATTAAAAAATATAAAGTAACACTTTTACCTTCTCGAATCCGTGCATCAGAATTTTCTAATGCCTGAAGTAAAAAAGATTTTGGAAAATTCACATCTGCCAAATTTAAATGCTGATCCATTTCTGGAAATAAATATTGGAATAAATTATATTGCCGCAATTGTTTAAAAGTTGACAAAGCATAACCAGATAAAAACAGTTTTAACACTTCATCGTACAAGCGAGCTGAAGGAATACTAACTAATAAATTGCCTAAATCATGCAAAGGTGTTGCTGTATCGGGGTGTAAAGTAAATTTTAATTTAGCCGCAAACCTCACTGCACGCAACATTCTTACCGGATCTTCACGATAGCGAGTTACAGGATCACCAATTAACTTTAAACTACGCGCATGGTAATCTTCCATACCTGCCGCATAATCGACAATTACTGCTTTTTCAGCATCATAATATAAAGCATTTACGGTAAAATCTCGTCGCCAAACATCCTCTTCTATAGAACCATAAACATTATCTCGTAATAAACGCCCATCCGCATGCGTAGTTTGATGCACAGTTGCTTCAGAACTAACACCACGAAAAGTAGCTACCTCAATAATTTCACGTCCGAAATATACATGCGCCAAACGAAATCTACGTCCAATCAAACGACACTGTTTAAATACTTGTTTAATTTCATCTGGGTGCGCATTAGTTACCACATCAAAATCTTTGGGTTTTAAATCCAATAATAAATCACGCACACAACCGCCAACTAAATAAGCCTCATAACCTGAGTTTTGAAGTTGTTTTAATACTTTTAGTGCATGCACACTAATATTTTTCTGTAAAACTGCATGCTGTGAGCTTGGATAAATTACAGCTTGTGAAACGCTAGTCTCCAAAGAACCAAGAGACGATGTAGAAGAATTCAAATTAACCTTATTTAGTATAATACTATAAAAATTTTTCCATCATATCATTGTCAGTCAAAGAGACTCAAACAACATTCAACTAACAAATGCTTACGCACAATCATAAATATTGAATTAATTTACCCATTTACTTATTTAATCTAAAGAATTAGAATGCCTAGCAGAAACAAATAGCTAGTTATTTTGCTATCAAAATGACTGCACTTTATAAATATATCTTGAAGCCTATTCATTTGGAGGCATTAAATGTTAAAAAAAATCCGTATTATGCTCATTGACCACCCATTATTAACCACCTTATTTATAATTGATGTAGCAATTTTAGCTCTGCACAAACCTCCATTTATTTTCTCAATGGCAATGCTAACTGCACTGATGACTATATGTTTATTTTTCGGACAAAAACTAGAACTATTCAAAAAATAATTGAACTCTTCATCTCAACCTGAAATAGCAACCAAATCTATATCAGGTTGCTGCAAATATTTAGCTGCAATGCTTTATGACGCGCTACTATTACTAGCAATATTATTCTTAGCTGCCGCAATATTATTGCCTTTTAATGCTGGCGAAGCTGTCACCAACAAATACATTATTTATCCGTATTATTTAGGCATCAGCTTCATATTTTACGGCTGGTTTTGGACTCATAGCGGACAAACTACCGGTTTAAAAGCTTGGAAACTTAAAGTTCTAACCTTAGACAAACAACCACTTTCATGGTCGCAAGCAGCACTTAGATTCGCAACTGCATTATTATCTTGGCTACCACTAGGTTTAGGTTTTCTATGGATGTTTGTAGATAAAGACCATTACAGCCTCCATGATCGACTTTCCAAAACCGCTATATTTAACCAAACAAGCTGATATTTAAATATAGTGCTAACTAACTCACTATATGCAAATTCAAGCTTTTGAAGCCCTACAAACTGAATTACTTTCTGGCACACAATTAATTGAAGCCAGTGCTGGCACCGGCAAAACTTATACTATTGCCCTCTTAGTCTTAAGATTAATCCTAGAAAAAAATCTAACTATTTCCCAAATCTTAGTAGTTACCTACACCAACGCTGCCACTAAAGAATTAAAAGATCGCATCCGTCAGCGTTTAATTACTGCCAAACAAATACTAACTTCAGATTTAAATCCAGACATTGAACTACGCATTTGGTTGCAACAACTACAATTAGATCAAACCAATATACAACAACGTTTAGATCAAGCTTTAGCTAGTTTAGATCAAGCCAATATTTTCACTATTCACGGTTTTTGCCAGCAAATATTAAAAGAATATGCCTTAGAAACTGGGCAAAGTTTTGATCTCAGCTTAAATCATGAATTACAAGCTATCAAAGAATTTTGCTGCCAAGATTTTTGGCGACAACATATTTATTCATTACAACCTGCAATTGCTTCAATTCTGACAGCATATCATGACAATCCAACAACATTACTCAAGAGTCTTCAAGGCTTAAACTTACATGCCAACATTTTGCCGCCAGTAACAACTATTAAGCCTCTATGCCAACAATTTAAGCAATTAAAACTCCAAGCTGCGCAAGAATTTCCGATTATTCAAAAAATTTTAACTGCCGCATTTGCAACTGAAAACTTTAAAAGCAATTTAAAAGATAACTTTACTCAGGCTATACAAGAATTATCTGCATGGTTTGCCAACGATAACGAAATTTTGCCAAGATTAGAAACTTTATTTTGGCTGAGTGAAAACAACTTAATCCAAAGCTTAAATGGAAATAAATTTAGAAAAACTAAGACTGAAAGTGGCGAAGAACGTAAACAAAATTACTTAGAAAGTTTAGAATTAGATCAAACCGCTTTTAATCAATTTGAACCCCTACTAAAACAAATTAATTTAGCCTTGCGCACCAAATTAGCTCACGAACTTAAAGCACGTGTAGAAGCAGAATTTCAACGACGTAACCAACTATCTTTTGATGATTTAATTCATCGACTTGCGAATGCAATTCAAACCAACCCAAACCTTAAACACATTTTACAACAACGTTTGCATGTAGCTTGTATTGATGAATTTCAAGACACTGACCCCCAACAATGGTTAATATTTTCCAATTTATTTGCTGCCAAACATCAAGCTTTGTATTTAATTGGCGACCCTAAACAAGCAATTTATAAATTTCGCGGCGCAGATATTTTTTGTTATTTTAATGCCCAAAAATCAGCGCAAAATAAATTTACTTTAGCTAAAAACTGGCGTTCACATCCACAGTTAGTGCAGGCAATTAATACTTTATTTCAACGTCCACAAGCATTTTTATTTCCTGAATTAGAATTTAACCCAGTCATTGCTGCGCAAAAACATGCTGCTGGACATATTAATACTAGTGCGCCAATGTGCTTATGGCAATTGGAATTAAATCCAAAAAATAAAACTGGTCGCTGGAGTAATAAGCTTGCTACTGAAGCAATTCAAATTGCAGTAGTAAATGAAATTTTAAACCTATTAAGCCATAAATTTTCTTTATCCCAAGCTGAACAACAACGGGCTTTGATGCCACAAGATATTGCCATTTTAGTCCGTACTAATGCCCAAGTCCAAGCCTATCAATATGTGTTAAAACAAGCTGGAATTCCAGCAATCATGCAACAATTAGACTCAGTGTTTAATAGCCCCCAAGCTCAAGAATTATATTATGTTTTGCAGGCAATTCTTGAGCCTAATGATATAAAGTTACTTAAACAAGCTTTAAGCCTAAATTGGTTTGGTTTAAATGGCAATGATTTACATAAATTATCCCAAAATGAAACTTTAATAAATACTTGGGTCACACGTTTTAACCACTACCATAATTGCTGGTTAGAACAAGATTTACTCTGCATGTTGCAAGAATTATATGCTACAGAACAAGTAATTAAACATTTATCTAGGCTAGAACAACCTGAACGCGCAATGAGTAATTTGTTACAACTGGCTGAATTATTGCATCAACAAAGCATCGAACTGCAATTGCAAGCACAACCAAGTGTAAGCTATTTAGCAGATTTAATTACCCAAGCAAACCAACAATGTGCAGACACTGAACAATTACGTTTAGAAAGTGATGCCAATGCAGTTCACATTATAACTTTGCACCGCGCCAAAGGCTTAGAATATCCAGTAGTTTTTTGTCCAAATTTATGGCAAGAACAACATAATTTAAACTCTGAAACCAATCTAATTCAAGCTTCAATTTCTGGAAGTGCAATTACTGATTTAGGTTCAGATGCATTTGAATCTCATAAAGCGCAAGCCATTCAAGAACAACAAGCCGAAGATTTACGTTTGGCTTACGTGGCTTTAACCCGCGCCCAATATAGATGTTATTTAATTTGGACTGACACTAGTACCAGCAAAATTCCAAATAATTCCTCATTAGCATATTTACTAGACTTTTTCCAAGATAATTTCCAACAACAACAAACCAAATTACAAACTCTAGCAACTCAACAATCTGCGGTATTTTCTTATCAATTACTGACTGCAAATCCAGAAATAGCTGGTTATTTTAGTCCTGAAATTTCAACACCAAAAAAATTGTCTGCCAAGAAATCCAAGCGTTATTTTGATAACCATTGGCAACTATCTAGTTACACCTCCTTAGCTAAACAAGTGCAAACTCCAGCATCTAACACAGCAACAAGTATTGAGATAAATTTAGAATTTGAATTACCTAAAGGAGCTACCACCGGTAATGTATTACATCATTTATTAGAATTTAATTCTTTTAATACTTTGGCAACTGTAACTACAGATATTAATTTTCAACGCGATCAAACCTGTACGCATCATGGGCTATATTTGGAAAATCCAGAATTAATAAATCAATTATTATCCAATGTAGTCAACACACCTTTAAGCCTAGAGACATCAGAATTTTGTTTAAAAAACTTAGCACCACCAAGCTACACTAAAGAAATGCCGTTTTATTTAGCTATGCAGCCTTTACAAATCTCCCAATTAAATAATTTATTAGCTCCAGATCCAAATTTTCACCGCTTAATTCCACAACAATTAGCTGGTTATTTAACTGGTTTCATTGATTTGGTCTGTGAATATCAGGGGTATTATTATGTTATTGATTACAAAAGTAATTATTTGCCTAATTATGATGCTAAAAATTTGGCTCTGGCAATGCAAGAACATAATTATGGACTGCAATATTGGCTCTATAGTTTAGTGTTGCATTTATATTTACAAACCCACTTGCCAAATTATAATTATGCGCAACATTTTGGCGGAGTGAAATATTTATTTGTGCGTGGAATGCAAGCAGAAATTCCAGCTAGTGCGATTTATGCAACTAAACCAGATATTAATACTCTAAATAAATTAGCCCAATTATGTTGCCAGTGTAATTCAAATACTTAGATATAAACCCATACTTAGATTAAGTTTGCAATCAGTTCTCTGGAGTTTTATGATTGCTGTTTACTCATGAAAACTTTTCAAAAAATATGTGGTTTAAAAATTTAACCTTATTTCGTTGCACTGCAAAATTTAATTTAAGCCCTGAAGATTTGGCAGAAAAACTTGAAACTATGCGCTTTCATGCATGTGCTAACAATGCAGAATCAAGTTTTGGTTGGACTGAACCATTAGTTTTAGATTCAAATACAGATGCATTACTACATATTACCAATGGTTTTATAATGTTATGTGGTAAAACCGAAGAAAAAGTTTTACCAGCAGCGGTAGTTAATGAGTTATTGCAAGAACGCATTTTGGAACTAGAAACCAAACAAGGCAATAAAGTATCTAAAACTGAACGTAATACCATTAAAGATGAATTAATTTTTGAATTATTGCCCAAAGCTTTTAGTTTTTCCCGCAAAAATTTTTTATATATTGACCCTAAAGCTGGTTGGATTATAGTAGATTCAGCCAGTAGCAAAAAAGCTGAAGCTTTGTTAAGTAATTTAAGACGTTGTTTAGGCACTTTGGCGATAGAACCAATTAAAACCCAACATAATCCTGTTACAATTATGAGCCAATGGCTGGCTACACAAGCATATCCTAATGATATTGAAATTGAAGAGGAATGCGAATTACGCGCTACCGATGAAAAAGCTTCTATAGTTCGATGTAAAAATCATGATTTAACTGCTCCAGAAATTACTCAGCATTTAGAAGCTGGTAAACAAGTAGTTAAGCTAGCATTTAGTTGGGAAGATAAGTTATCCTTGGTATTAGATGAAAATCTTAGTATCAAACGCTTGAAATTTTTGGATTTGATTCAAGACCAAGTTGCAGAAATTGAAACGCATGATTATGCAGAACAATTTGATGTAGATTTTGCAATTATGTCAACTGCAATTGCCAATTTTTTACCTAGATTACTAGAATTATTCGGTGGAGAGCCGCAAAAAATATGAATTTAAATTATCCTACAGCTATCAGTGGCTTATGTTTAATCTTCAGCGCAAATGTGTTTGCAAGTAATTTTTATGAACCTCATAATGGAGATAAATTACTCGGTATTCCTGAACAAACATATCATGTAACCTCAAAAAAAGGTCAAGACTTAATAGATATTGCAGTTCAGGAAGGCATTGGACAAAATGAAATTGTGCGCATTAATCCCAAAATTGACCGTTGGTTGATTAAAGCTGGACGTAAAATTAGAATTTCCAACAGCTATTTATTGCCAGATACTAAAACTAATGGCGTGGTATTAAATTTGCCCGAATATAGAATGTATTATTATCCAACTATTGAAAATGGCTGGGAAGGACAAATAGCTACTTATCCTATTAGTATTGGGCGTTTAGATTGGAACACACCTTTAGGAACTACCAAAATTATTCAAAAAATTGTCGATCCTACTTGGACTCCGCCAATCTCAATTAAACGTGAACATGCAGCTAAAGGTGATATTTTGCCAGACGTAGTTCCAGCTGGGCCTGATAATCCACTAGGTTTATTTGCCATGCGTTTAGGTGTGCCAGGATATTTAATTCATGGTACTAATAAACCATTAGGTTTAGGAATGCGAGTTAGTCATGGTTGTATCCGTATGCATCCAGATGATATTGAATTATTATTCCCCTTTGTTGAAAATGGAACTCCAGTACATATTGTAAATCAACCAATTAAAGTTGGCTGGTCAGGCGATAAATTATATATTGAAGTACATCCAGATTTAGAAGGTAAACAACGAAATTATCAAACACGTTTGGATATAGCCCTAAATTTAATTGCAAAGGAAAATAACAATCAGCAATTATCTTTTGATAGTGCAGTCTTAAAAACTGCGTTGGATCAAAGTAATGGCATTCCAGTAAAAATTTATCAAGGTGCTAAATCTGAAGCTCTTATTCCTGAACCTGAAATAGATCCAATTGTAGATGCTCTAAGTGCAGATCCAATTGCTGAACCATTAGATGCAGCCGCGATTATTAAAGAAATGGATGAAGCTATTAATAAACCTACTGAAGCTACAACTAAACCTAAAAAAGAAATCTTGATAGTAGATCCTCCAGTAGCTGCTATGCCCGTAGTACCAAAAAAATCTACTCCAAAAGCAGAGATAAAACCACCGAAAAAAATTGTCGAACCAGAAAAAATTATCCAACCTAAAACTAAACCTGAGCGAGAATTTAAAAACTCACCATTTGCATATTAATCTTGCTTAGTTAATTTCTTGGTATGTTGCGTTTCTTTTTGTATAATTTGAATCAAAGGCAACGTAACATAGCCCAAGCCAACAATAAATAAACTGCCAAATAATAATGATGAGCGCACTAAACCTATAGGACTAATTAACGCCAAACTAAAATTACTGACTCCAAATAAACCCCATGCACATAAGGTTTTACTTAAAGAGGTTTCCAATTCAGCGGCAATTTTAAACAACTGATTTAAATGCATTAAATTACCATCCATAAATACTACTTGCGCAGTATCAGTAGCTACACTTGAAGCTCCAGCCAAAGAAATTGCCAAATCCGCAGATTGCATTGCTAAGACATCATTAATTCCATCGCCGACAAAACAAACTTTATGCCCTTGTTGTTGTAATTGTTGCACAATATTAGCTTTATCTTGCGGCAAAGCTTCATAAAAATACTCATCAATACCTAAATCTTCGGCTAATTTTTGCGTAGGTTGTTGATGATCCCCCGACACAACCATAATTTTTTTAATTCCTTGCTGCCTTAATAAGCCAATAATTTGTGGAACTTCAGCTCTGATAGTAGCTTCCAATTCCAAACTACCTTGAATTTCAGCATTAATAGCCACAAAAATTGCACTCATATTCGCAGTTTCAGGTACAGAAATATCTTCTTTCTGCATAAATCTAGCACTACCAACTTGAATTAACTTATCATCTAATTGTACGCTAATTCCATGCCCCATTTTATAATAAGCTTTATCAATCTGTGGAATATCCAAACCACGTTCTTTTGCCGCTGCGACAATAGCTTTTGCAATTGGATGACTTAAACGTACTTCAGCAGCCGCCGCATAAATTAAAATCTGGTCTCTAGTTAAATCTGTAAATGGAGTAATAATAGCTATTTTTGGCTGCTCTTCAGTTAAAGTACCAGTTTTATCAAATAAAACCACATCAATACTACCTAATGCTTCCAAAGCCCGACCATCCTTAATTAAAATCCTATGACTCGCAATTAAGGTCATATAATTATAAGTTTGAGTGGAAGTCATAACCTTAATAGTATTTGTAGGCGCGCTAAACAATAGCGTTATTGCAGTTTGCAAACCTAACATAGGCATTAACACCAAACTAGTAGTCATTAATGGCAAAGTGCAAGCATCAGATATATGTTCACCTCTTAATTGCAACTTAGTTTTAAAGTCAGTGGTATTGTGTAAAATTTTCGCTAATTGTGCCACAGAAGTTTCTTTGCCAGTTTTTTCTACTTGAATTTGTAATTCACCACTAATAATTAAAGTGGCCGCAAAAACTTCATCAGCCAAGCCTTTTTCTACTGGAATTGACTCCCCAGTTAAAGTTTGTTGATCTACAGTAGCAGAACCATGAACCACCACACCATCTATAGGAATAACTTCGCCAGTTTTAATTGCAACTACTTCATTAATTTGTAAATCAGTCAATTCTATTTGCATTTCTATGCCTGCACGCAACACCCAAACTTGAATGGATTGCTCAGTAAATACATGACTTAAAACTTGTTCAGATAAATCTTTACTGCGATTTACCATTTGAAAACCTAAATGATACACGTAGGCTTGAATTGCTGCGGCCAACTGTACTCCAGATGCCAAACTAATTACACTAACTACAGCTGATAAAGTATCATTTTTCAGTTCGTGTTTTTGAGATAATGATGCCTCTGCACGCCTTAAAATTGGTAAAGTTGTATAAGCAATCGCTACAAAGCTAACTAATTTAAAGGGTGCATATACTAAACCCAATAAACTTAAACCTATAGACCCAACACCTAAATTCACATAATGTTGCTGTTTTTCTACCTCACTATCTTGTACTAAGGTTGGATCCTCAACAACGGTTTGGTGTTTATTTTTATAAAAAGATTTTATCCGCAAGCCCGCATAAGTACCTAAAATAATCACAGCATTAAGAATTAACATTGAATTCCCTCCAATAAATTGTTTTCGTTCCCAACCCAATAACATAGAATAAACAAACTTTAAATATTCACTATTTGCTTGATTAATTAATTTCTATAATCATCCAGTAAGGGTTTTAATTAAGTTATTAATTGTTATAGGCGCATCATTAATTGGGTTCTTAGTTTGCTTACCAGTATTAATTACTAACATAGTTTGTGCTGTCTTTGCATGATCTGAACCCTGCGCCCCATTAGCTTTAAAAGTACGCGCAAATTCACCACCAATTAACCACACCAGATTTTTACTCACATCTACATCTAAGCTAGTATACAAAGAATCTAACGCCTTTTCTTTGCCAAATAAATCTTGAAACTTAGGCTCTATATTTTCCTTCTGGTTTTTATGCGAATCCCAACCAACATAATCCATAGATGCCATACTCATATTAAAAATATCTTGGCATGCTAATGCATCATATAAATTACGAGTTTGCAATGCAAATTTTTTCGACTTTAAAGCTTTATTACCTTTCATTAAAGCTTGTAATGCTGTTGGCACGGGAATTTCCGCCAGTCTTTGGGTGATTGGTTGCCCTAATTGGCGCAATACAGATTCTGTATCTACAATCTTACGATAAATTGAATCTACTGGCATTTGCACTTGTTTCGCCGCATAATAATTTTTTAAACTCCGCGCCAATATAGAATGCGAATTTTTCTTTTTAGTCGCCTCATATAACACCATTTCACGAGTATTTGCCGCTGGAATAACATGGCTTTGCGTATATCCAGCTGGGTTATTTGGATCTGGACAATGACAAATCTTTCGTGGACTTTGAGTTAATGAAACAATATTAGTTTTAGTTCTAACTGCATATTTACCACCCCAACCAGCCTGATTAATAGCTTGCAAACCAGCTTCAGAATCCCCAAGTTCCATTACCAATTGACAATGATGGTGATTTCTAGTTTTACCAGCAGTTACATTGGTATAAATAGTAACATTGCCTTGATTAAACATCTCAATTAACCAATCACATTGTTTTAAAATCCCAAATGTGGGCGTATTCGTCTGCATATGAACATAATCTTGCTGCCAGCGTTGTTGCCAAGATGCAGGCTTATCAGTTAAATTATGTACTCCAGCCCGTGCTTGCCAATGTTTAAAACCTAAACTATCTGGTTTGGCATCAAAAGCAGGCGGCATTAAATGTAAAAAATCTGGCCCCCCAGCCAACATTAAATTAACTATAATTGGGCGATTAATTTGTGGAAATTTAGCTGATTTAACTTGGTTTTCAGCCCATAAAAACTTACTGGAACTAGCTAAACCAGTAAGCGCACTTAATTGTAAAAATTGGCGACGATTCATATTAACCTCCTGCGTTAACAAACATATATGGCGTAGCACTAATAAAACTTATAGCTAAACCAATCCGCCAATTTGCCTGTTTTTTATGTTTGACATTCGCACTATTTAAGCCTAATTTAGTGGCAGATAATTGTTGTAATTGCTGCTTAGAAGCTTCTTGAAGCAGAATTTGTGCTATATCTGAATTAGTTTCTGTTTGAAGTTTTAACACCTGCATTAAATCTAAACCTTGAGCCAGCAAAGAATTTACATGCGCTCGTTCCAAAACTCCATAATTTTTTAAATTATCCCCAATTAAACGCTGCCACAATAATTCTCCAACTTTATCTACTTGATATTCATAGGTTAAACCACTAGGTATACTTTGCGACCAATCTTTTTTCCAATTCCATTTAGCATTTTCAATGCGAGTAAAATACTGATTATCCGCAGTAGATAAATTATACTGGCTTAAAAAAATCAAACTACTGTTGCTTGCTTCTTCACTAGTTTGCCCACCAAAAACATTATGTGCGGGTCGAAATAATTTCATGCCCTCGTGATTAAATAAATTTGGACGTAAATAATAAAAAATTTCGCTATCATTTAAGACTAATTGATTTAATAATCTTAAATGCCGCTCTAAAGCAGTCGTGTATTTATAACGGCTAGCACTATGAAACTGGCTGGAAATCGCATATTTTTGTAAAAAATTCAGCAAATTTTTCGGTTGCATTTGTTCCCATTCAGCCCGAATTGCTACGATTTTATCTGGCGTAAGATTGTCATCAGCTAATTGTTGAATAATTTTTACCGGCAAATTAGCTAAACTCTCTGCGTGTTCAATTGCTAAATCAGATAATAACTGTAAACGTTGCCCACTATTATTGCCAAGATTTTTTTGGTGCAAAATATCTAATTCACCTTGATAATGATGCGCTCCAGTATGATTAATAGCTGCACTTTTTCCAGAAATTTTTATGCCAGTCAAAACATTTGCAGTATTCTTAATGCTAATATTTTCATGATATTCACTGTCATTATCACCTAAAATTCCAAAAAATAATTGATGATATTCTCGTGCAAAATCTTCATTACATTCACATTTACCATTTTTAAACACATTTTTATGATGCCCATATTGAACTGCAATTGCGGCAGAACCAGCGGCTTGTGCTAAAGTAAATTGATATGGTTGTGCAGGATCTGCTAAAGAAGTTAAAATATTATCATAATAAGTTCCTAGTTGATTACCGCTAACTCCAGCTTTTACATTCACAGCCAAATGATAATTAGTTTCCCAGAAACCAATTTTTTGCCGAAATGGATTATAACCACGCGCCAAAGTGCTATATAACCAAGTCCAAGCTGGATTTAATTGCCCATTTTTATAATTTAAAAATTTCTTGCGGTTTTTTACTGCAATCGGATTTTGCGGATGATTAGAAGCTAAAAATTGACCTAAAGTCATTAAATTTTCTTGATTCAACGGGTAGGAAAAATTTTTCTTACTCGGTGATAAAATTGGATTATGCACTGCAAAATTAAGTAAATTTTTAATTGCTATATCTGGTGCTAAATCAGCTTGATGTTGAATTTCAGCTTCAGATATATGTCCACCACCAAAAGCAAAAGTTTGTAACACTCGTCGTACCGCAGCTGAATCCCAATCTGCATCTGAAATAGTTTGCCAGCCAGCTGCTGAAGCAGAAACACTGACTAAACTTAACAGTAAACCACTAAGAAAAACTTGTGCCTTCATGGTTTTTTACTGATATTTAAACGACTAAAATATATACTAAGTTCCACAATTTCTTGATCACTAAAATTGTTACTAATTGGATTCATTGGGCCACCTAAACGTTTACGAGTTTTAAAGGCTTTCAATTGCGTAGCTAAATATTCAGGTTGTTGATTTGCCAAGCGAGGAAAACTTCCACGTCCTTGTCCCTGTGAGCCATGACAACCCAAACACATTGCAGCTTTTGCGGCTATTTTTGGATTAGCTGGAGTTACATTTTCTGATACATCAAGTTTTAAACTAGCATAAAATGCTGCTACATCATTAATTTCAGCATTAGATAATTGACTAGCTGTAGCATTCATAACTATATCAGTGCGTTTTTTATCTCGAAATGCTCGCAATTGTTTAATTAAATACGCAGCTTTTTGTCCTGCTAAATGTGGATAGATGCCTTCAGAACTAATACCTTCTGCTCCATGGCACGCACCGCAACTTTTAGCTATTTCTGCACCAGCAACTATATCAATGGCTTGCACTGGAGTAGCGGCAAAGATCAAGATACTGATTATAAATTTGAGAAATGTTTGCATGATAATTACCTATAATTAAAGAATTGAAAGCTGCTAGTTACAATTTTTGTATTTTCTCACTAAAATTAATTAGCTAAAAAATAGGATCTCCATGTATTGTATTAAATCCACTCACAGCTATACAGAATATATTAAAAAATCTCGCTTTATTGGCATCATAATTCCATGCGCTAGTACGGCGAGCTGTCAAAATAGCTTGCAACAACTCCATTTGACTTACGCAGATGCTAACCATATTGCATTTGCATATAAAATTCAAACTGAAAATGGCATTAAATCCCGTTGTTATGATGCTGGTGAACCTAATGGCACAGCTGGTAAACCTATTTTCAAACACTTAGAAGGCAAAGAATTAATTAATACTTTAATTGTAGTAGTACGTTATTTTGGCGGGATTAAATTGGGAGCTGGTGGTTTAACACGCGCATATGGAAATACGACTAAAAGAGTGCTTGAAATCGCCAAAATTGTGGAATATGTACCCATGCAAAACATAACTTTATGCATAAATTACAAAGATTTACAGCCATTAAAATACCAATTAATCCAATTACAAGGGCAAATTATGCACCAAGATTTTAAACAACAAATAACCTTACAAATTCAGCTCCCAACTGCAAATGCACAGCAATTATTAGCTTTATTTAAAGTTAATAATCCAAACGCACAGCCTTCCAATTCCAACTGCCTTTAACATGTTTACTGGTAGCAGTGCCAGTTATTAGATTTTGTCCTGAAAATTTACCGCGATAAAAAGAAGTTCGATTATTAAAATAAAACTCTATATTTACACCATCTTGAATCCAACGATGTTTACCAGTAGATTTGTTAGCTTTAAATTTTTTTAAAACTCCATCAGCAGCAAACTCAATTTGATAACTACTATCTTCATCGCTGTATTTCCATTTAGTATTCAATAAGTTAGGTCTAGTGGCGGAAATTATTGGGGCAGGCTTAGTAACAGTTTCGATTTCAGTTTCAACAGGGGTTTGATTTAAATCAGCATCATTATTTACCATTGGAAACAAATTAATTGGGTTTTCAGAGACAACACAGCCATTAATAAAATATAGACTGGATAATAAAATTAGGGTGCGAAGCTGAAAAATTTTCATAGAAATATCCTCGAATATAAAAACAGATTATAGAGCATGATTATTAGTTGTATTAATAATTTATCGACATTTTAAAATTTTTATAGATTTAAATTATTGCTTTAACACTTAAATTTAAGATTTTGCTACACTAAATATAATTTTAGTTACATAATATTTTTATGAAAAAAACCTACCGCCGTAAGGTTCACAACGCATTAAACGTAGAAATAGGGCAAAACATATCCTTTATCAATAAAATTTTAGTTATATTAATTTTATTCAGTATTGTCTTAGTGGTATTAGAAACTGAAGTCAGTATTTATAAAACTGCTGAGGTTTATTTTGCTTGGGGTAATCTATTTTTTTTAGTGATTTTCAGTTTGGAATATCTTGCTCGTATTTGGATCGCTGCCGAAGATGAAAACTATCACGGTATTGCTGGCAAAATAAAATACATGTTAACTCCACTCGCAATAATTGATTTAATTGCGTTAATTCCATTGTATTTAGTCTTCATTTCCAATTCTTTTTTAGCAATTAAAATTTTTCGGATTTTAAGAATTTTTAGCTTACTTAAATTAAATCGTTATAGCCGTGCTTTACATGAAGTTTTAGAAACTATTAATCAAAAAAAATATGAATTAATTGTCAGTTTAGGTCTAACTTTTTTTGCAATCTTAATCGCTTCAGCCTGTATGTATGCTTTGGAAGGTGAACGCCAACCTGAAGCTTTTGGTTCCATTCCACGCGCTATGTGGTGGGGTTTAATTACCTTAACTACCATTGGTTATGGCGATCACATCCCGATGTCATTAATTGGCAAACTCTTTACTGGCTTTTATGCCATTATGTCGCTAGGTTTAGTGGCAATGGTAGGTGGAATTATGTCAGGTGCATTTGTAGAAACTTTTGAAAAAATGAAAAGCATTGATTTGGATCAACAATATCCTACTGATGAAGATTACCAAAATTATGAGTCTGGTTTCATTCGTGGCAAACAAGATAAATTACAGCACAAAAATTACAATAATCCCTATCCTCAAGAAAAATATACTATTTGTGCTGCGAATGGTTACACAGAAGGTTATACAATTACTGAAACTAAAACTCCTAATATGAATTATTAAATTTTGCCAATAATCCGATAATCTCCACGGGTATTTAAAATAACTGTAACTGGTAAGCGAGTTTTATTTTCCCAATACCAACCAATTTTGCCGGCAAATGGTGCAACTAAACTGCCACTAAATTTATTTTCTGTAGCAAGTTTAAAACTTACAAAATCATCTGGATGATTGCCTTTAGGATCACCATGAAAATCAAATTCAAGGGTTTCGCCTTTAGTTGTAGACCATAAAAATTCAAATTGTTGTCCGCGATGAAAATAAAATTTATACTCTAAACCTTTCAGCGGTGGAATAATTAAAGTTACTGTGTCTTTCCATACTGACATTTTTTCTGGACTTAAGGAATTCAAAGTAGCTGTAACTCTAGCAGGATCAACTTCTTGAATTTTCGGAGCTACAATTGCTGGTTTTTGCGTTAATAATCTGGATTTCTGCTCTTTTTTTGCCATTGCTATTTGCGTAAAGCCTAAAACTTTGCCTAAGCCAGTGGGATCAATAGCATATTCAGCTGGTAATACTGCCGTAAGTAAAATTACCACTGCAAGCACAATTGCCCAGATAGTAGATACATATAATTGTGCTAATGTAGGTAATGATGGTTTGATTTCGTTCATGAGATTGAATTAATAAAATAACCAGTGAGCTGATAACCAAAAAGTATTAGTCCAGCAGACATTAATAAAGTATTAGTTATATTCGCGAGCTGATTATAACTACGATGGTGTCGCCAAAAACTTAAGGCTAATAAAATAAAGATTAAACTAATGCCTTGCCCTAATTCAACCCCAAAATTAAATGCTACTAAATTTTGCCATAGATTTTCTGAGGGTAGATTTAACTCTTGAATTTTAGTAGCTAAGCCAAAGCCGTGAAATAAGCCAAAAATTAATACTGCATATTTTGGATTTGGCTGCCAATTGAACACAGTTTTAAAGCCAGATAAATTATCAAAACCTTTATATACTACTGAAAGTCCAATGATGGCATCAATTAAATAGGCATTTACGTTAATTTGCGCCAAAACTCCAGATAATAAAGTAATACTATGTCCTAAAGTAAATAAACTGACATAAAGTAAAATATCGCGGCGATTATATAAAAAAAATATCACCCCTAGCAAAAATAACAAATGATCATAGCCAGTAACCATATGTTTTGCGCCAATGTAGGAGAAAGCTCCGATAGCTAAGCCATTATTTTTGGTTAAAAAATAAGCTGTATCCGTATCCACCCCATGGGCAAACGCTTGATTCTGAAACAAAATGAGACTGGATAATAATATCCATACCCAACAATAGTTACGATTTTTTAATAACTGCATTGCAATTTATCTAACTGAAATTGTGATTGAAACTATGCATCTGGATAAGTTTCACCAAATACATAGTAAGTATTAACTAATAATTAGACATTATAAATGCTAGATGCAGTTTTACCACCAGTGCCAGTCCAATCAGTGTGAAAAAATTCGCCTCTAGGTTTATCTGTGCGTTCATAAGTGTGTGCGCCAAAATAATCTCGTTGAGCTTGCAATAAATTAGCTGGCAAACATTCACTACGATAACCATCATAAAATGCTAATGCTGAAGATAAAACTGGTGTGGCTAAACTTTGCTCTACACCTAAAATAATAGCTTTTCTCCAACCAGCTTCCGATTTTTGCATAATCTCAGCAAAATAATCTGAAAGTAATAAATTATCTAAATTTGGATCTGCTTGATAAGCATCATTGATATTGTTTAGAAATTGGCTGCGAATAATACAACCTCCACGCCACATTAAAGCAATTTCACCATAATTTAATTTCCAAGAATATTCTTGGGCCGCCTCTTTGATTAAACGAAACCCCTGCGCATATGAAATAATTTTAGCTGCATATAAAGCTTCGCCAATAGCTTGCACCATACTAGCTTTATCACCAGTAAATTCAACTGCAAGTTTTGGTAATTTGACTGCTGCTTGCACACGTTCAGTTTTTTGTGCAGACAAACAGCGTGCAAATACAGATTCAGCAATCAAAGTTAATGGAATGCCTAAATCCAAAGCATTAATAGCCGTCCATTTACCTGTGCCTTTTTGTCCAGCACAATCTAAAATTTTATCTAATAAAGGTGTTTCATCAGTGTCTTTGAAAGCTAAAATATTCGCGGTGATTTCAATTAGGTATGACTGTAATTGTCCTGAATTCCATTCACTAAAAACCGCTTGAATTTCATCATTACTAAGCCCCAAACCTTCAGATAATAATTGATAAGCTTCACAAATTAGCTGCATGTCGCCATATTCAATACCATTATGAATCATTTTTACATAATGTCCTGCGCCTTGATCGCCCACCCATTGACAGCATGGATAATCATCAACAACTGCAGAAATTGCTTGAAAAATTGGTTTAACCGCTTCCCAAGCAGCTGGATTACCACCAGGCATAATTGAAGGTCCATGGCGCGCGCCTTCTTCACCACCTGAAACTCCAGTGCCTACAAACAAAATATTTTGTTGCTTTAAAGCATCAGTTCGTCTATTCGTATCAGTGTATAAAGAATTTCCACCATCTATAATAATATCTCCAGCAGCTAATTTAGGCGCGATTAAATCTATGTAATCATCAACTACCTGTCCAGCTTTAACCATCAACATAACTTTTTTGGGTGAAGCTAAACTATTCAATAGTTCATCAATAGATTCAGCACCTATAATTGTAGTATCTTTAGCAGCCCCATCCAAAAAATCGGCAGTTTTGCTATGAGTACGATTAAAAACTGCAACTTTAAAACCATGGTCATTCATGTTGAGAACCAAGTTTTGTCCCATCACTGCCAAACCAATTAGACCAATATCTGCTTTCATATGCTATCCCATCCAAATTAAGAAAATTCAGTTAAATAATAACACGCTAAGATACTAATTCTTACTGTAAAAAATATATCCCGATTTTTTTCTGAAACACATATTAATTCATATATTCTAAATTTTAACTAAATTCGTAAGGGAATTATAATCCTCTAATGACATTAACTAGCAATTAACAGTACAATAGGCTCTGAATCAAAACAAGTGTTGAGATTAAACACTATGATTTAATATTGTGAACTTAAATGGGCAACATATTTCAACCTATTTAGATGAAGCAAGTTTTTAACATACAGTTTTACATATGTAAACTAGCAAAGATTAAAGGAACAGTTGTAACATGGCAATAGGTACCGTCAAGTGGTTTAATAATACTAAAGGTTTTGGTTTCATTGAGCCTGAAGAAGGTGGAGAAGATGTATTTGTACATCATTCAGCTATTTTAGGTGAAGGTTTTAAAATATTAAATCCAGAACAAAAAGTGAGTTTTGATAGTGAAACAAGTACAAAAGGTTTAACCGCAACAAATGTTATTCCTCAATAACTAGTTATTTATTAGTTAAATAGCCCTTATGTATATGATATAGCATAAGGGCTTTTTTTATGCCTCAATAATATTATTTACGCTGTTGACGTTGTTGTTTAAGCAATTTAGCTTTAATCCGTTGCCGTTTTAATGCCGACAAATAATCAACAAATAACTTACCATCTAAATGATCCATTTCATGCTGAATACACACAGCTAACAAACCTTCGGCTTCAAGTTCAAAAGCTTCACCTTCACGATTTAAAGCCTTAATAGTAATTTTTTCTGCACGTTTTACTGTTTCAAAAAAACCTGGCACTGATAAACAACCTTCTTCTGATTCCTCAATCCCTGTAATGCTAATGATCTCAGGATTAATTAAACATAATGGAGTGTCTTTTTCTTTACTAGTATCAATTACAATTAAGCGTTTATGAATATTCACTTGAGTAGCAGCCAAACCAATTCCATCAGCTGAATACATAGTTTCTATCATATTATCCACCAATTGTTTGATTTTAGTATCAACCGTTGTTATAAATGATGCTTGAGTCCGCAAACGTAGATCAGGAAATTCAAGAATAGGTAATAATGCCATTAAAGCCTCCAAAAGATTAAATTGCGACAATTTTATCTGAATTCATCTAAACTTTATATTTAGATTACGCAATATCACAGGTTGCAAACGATGACTTTAAGGAAAAGATTAAGTTTCATTGTAGTGCTTTTTATAAGCCTGCAAATTAACGCAGAACCATTAAAAATAAAATCTGATCGTCCAGACAATTATACTGTAAAGCGAGGTGACACTTTATGGAGTATCTCTGGAAAATTTTTACAGCAACCAAGATTATGGCCTAAAGTGTGGCATAAAAATCCACAAGTCAAAAATCCGCATTTAATTTTTCCTGGCGATATTTTATCTTTTGAAATTGTGAATGGAAAACCAAGTATCCGACACACTCGTGGACGTGAAGTAAAACTCTACCCTAGCATTAGAACTTCAGTGTTAGAATCGGCAATTAAAATGATCCCTCCAGATGCAATTGCGCAATTTTTAAGTTCACCTAAAGTTTTAGAAACGAATGAATTACAAACTTCACCTTATGTAATTGATTTTCCAGACGACCATGTAGTTGCAGGTGCAGGTGATAGAATTTATGTACGTCAAATATTAAACCCGCAAACACTAAATTACACTGTATACCGACAAGGAAAACCGTATTTAAGTCCTGAAACTGGCGCAATCTTAGGTTATGAAGCTTTATATATTGGTGATGCCTTATTAAATAAAGCCGGTGATCCAGCTACTTTAAGATTAATTAAATCTGATAGTGAAATTCGAGTTGGAGATCGTTTAATGCCTAGCAATGAAGATGAATTTTCATTAAATTTTTTCCCTGAACCACCATCTAGCAGAATTTATGGTAGCATTCTCAATGTTCTGAATGGAGTCTCTCAAATTGGTCATTTGGATATTGTAGTAATTGATAAAGGTCTACGAGAAAATTTAAAACAAGGGCATATTCTGAACATTTATCAACGTGGTCGCGTAATTAAAGATCCATTTAAAAATAATGAAGAAATTCAATTGCCTGAAGAAATTGCTGGCACTTTAATGATTTTCAGAGTTTTTAAACGAGTTAGTTATGCTTTAGTAATGAAATCTACCGCTCCAATTCACATTTTAGATAAAGTTCGCACCCCCTAAAGTATTCATATGAAACATTGGTTAGCATTAGCAAGAATTTCTGGAGTTGGAAGTCGCACCTTTCTAAAAATTTTATCAACTCACACACCTGAAGCAATATTTAACGAATCTAATCAAGCTTTAAGAGCTTTAGGTCTCAAAGAATCCATTATAAATGCCTTGCAAAAACCCGCATGGAATCTAGTAGAACAAGATTTACGTTGGTTAGAATTGGAAAATAATCATTTGATTTGTTATTCAAATCCAGAATATCCACCACAATTAAAACAAATTTTTGACCCGCCACCGCTAATATTTGTGCGCGGAAATCCAAAACTATTGACTACAGCCCAAATAGCGATTGTGGGCAGCAGAAACCCATCATTATTAGGCAAACAAACTGCATTTGAGTTTGCGTATAATTTAGCTTTACAAGGATTTTCCATTAGCAGTGGTTTAGCCTTGGGAATTGATGCAGAAGGTCATAAAGGCGCATTACAAGCCACTGGAAATACTATAGCAGTTGCTGGCACTGGTTTAGATCGAGTCTATCCAGCTACACATAAAGCTTTAGCCACAGAAATTGTCAACAAGGGGGTAATTATTTCGGAATTTTTCCCTGGAACCAATGCAATGGCAGGAAATTTTCCACGTAGAAATAGAATTATTAGCGGTTTATGTCAAGGATTATTGGTGGTAGAAGCTGCCAAAAAAAGTGGTTCTTTGATTACTGCCCGCATGGCATTGGAACAAAATCGGGAAGTTTTTGCAATTCCAGGTGCTATTAATCAACCCTTAGCTCGTGGTTGTAATGCCCTAATTCGAGAAGGCGCAAAGCTAGTCGAAACTACTGCCGATATTTTACAAGAGCTAGGTCAATATAATCAACAACATAGCTTTGAAACTCCAATAAAAGCGCATTCAGAACTTGACCTTGCCCAACAAAAGCTATTGAATCTTATCTTGTTTAGTCCTACATCAGTAGATACTTTAGTTGAAGCAACAGGTTATTCAGTAGACGTTATTTCATCCATGTTATTACTGCTAGAACTACAAGGATACCTTAGTGCCGCACCTGGTGGTGGTTACTTACGTACAAAATAAATTATGCTTATGAAAGAAAATATGTTCGATGTCCTTATTTATATCTTCGAAAATTATTTGGAAGATCAAATTGAAACCTTAACTAACACCAATGTTATCACTGATGAATTAATTGCCGCTGGCTTTGAGAAACCTGATGTAAATCAAGCTTTTGATTGGCTGGATTTCTTAAATGTTCAAGAATCAATTGAGAATCTAACATCTAGTTTCAGAATTTTTGCCGAATCTGAACAACATAAATTAGATAAAGATTGTCAAAGCTTATTATTATTTCTTGAAAACACTGGCATCTTATCCCCAGCGCATAGAGAAACTGTAATCAGTGGAGCCTTAGCCTTAAAAGTCGATAAAGTTTCACTGGAAGAATTAAAATGGATAGTCTTAATGGTATTATTAAGCCGATCTGATGATGAAGTTGCTTTTATGCGCATGGAAAACATCGTATATGATTTAACCCCAGCTTATTTACATTAAACCACTGGTTTGTAACTATCTTATGAGTAAAAATCTCGTCATTGTAGAATCACCTGCAAAATCTAAAACAATTGAAAAATATTTAGGTAAAACTTTTAAAGTATTAGCTTCATATGGGCATGTGCGTGATTTAATTCCCAAGGAAGGCGCAGTAGATACTAGTAATGGTTTTGCGATGAAATACCAAATGATTGATCGCAATCAAAAACATGTACAAGAAATTATTAAAGCTTTAAAAACTGCTGATAATTTATATTTGGCTACTGATCCAGATCGTGAAGGTGAAGCTATTTCTTGGCATTTATTAGAAATTTTAAAAGCCAAAAAACTGCTTAAGAATAAAGATGTGCATCGAGTAGTATTTCACGAAATTACTAAAAAAGCTGTGACCGAAGCGATTGCCAATCCTAGTGAACTATCTATGAATATGGTATATGCTCAACAAGCTAGACGAGCATTAGATTATTTGGTTGGCTTTAATTTATCACCATTATTGTGGAAAAAAATTAGACGCGGATTATCTGCTGGCAGAGTACAAAGCCCAGCATTAAGAATGATTGTAGAACGTGCGTCAGAAATAGAAGCTTTTAAAGCCCGTGAATATTGGAGTATAGATGCAGAATTAAGTACGCAGCAACAAAAATTTAAAGCTAAATTAACTTATTTTGCTGGTGAAAAACAAACTCAATTTAAAGTTACAAATGCTGAAACTGCGATCACAAACGAACAGACTTTAAACTTTATAGCTCAAGGACAACTTCAAGTTGTCAAAGTTGAAACTAAACAAAGGCGACGCAATCCAGCAGCACCTTTTACCACCTCAACTTTACAGCAAGAGGCCGCACGCAAGCTTGGATTTACTACCAAACGCACTATGATTGTAGCCCAACAATTATATGAAGGTATTGAGATAGGCGGTGAAACTGCTGGACTTATAACCTACATGCGAACTGATTCGGTTACTTTGTCTAATGAAGCATTAACTGAAATTCGAGAATTAATTACCCATAAATATGGTGCTGAAAATGTCCCTAAAACTATCCGGACATTTAAAACCAAATCCAAAAATGCTCAAGAAGCCCATGAGGCTATACGTCCCACTACAATTCAGCATTTACCCAATGAAATAAAAACTTATTTAACTCCTGAACAATATAAATTATATAACTTAATTTGGAAACGTACTTTAGCTTGTCAAATGATTCATGCTACTTTGCATTTGCTAGCAATTGATTTTCAATGTGGACATTCAGAAAATATTTTTCGGGCAACAGGTTCTACGATTGCAAATCCAGGCTTTATGGCAGTGTATTTGGAAAGTCAGGATGATAAAAAAGATGGTGATGACACTGAACATTTTTTACCTGCTTTATCTAAAGGTGAGTACATCCCAGTAAACGATATTGTTGCACATCAACATTTCACTGAACCACCAGCACGTTATAGTGAAGCTAGTTTGGTAAAAGACCTTGAAGAACATGGCATTGGCAGACCTTCAACTTATGCTACGATTATTTCTACACTGCAAAATCGAGAATACGTAACTTTAGATAGCAAACGTTTTTATCCCACAGATGTTGGCAAAATTGTTAATAAATTCTTAACTGCACATTTTACCCAATATGTAGATTACAATTTTACGGCGAATTTAGAAAACAATTTGGATGCAGTAGCTAGAGGAGAAACAGATTGGATTCCATTGATGGCAGATTTTTGGCAACCATTCAAAGATTTAATTGTTGAAAAAGAAAAATCTGTTCAACGTAAAGACGTAACCCAAGAAGCTTTGGATGAAAAATGCCCTGAATGCGAACATCCATTATCAATTCGTTTGGGTCGCAATGGACGTTTTATTGGTTGCACCCAATTTCCAGAATGTAATTATACTCGCAATCTAAATGATGATGGCTCACAATCAGAACCTGAAATAGTTGCTGATAGAACTTGTCCTAAATGCGAATCTAATCTAATCTTCAAAAATGGTAAATATGGTAAATTTATTGGCTGTAGCTCCTATCCAGACTGTAAACACATAGAACCATTAGAAAAACCTGAAGACACAAATATTAATTGTCCTGACTGTAAAGATGGGCATATTCTGAAACGCAAAGCTAGATCAGGTAAAGTTTTTTATTCCTGCGCCAATTATCCCAAATGTAAATACGCACTCTGGAATCCACCAATTGCCGAAGCTTGTCCTGAATGTCATCATCCTATTTTAACTATTAAAACTACTAAACGGCGTGGCACAGAAAAAGTATGCCCACAAAAAAGCTGTAAATATTCAACACCTTGTGAAGGTGAATTATTAGTAGCAGATAAAGTCTCTGAAACGGAATCTTAACTAATGAAAAAACTTAAATGCGCAGTGATTGGAACAGGTTATTTAGGTAAATTTCATGCGGAAAAATATGCTAATTTGCCAAATTGTGAATTAGTAGCTGTAGTTGATATTAATACTGAAATTGCTAACAAAATTGCGCAAAAACACAATGCCAAAGCCTATACTGATTATCAAGCTTTATTAGGTTCAGTAGATGCAGTTAGTATTGTAGTTCCCACATGTTTACATTATAAAGTAGCTAAAGATTTTTTAAATGCTGGCGCGCATGTGTTAGTTGAAAAGCCGATTACTGTTACATTAGAACAGGCTGATGAACTGATTGAAATTGCCAATAAAAATCAATTAACCCTCCAAGTTGGACATTTAGAGCGTTTTAATGCTGCAATTTTGGCTTTAAAAACTACTGAAAATCAACCAGTATTTATTGAATCACATCGCTTGTCGCCATTTAATCCACGCGCAAATGATGTAAGCGTGGTGTTGGATTTAATGATTCACGATATTGATATTATTTTATCCTTGGTAAATAGTGACATAATAAAAATTGATGCTAGTGGCACCAAAGTTTTAACTCAAGATACCGATATTGCTAATGCTCGCTTAACCTTTAAAAATGGTTGTGTAGCGAATGTAACTGCAAGTAGAATTAGTTTAAAAATGGAACGTAAAATGCGCTTATTTTGCCCAAGTGCTTACATAAGTGTAAATTTTCAAACTAAAACTTTGACTACCCATAAAACTGGTACTAAAGAAATGTTTCCTGGAATTCCAGAAATTAATACTGAAGAAATGGTATTTGAAAATAGTGATGCTTTATTGGCAGAAATTCAAGCTTTTATTAATTGTATTCAAACTAACACCGCACCTTTAGTTTCAGGCGTAGCAGGCAGACAAGCATTAGCAACTGCCATCAAAATTACTGATTTATTAGCACAACAAACAACTTAATAGGCTACTCACATCATGATTCCAATGGTTAATTTAAAAGCCCAATATGCAGAAATAGAAGCTGGAATGGCAGCTACAATTGCGAATACTGCTTTTATTCTTGGTGCTAATGGGCGCGCATTTGAAACTGAAGCTGCAAACTATTTAGGCGTGCAACATGCTATTGGTGTTGCTTCTGGAACTGATGCCTTACATTTAGCCCTCTTGGCCGCTGGAGTTGGTCATGGTGATGAAGTTATTACCACTGCATTTACCTTTATAGCTACGGCTGAAGCAATTAAATATGTGGGCGCAAAACCTATATTTGTTGATATAGACCCACAAACATTCAACATTGATCCGAATGCAATTAAAGCTGCAATTAATTCTAAAACCAAAGCTATTTTACCAGTACATTTATTTGGTCAACCTGCTGATTTAACTGCCATCCAAAGGCTATGTAAACAATACAATCTAACTTTAATTGAAGATTGTGCGCAAGCATTTGGAGCCGATATTCAAGGACAAAAAGTAGGCTCTATAGGTGATATTGCTGGCTATAGTTTTTTTCCCAGTAAAAATTTAGGTGCATTTGGAGATGCTGGTTTAGTTGCCACCAATTCAGATACCCTTGCAGCCAAAATCAAACAACTGCGCAATCATGGTTCTAGTAAACGCTATCAACATGAAATTGTAGGCTTTAATAGTCGCTTAGATGATATTCAAGCGGTAGTTTTGCGAGCCAAATTAAAACGCATTGATAAATATAATCAAGCTCGACGTGATACTGCCGCCTTATATTCACACTTATTAAACGATTTAGATGCTGTAATTACACCATTTGTAGATAATATTGGCACGCATGTATATCATCAATACACCTTATTATCACCTTATAGAGATGTACTTTTAGCCGACTTACAAGCCCAACAAATTGGCTGTGCGGTATATTATCCAATTCCATTACATCAACAACCAGTGTTTAAAGCTGAATGTGACGGTTTAAAATTACCTCACACAGAAACAGTAGCCAGCCAATGTATTTCCCTACCTATATGTGCAAATACCGCGATTGAAACTGTCGAACAAGTGGTTTCCATCATTAAAACCAGCTTACAGCAAGCTAAATAAGTTCTTGAAACCAATACAAATATTTTTTAGTGCTGGTGAAGCTTCAGGCGATCAACATGCGGCTGCTATGTTTTTGGAATTACAACAACAACATGCTAACATTATTGCTACGGGTATGGGTGGCACAAAAATGCGCCAAGCTGGAATTGAATTAATAGTTGATTCTAGCAACATGGGCGTAATTGGCATATTTGAAGTAATCAAACAATACCCTAAACTTCGTCGTACCTTAAAACATTTGCAACAAAATTTGCTAGAATTACGTCCAAATTTATTGGTCTGTGTGGATTATAAAGAATTCAATTTAAAATTAGCTCAATTTGCCAAACAACATGGCATCAAAGTTTTGTTTTATGTGAGTCCACAAGTATGGGCATGGCGACCTAAGCGCGTATTAACCTATGGTAAAGCAATAGATATGATGGCGGTAATCTTTCCCTTTGAAACTGCATATTATACCGCTGAAAATATTCCAGTGCGTTATGTAGGACATCCTAGTGTAGATAGCGTGCAACCAAAATTCAGTAAATCAATGGCACTACAAGAATTTAAACTGAATCCTAAACAACCAATAATAGGCTTATTACCTGGAAGTAGACATAATGAAATCAAACGTTTATTGCCAGTAATGTTACAAGCAGCTAAATTAATTCAAGCTCAAGATCCAACAGTACAATTTGTATTAGCACAAGCTGAATCCATTTCTGATGCTAATATAGAATATCACTTAAGCAAATATCCACTAAATATTAAAGTAATCAAGCATTTACCATATGATGCAATCCAATGCTGTGATGCTGTAATGACCACTTCAGGTACAATAACTTTAGAAACCGCATTATTAAAAATTCCCATGGTGATTATCTATAAGGTTGCGCCTTTAACATATTTGCTAGGAAAATGGTTAATTCAAATTAACATGATTGGCTTACCAAATATTATTGCAGGGAAAAAAATTGTGCCAGAATTAATCCAACAAAATGCTAACCCAATCACATTGTCCACCGAAATTAATAAATTATTGATCCAGAACAATTATACTAACGCCATCCATCAAGCACTTAGCGAAATCAAACAACAGCTAGGCACAGGCGGCGGTTCAAAAAATATGGCAAGTCTAGCGGTGGAAATGTTAGTCTCAAAATAGGTTGGTCAAATGAAAACAATTTTATCTTTAATAGTATGTTTATGCAGTATGTCAGCAATGGCACAAAGTGAAATAAAATATTCCCCACAATATTTAGCATGTCTTGAAAAATCCAATGATTATGGAGACCCAATGATAATAATTTTTTGTATTAACACCGAATTGAAGAAACAAGACACGCTATTAAATAAACATTATAATGAATTAAAAAACAGCTTAACCTTGGCTAGACAACGCGAATTAACTACGTTGCAACGTTTATGGTTAAAATATAGAGATGCACAATGTAAATTTTATAAAGCTCCAGACGGCGGGGCTTTACATAGAATGTTAGCTAACCAATGTATTTTAGATATGACTGCTATTAGAACCACAGAGTTAATTGAATTTAAATTATTATTTTCCGTATATACCAATTAGATTCATGTCAATACCATTATTAAGCGTTACTGGGTTAAATATTTCTTTTAAAGACCAGCAAGTAGTAAATAATCTTAGCTTTGAAATTTATCCCCAACAAACTTTTGCGTTAGTGGGTGAATCTGGTTCTGGCAAATCCTTAACCGCATTATCAGTTTTACGCTTATTACCTCCAAACGCTCAAGTAAGCTTTGATTCCATGCGCTTGCAAAATTTAGATTTGCTAGAATTATCTGAACGCCAATTTTGTAAAATTCGCGGCGGTAAAATTGGCTTTATTTTTCAAGATCCAATGTCATGTTTAAATCCAGTCATGACTATTGGAGCGCAAATTGCGGAAGTTTTAACTATTCATGAAAAATTATCCAAACTTGAAATTAAACAACAGGTATTAATTTTATTAAAGCAAGTTGAAATTCCTGAGCCTGAACGTCGTAGCAAAGAATATCCACATCAACTTTCTGGAGGTCAACGCCAACGTGTGATGATTGCAATTGCATTGGCTGGCAAACCAGATTTACTGATTGCTGATGAAGCTACAACTGCTTTAGATGTCACTATTCAAGCACAAATTTTAGAGTTATTAAAACGTTTGCAACAACAAACTGGCATGGCATTATGGTTAATTAGCCATGATTTGGCTTTGGTTTCTACACTTGCGGATAC
>DAOUSJ010000042.1 GCA_030627285.1 Methylococcaceae bacterium | reverse complement strand
AGTAAAGCATTTAGTCAGGCTACTTTTAATGCGGTATTAAATAGTTTGCAAACTCGGGCAGATGTAATGATAAGAACAGATATTAATTAATTGCTGATTATTATGCATTAATTATGTTACGTAAATAGTTTTTGCAATTAAAATTTAATACTTGTTGAATTTATTCGATATTATGAGCAGATTCTAAGTGTAATTTCAATTATGCTATAGCTAATAGAACTTATTGGTCTAACTAAACGTAAATAGTATTAGGAAAAACATCAGATAAATTTTACAAAAATGTTACAGTGAGTTTCTTGCCTTAAAATAAGCGTTGGGAGATTAAAATGAACATTGAAAATAAGAATATTTATTACTCTTTTGGAAAATTTTTTTTAAGTTTTAGTCTGGCATATTTTATAACCCTTCAAATAGTTTTTCTATTTGAAATTATTCCTGTGCATTTAGTCCCATTTTGGTCTACTGCTGGTATTGCATTAGCAGGATGTTATTTATATGGATATAAGACTGCAATTATTGTATTCATATCTGAATTATTAATTTATTATTATTTTTTGTGGGCAAGTCCTTATAATTATGAACTTAAAGATATAATTTTTTTAAGTCTAATTTTTTCAAGTGTTGCCATAATCCAAACTTTAGTAATTTTAAGTCTTTTAAAACATTATTTGCCAAATAATAACCCATTAATTGAAGATTTTTCAATTTTTAGGTTTGTATTCTTAGTTTGTATGAGTTGCTTGTTTTCATCGACTTTAAGCACTACTATATTGACAATACTAGGGTATATCCCAAAATATGATTATTTTATTACTTGGTTAATAAGATGGTTAGGCAACAGCATGGGAATGATTATTTTTACCCCAATACTGTTAATATTTTTTGCTAATCCAAGAAAATTATGGCATCAAAGAATTAAACCAATATCAATTTTAAGCAGTATAATTTATTTGGCAGTTATTAGTTTATATTTGCTTAATCATATAGAAATTATTCAAAATACCATATCATTAAATCATAACTTAGATAATTTTAATTTAAATTCATCTTGGAATTTATGGTTAACACTATTTAGTGGATTTATACTTTGTAGTTTCGCATTAGTTACATTATTAATTTTAACTGGTAGAACTATTAAGATGAAATTAATTACTGATGTTCGTGTAATGCAATTAAACAAAGAACAACATCAATTAACTAAGAAGAATGCGGTGTTATCCAAAATAATTATAGAAACTTTGGAAGCAAGTGAGTCTAAGAATTTGTTTTTAGCTAATATGGGGCATGAATTACGAACTCCATTAAATGCAATTTTAGGGTTTTCTTATATAATGGAAGATCAAAAAAACTTAACCTTACAACAACGTGAAAATTTACAAGTAATTTCTGAAAATGGTGAAAATTTATTAAAGTTAATCAACAATATAGTAGATCTTACCAAAAATGATTCAGTTCATTCTTGTTTATCAATAACTAAGTTTAATTTATTAAGTATTCTGCATGAAATACAAGAGTTATTCCATGAAAAATTGTTATTCAAAAATATTACTTTAGAAATTTTATGTGATAATGAATTACCTGATTATTTACAAGGTGATAAAACCAAGCTTAAGCAAATTTTTGCTAATTTAGTTGATAATATTATTAAATTTACTGAAAATGGCAAAATAACTATTAAAATAGATTACCAAGTTTTACTTAAAAACACTGTAAAATTTTATTTTGAAATAGATTATGTAAGTGATAATTTTTCAGAAACAAATAAATTACCTATTTTTCAAAATTTTAAGCATGCATTAGATGAAGAAGTTAAAGAAGGTACAGGATTAGGACTTAAAATTAGTCAAAGATTCATAAATTTAATGCAAGGTTCAATTAATTTTGAAATGCAAACCAATAAAAACGCTTGTTTTAAATTTAATTTGCAATTAAAGCAAGATTCAGATGTTCAAGTAAAACTTCCAGTAGCAAAAGTTATAGGTGTGAATACAGAACAAGAATATAAAATATTAATTGTGGATGATTTAGAATCTAATAGATTGTTAATTAGAGCTATATTGTCGCCTTTAGGATTTAAACTTCAAGAGGCAGAAAGTGGTTTTGAAAGCATTAAAATTTGGTTGGATTGGAAGCCTGACGTAGTTTTAATGGATATGAAAATGCCGAAAATGGATGGTTACGAGGCTACACAAACTTTGAGAAAATTGGCTAATAAACAACCAATTATCATTGCTATTACGGCAGCCGCGTTCACAGATAAAAAAATAAGTATTTTAAATTCTGGCTGTGATGATTTTATTGCCAAACCTTTTAAAGCTGAAGAATTACTTTATACTCTAAAAAATCATCTAAAATTAGAGTATATTTATGAGCATTAATATTTAATTAGAATTTTTATCAGTATTGTTAACTTTAGTTAAATTATTGTCTGGATTAACATCCCATTCTGAAAAAGGAAATGGTAGTATTTCAGAATTAAAAGTTAAGAATAATAATATGTTATATAAATAGCTTGATAATGCTTGTCCGAAATTCAATATATTTACATTAATTGTGCCAGTCAATAACATTGAAGCAATTTGTAAGAAAATAACTGCCCATAATAGGATTCTAACTAATCCAATAATAACAGCAAAAATAGCCATAAAAAATATTCTTTTCCAGCTACTAATTTTTTTAAAGTTTTCATTAATTTGTTCTTGCATTAGGGATTCTCTTAATTAATTATTTTAACCACGATTCATAATATCACGTAAATCTAGAGCTGCGGCATTGGCTCGTGCGATGTAATTTGCCATTGACAAAGAGTAATTTGCGAATAATCCAAAGCCATTACCATTTAAAATCATTGGACTTAATACAGGAGTTAAGGCATTTTCCATGGCATAAATCATGGTGTCAACTGTACGCATAGCCCGTTTATCTAGTAAAATGTCAGCAAAATCGTGCTTAATAGCTTTTAAAATATGTAGTAAAGCCCAACTTGCACCACGAGCTTCATAAAAAACATCATCAATTTCTAACCAAGAAGTTTTAGATAATAGCGGAGATTGATTTTCTCCAAAACTGTCTAATAATGGGTCAATAGGCAAACCACTAATCACAATAAAATCTTCGTGTCTATCGGTACTTGCACCTAATCTAGTGGATAAACCTCCCAAACGTTTAATTACAACTTCAGTATATTGCCATAAATTATCAGCACGGGAATAAAATTGTCCACGTTTTTGTTTGCCTTTTGGATGTTTTAAGCGTGACATGTATTTATGTAAAGCATCAATTCCTTTTTGATACTCAGATTCTGTGGATGGTAATGCCCAAGAATTACGCTCATAATAAAAGTAAGGTTCTGCGATTGCTAAATCATCATCTTCTGCTGATTGGGATTGGTCTCTAGCAAAGTGATTTCTTAAAGCTGTGGTTCCATCACGTAACATAACTAATGCGCCATATTCCCAGTTTTTAATATTATCTAATAGCAGTCCAGGAGGAGCAACATCATTGGTAATATAACCACCAGATTTATGCATTAAAATTTCAGCTATATGCGCTAAAGTATTGGTATAAACATAACCAACTGGCATATCATCAGGATTGTTGTCTTCTATATCTTCTATGGCATAACGTTTAATAGCTTCTTCTTGTACATTAAATAAATCTGGTTCACTACCCCACCAAAATCCCAAAATAATGAGAACAATTAGCACCAAAGCAACAAAAAGCCCAAAGCCCCATAGAATTCCTTTTGATTTTGCATCTTTAGGTAATTCGTGATCTGACATTCGTTATATATCCTTAATTAATAATGGAAAAATAATTAGCAATAGCGTCCTATATTAGCAGATATTTTAATAGGGTGCTGATTCGACGGTAGTTTTATTGGTGGTTATATTGTTTAAGTTAAATCAATTTGACCTGTAAAAACCACTGTCGCAGGACCTGTCATAAAAATAGCTTGTCCATATCCTTGCCAGTTTATGTTTAATGCACCTCCAGACAAAATAACATTTACTTGATTAGATAATAATTCTTGTTGAATTCCTATTACTACTGCTGCACATGCACCACTACCGCAAGCTAAAGTTTCACCTACGCCACGTTCAAAAACTCGTAATTTAATATTTTGTTTATCAATAATTTGCATAAAACCTATATTAGCATGTTCAGGAAAAAAACTATGAGCTTCTAAAATAGCCCCTAAAGTGTTAACTGGAGCTAGTTCAATATCATTAACTTGCAAGACTGCATGTGGGTTTCCCAAGGAAACAGCGGCTAATTTATATTCATGTTTTGCCACTGTAAGCGTATATTTCAGAGCTTGATATTTATTGTCTAGTTTGATTGGAATTTTACTAGGAAGATGCTGTGGAATTCCCATATTTACAGTGCTAGAGCCATTAGAATTTAAGTGTAAAACTAACTGACCTGCATTAGTATCAACACAAATTTCTTTTTTAGAAGTTAATTTTTTATCAGTGACAAATTTGGCAAAACATCTAGCACCATTACCACATTGCGCAACTTCACCACCATCAGCATTAAAAATTCTATATTTAAAATCTGCATTAGCATTAACAGGTTTTTCCACTAATAATAATTGGTCGCAACCTATACCAAAATTTCTATTGGCGATATATTTAATTTGTTTGGGAGTTAAATTAACTATTTGTGAAATTGCATCAATAACCACAAAATCATTGCCTAAACCGTGCATTTTTGTAAATTCAAGTTTCATTGATAATTATAATTGTTAGGTTAAAAATAAACTTTAACTGATAAAATTTTGCTGCGTTTAATACCCATAATAATTGTACCACCTTGAATTTTTTGCTTGATTTTCAATTCATTATTATTGGATGAATATAAGATGCCTTTATGTTTTTTATGCGCAGTGGTTATAATGATTTTTTTATATAAATAATTTGATGCAGTTCCAAGCTTAACGGTTTTGTAAGACCGAGTTTTAGGTTTTGGCAGGGTTTTTACTTTAGGTTTAATAATTTTTGGGGCTTTAACTACTGGATCTAAATTTATGGTCTCTTTTGATTCAATAATTGACACATCAGGGTTTATAGCTTCAACTTCAATAGGTTCGCTATCACTAGTTTCTACTTGAAATATGCTGCTGATTGTATTAGCAAAATCAAAATAAAAATTAGTTGTTGCTGTGTAAATATATATTTGTAAGCCTATGAAAAACAATAAACTTGCAACATAATAATAAATAATTTTTCGGCTTTTGCGGGTAAATCTTACTGTAAATATAAATGGAGTTATTAAGGGGTTAAGTAATATTCCAAAGCCCCAATTTTTGTTTGCTTTAAAACCTAATATTACAAACCAGATCCAAGTAATTACTATTGTTATAATGCTTAGAATAAATAAAATCTCTAGGATAGTCATTATTTTATTTCCTTAATGAGACTTACTCAAGCATGGTGCAGCAATTTTTTCCAGATTTTTTGGAATTATATAACGCGTTGTCAGCACGCTTAAGCAAGGTGTTTAAAGTATCGTCCGTGTTTAATTGTGCCACACCAAAGCTTGCAGTTACTTTATCCAAAACCTCACTTTTGTTATTTACATATGTTAATCTGATTCTTTCAGCTAAATTATATGCATTTAACAACTTAGTCTGACAACAAACAATTAAAAATTCTTCACCACCCCAGCGGCAAAATACATCATTAGACCTAATTGAGTTTAAAGTTAATCTGGTAACTTCGCATAATACTTGATCGCCATAATCATGCCCCAAATCGTCATTAATAGTTTTAAAATTATCTATATCTAACATAATAATGGATAGACATGCAGAAGATTTTAAAATCTCATTTTTCAATACTGCATTAGTATAACGGCGGTTATATATTTTAGTTAATGGATCGTGATATGCAAATGATTTAAGTTCTTCATTTTGAGAAATCAAAATTTGATTTTGTTTGTTAATTTTTTCGCGTAAATATAGATTATTTAAATACTTTTCCAAAATCATTATTAATTGAGAAAATATATAAATATCGTCTTCATTATAACCTGCTTCTTGTGTGCTACCTGTATTTAAGGTGCCAAAGCGTACGCCTCCACTGATAATTGGGGCAATTAAGGTTGAACGTAATCCAGCAGCAAATAATTTTTTTTCGGTTGGGCAATTAGTAATGGCGAGATTTTTTCTATACAGAATTGAATCTTTAGCATAACTATAACCTATATAAGTTTTTTCGGCTGGCAACGTAAAGTTATTTGGTTCTTGTATAGATAATCCTTGTTGAGAAATCACGGTAAAAAAAGTTTTATCTTCACTAATCAAGGCAATGCTAGCTCTATTAGAGCTTATTATCATGCAAGCATATTTCATAGCGACATCAAAAATCGCATAATTATCTTGCAGTTGATTCATTTCACGCATCATAGTATTCAATTTAGCTAATTTTTGGCTAAATTCTTTCGAATATGACAGCTCTAATGATTCAATAGCATTTAGTGGAATATCAACATAGGTACCAAATGGATTGGTTTTTTCAATAAATTTAGTGCTAATTGACATGTTTATAAACCTAATATATGATTTCGTGGAGCCAACTTAATTTGTGGGCAAGATTTTTTCACCTGCCCATAATTGCTTTAAGGTTTCACGTTTACGAATAAGATGAATTTGATCTTTATCTACCATGACTTCAGCAGCTTTGGGACGTGAATTATAATTAGAACTCATAGTAAACCCATATGCACCAGCTGAACGTATGGCTAATAAATCACCTATTGCCAAGGATAACAATCTTTGTTTACCTAAAAAATCTCCAGTTTCACAGACAGGACCGACAATATCCCAGAGTAAATTATCATTATTAGTTTTATATACTGGAATAATCTCTTGCCAAGCATCATACAATGCTGGGCGGACTAAGTCATTCATGGCTGCATCTACAATCGCAAAATTTTTCTCGGATGTGGGTTTTAAATACTCTACTTTTGTAACTAAGATACCAGCATTACCAGCAATTGCACGTCCAGGTTCTAAGAATATTGTATGCTTATTTGTACCTAAATGATTTAATAATGCAGTTACATATGCTGCAGGTTCAGGTGGTAATTCATTTTGATAGCAAATTCCTAAACCACCACCTAAATCAATGTGTTCTAAATTAATTCCCAGAGTTTTTAGTTGTTGAATAATAGTTAATACTTTATCTAAAGCATCTAAAAATGGTTGGGTTTCAGTTAATTGTGAACCAATATGGCAATCAATGCCGACAATTTTTAAATTGGGCATTTTGGCTGCACGTTGATAATCAGTTAATGCAAGCTTGGTTTCAAGGCCAAATTTATTTTCTTTGAGACCTGTAGAAATATATGGGTGCGTTTTTGCATCTACATTTGGATTTACCCTTAAAGATATTGATGCTATTACGCCAATTGAAGCGGCTAGTTGATTAATGCGATCCAATTCTTCGCTGACTTCTACATTAAAACACCGAATGCCAATTTTTAAGGCGGCTAAAATTTCGTCTTTGCGTTTACCTACACCTGAAAACACAATTTTTTTAGGATCTCCACCTGCTTGTAAGACTCGTTCTAATTCACCTATAGAAACAATATCAAAGCCAGAACCTAAACGAGCTAAAACATTTAAAATAGCTAAATTGGAGTTTGCTTTAACAGCATAGCAAATTAAATGCGGATGTGAGCCAAAAGCATTATTAAATGCATGCCAATGACGTTCTAAAGTAGCTCTGGAATAAATATAACATGGTGATCCCACCGTTTCGACAATATCGCTAATGGCTACATTTTCGGCAAAAAGTTTTTGTTGCTGGTAAGTAAAATAATCCATATTTATGTTTTCGGTTTAGTTGCTGTGTCTAAGTTGGTTTCTGTGGGTAAATATAATGCTCCAGTTTGTCCACAGCCGTTCATTAGTGTTATTAGACATAATAAGAGTAAATGTTTCATGTGCCAGTATTATAAATGATTGATGGTAACCAAGTTGCTAATTGCGGCCAAGTTGCTAAAATTCCTAACATAAGTAGTTGAATTAAAATGAACGGAGCTACACCAAGGTATATTTGGCTGGTACTAATTGAGCTGGGAGCTACACCGCGTAAATAGAATAATGCAAAACCAAATGGCGGAGTTAAAAAAGATGTTTGTAAATTGATTGCAATCATGATTCCTAGCCAAACTGGATCTATACCCATACTTAATAATACTGGCCCTACAATTGGGACAATTACAAAGGTGATTTCGATAAAATCTAGTACAAAGCCGAGTAAAAACATGACTAGCATGACAATAAAGATTGCGCCAAATTTTTCTCCAGGTAAATCTGAGAGCAATTCAATTATTATTTCATCACCACCAAAGCCTCGAAAAACTAAGGAAAATACGGTTGCTCCAATTAAAATCATAAACACCATAGAAGTTATTTGGGTGGTGTTACGCATGACTTGTTGTAATTTTTCTAAGCTTAATTGGTGTTTTGCTATGGCTAAAATCGTAGCTCCCATAGCTCCAACTGCGGCTGCTTCAGTTGGAGTAGCTAAACCTGCCATAATTGAACCCAATACTGATAAAATCAAACCTAATGGTGGCAGTAAACTACTACAAATGCGCCAGTAAAAATCTTTAGAATGCGTGGTTTTTTTTGCTGGTGCTGGCATTAAATGTGGATAAAACCAAGCTACCCCAATTAGGTAAATTAAATATAAGCCTACTAAACCTAAGCCCGGAATTAATGCGCCGGTGAATAAATCGCCTACAGAAATAGTTTCTGGCGCGAAAATCCCCATGTCTAATTGTGCTTGTTGATAGGCATTGGATAATACATCACCTAATAAAACTAACACAATTGATGGTGGGATAATTTGACCTAAAGTTCCAGATGCGCAAATTGTACCGCAGGCAATGGCTGGACTGTAGTTATTTTTTAACATTGTCGGTAGGGATAATAAACCCATTGTGACTACTGTTGCACCTACAATTCCAGTACTCGCAGCCATTAACATACCAACTAAAGTAACTGCAACGCCTAGTCCACCGCGTAATGAACCAAATAATTCTGCCATCGTGGCTAGTAGATCTTCAGCTAAATTTGAGCGTTCTAACATTACACCCATGAATACAAACAATGGTACTGCTAATAAAGTTTGGTTATTCATAATGCCATATAAACGATTTGGCATTGCAGCTAAAAAATCGGCATCAAATAGTTCTAAATAAATGCCTAAAGTTGAAAATGCTAGTGCTGTACCACTGAGAGCAAAGGCAACTGGATAACCTGAAAGTAATACTATGAAAACTGCGGCAAACATCCATAATGCCATCATTGTTGTGGTGCCTTGATAATTAGATGCTCTAAATTAAGTGCGCGGATTAAATTTTCTAGTAATAAGGCTATAGCTTGTAAGCGTAATAAACTGGCCATAATAATTAAGGTGGTTTTTAATAAAAATACTGCTTCTATGCCGCCAGAATTCATAGAACCTTCACGGATTACCCATGATTCTTTGACATATTCCCAGCTACTGCTGATAATGAATTCTGTAAATGGTAATAATAAAAACAAGGTTCCAAAAAAATCTATCCATGCGCGAGTTTTAAGGTTGCAACGCTGATAAATAATATCTACTCTCACATGTCCATCATGTTTTAAGGTGTAGGAAATACCTAACATAAATACAATTACATGCATGTAGGTGACTGCTTCTTGCATAGCAACCCAGCCAATATCAAATAAATAGCGTAAAACTACAATTATAAACGTTAGCATTACCATGAATAAAGTAAGCCAAGCAACAGTTTTACCTATCCATTCGTTTAGGGTATTAATTGCTGTGATGCAAATTTGGCTGAGATAAATAAGACGTAACATGAAAAAAATATGAAAAAAGGTGATTTTACAGGGAAATAATTATTGCTGTTAAGTAACTTGTGAAAATTGTTTTATAGACTACAAAAATAATATTTATGACAAATTTAATACCGCATTATACAGGTAAATTAGCCGTTTGGATGCAAAATAAATCTGATTGTGAGCGAGCTAATTGCTTAGCCAATTATTTAAATGTGCCAGTGTATACTGCTGTTAATGTGAACTATGCCGAAGATTTTTTTTTAACTTATAGTGATAATATTCTTAGGTTATTAGATAAATCTGCACTAAAAAATGAGGGTTTATGGGTAAATGTGCATCCACGTGCTGGTGAGCAACGCTCATATCCTGCACCTAAAAAAGGTGTGTTAGCGCAATCTTTGGGTCATAAGACCAAAACAGTGTTAGATGCCACTACCGGTTGGGGACAAGATGCATTATTTATGTTTCGTTTAGGTTATCAAGTGCAATGTTTAGAGCGTTCAAAACTTATGACAGTGTTATTGCAAGATGCTTTTCAACGTTTAATGGAATTAACTTGGGTGCAAACTCATCAATTGCAAGCACCAAAATTAACTCAAGGGGATGCTATTGTTTTATTATCACAATTGCAAACACCACCAGATTGTATTTATTTGGATCCAATGTTTCCCCCGAAACGTAAAAATTCTGCGTTAGCAAAAAAACCTATGCAAGTTTTGCAGAAATTACTGGGACAAGATGAAGATAGAACCCAATTATTTGCTGCTGCTTGGGAAGCAACTTCTAAGCGGGTAGTGGTTAAAAGTCCTAGTTATGCGTTGCCTTTAGGTGGAAAACCAAGTTTAATTTTTACGAGTAAATTATTGCGTTATGATGTGTATTTGAAATTTTCAAATTAAGGAAAAATATGTATTTTAAAAACTTAGTTTTATCTGCATTCGCAGTGGCAATGTTGGCAGCAATAAGTTTAAGCATTTATCAAGAATATTTTATTACTCCAATTATTTTAGCTGCAGAAACTTATGAAGTTGGAACTCCAGATATAATACCAATAGTTTGGTCACCTGATGATGGTGCAGAAAGAACTTCGTTTAGTTTAATGGCTAATGTATTGATATGTTTTGCATATGCATTAATTTTATCCAGCCTTATGGCATTAAAAAATGTAGCTAGTGTAGAAAAAGGCTTGTTTTGGGGTGGATGTGCTTACTTAGCAGTTTTTGTTGCGCCTGCTTTAGGTTTGCCTCCAGAAATTCCAGGTATGGAAGCTGCTCAAATTGAACATCGTCAAGCTTGGTGGATTATGACGGTTATTGGAACTATTATTGGATTATGGTTGTTATTTTTTAATACTAAAATATTCAAAGGTTTAGGTTTGATTTTGCTATTAATTCCGCATATTTTAGGTGCGCCAACTGCTGAAATTCATGGGTTTGCTAATTCTAATCCAGAAGCAATTAAAACCTTAACTATTTTATGGGAAGAATTTATCTTACAAACCAGTATTGCCAATGCTTTGTTATGGCTTATAATCGGCGCAGGTACGGGATTTTTAAACCGTAAATTTGATAGTTCATTCAATACTCAAGGAGAAATCAATGTCTGAAATTGCGCAAGTTAAAGCTAAATCTGCTACCAATATAAGCAAAAACACTCAAATTTTAGCAGTTGGATTGTTAGGGTTGCTTATTTTAGCAGTGGTAGGTTTTGCACCATTAGAAGTTATTCACAATGCTAGTCATGATGTGCGTCATAGCACTGGCTTTGCTTGTCATTAAAACTTAATACTTCATCACAAGTTTGAGCAATTAACTTGTGATGAAAAAACTGTTTTTTAAGAGTCTTTCTTTAAACTTACAGGTTTTAAACGTCTGGCGGTCCAATATTTGTTTACCCAATATGAATTATGTAAACTTGAAGTAGTGACACCTTTAAGCGATGAAACGTGCATAAATTTGTTATCTTTTAAATAAATACCTACGTGTCTTACATTGCGATTAACTCTAAAAAACACTAAATCACCTAATTGCAATTCATTTCTTTTAACTGCTTTACCCATTTTTACTTGTGAGCGAGTATTACGGGGTAATTTAATACCATATTGTTCTAAAAAGGTCATGTAAATGAAGCCTGAGCAATCTACACCACGTTTATTTAAACCTCCAAAACGATATTTAACCGCTTTCCAACTTTTTAATTGCTTATCTAATGATTTTTTGCCTTGTGCTACGGAAACGAAATGTTTTTTTATCGGTGGAGGGGTTATTTCTACAAAGCTTTCTGGTTGTGGTTTAAGTGGACTTGCACAGCCAATTAATAGCATGCTGCTAAATATTGTTATGGGTGCTATTGTTTGTAATATGCTCATTAGATAAGGAAATTTTTTAAAATAAAAATGCCGTAAATTATAACAAAAGAAAGCTTGTTTTTATAGGCAAATCATTTTTTAGGTTTTATAAGCATTAAAAAACAGGCAGTGGAAATTCCTGATGAAGCAAAAATCATACACATAACCATGATTTGATAACGGGCGGCAATAAATGGTGAAGTTCCAGATAGAATTTGCCCAGTCATCATGCCTGGTAATGAGACCAAGCCGACTGCAAATAATGAGTTAATCACTGGAATCATTGCTGTATTAAAGGCAATATTTCTCGCTGAAATATAATTTTCATCCCGTTGGAATTCAACATAAAATCTTTCAGCAGCAAGGCTAATATTGGTCATTATATTAGCAAATACCATGCCACCTAATGGAATCATATAATGCGGTTCATACCATGGATCAAGTTGAATTACCGCTTGAGTCATTAATGCCAACATAATACTGCCACCAATTAGAATGGAAATTACTACGGTTTTATATAGCTGCCAACGTTGAATTTTGTCGATATTACCAATTGCAATCCAACTTGAACATAACACCATAAGCATTAATGTTGCTAGAATTAGGTAGGCTGATTCACTAGTGAAAATATAATTTAAAAAATAGCCAATTAAGAGTAACTGGGTTAACATCCTTAGAACTGCATGTAGAGCTTGGATGGTATTTAATCGCCATTTAACAAATAACCATAACACTGCTAGAACTGGTATAAAAGCTAGTGCTAGATTATTTAAGGGGATTGTTTGAATGCTGGTTTGCATGATTAAAGATCCAGTAATAAAAAAGTAAAAATTATAATTTTAGCGTTGGCAATGCTTATTTAATTGACTGGATGCAATTTGGTATAAGTATGTTTTGGATGTTAATGAAAAATAGTCTCAAAAGAATAACCACCAAAATCTAAAATTTCTTTTAAGCGTTTCAAACCATCCATTTGAATTTGGCGTACACGTTCCCTAGTCACACCCAATTCTTTGGCAACTTGTTCCAAAGTAGAATTTTCATGTCCACATAAACCATACCGACGACAAATAACTTCGCGTTGTTTTTCAGACAGTTCATAGACCCAATCAGCTACTTTTTGTTGAATTCCTTCTTCCTGTAAGGATTCTGGCATAGTTTTTTTATCATCATCAGCAATAGATTCTAAAATAGACTTTTCATTATCATAGCCATAAGTTAAATCAACTGAAGTAACTCGATCATTTAATTTTAAAATTTTCTCCACGGTTTTTGCAGGTTTATTTACATATGCAGCTATTTCTTCCACACTAGGTTCATGATCTGATTGTTGGGTTAAATGTCGCTGTGCTTTTAAATAAGTATTCAATTCTTTGACTATATGAATGGGCAGTCTAATGGTGCGAGTTTGATTCATGATTGCGCGTTCAATAGTTTGGCGAATCCACCAAGTTGCATAAGTTGAAAATCTAAAACCACGATCAGGATCAAATTTTTCCACTGCACGAATCAAACCTAAATTACCTTCCTCAATTAAATCTAATAATGGCAAACCACGATTTAAATAACGTCTAGCAATCTTAACCACTAAGCGCAAATTACTTTCTATCATAATATTGCGTGCATTCATTTCGCCTAATAAGGCATGTTTGCCATAATATTTTTCCTCTTCTGCGGTTAATAACTTTGACTTACTTAAACCATTTAAATACAAACAGGTAGCATCAAAGTTATTTTCTTTAGGTAAATCAATTACTTCTATATTATTAACTGGTGGTTTAATTTCGGTTAATAAATCTACCGCTGAATTATCCACAGAAGCAGCTTCTATTTCAAAAGCATGATTTGAGGTAAAACTCATATCTACATCATTTCTCATTGAATCAACTAAATCGTCCTTCATAATCTCCTTCTCCAAGCTAAATAATCTGTCTAAACATATTAATTTTTTGTTACAAAAAACGGCATTGGATTTACCAATTTACCTTTTTTGCGCATTTCAAATTTTACTGAGGGGCGTTTCTTACCTATGCGACCAACTTCTGCAATAATTTGCCCTTGTTTTATTTTCTGCCCTATTGTTACCAAAGCACGATTGTTATTACTGTAAGAAGACATGTAAATCGCGTTATGTTGAATGACAATGGTTTTACCATAGCCATATAGAACCGAATTTACTGACACAACTTTACCAGCTGCAACAGCTTTAACTGCTTGCCCAAATTTCCCCGCAATTTCAATACCTCGATAATTGGTTTGGGAAAAGTTTTTAATAATTTTACCCTTGAGCGGCAATTGACAGTAAAACTTTAACATGTTTTCATTATTATTTGAAATTATTGAAGTTTTTTCTGAAAAAAAACCAGTTTTTTTAAATTTCTGACCCCATTTTTTTGGAATATTTTTGTGGCTATTTTTTTGATTATGCTTGAATATTTTTAAAATTTGACCTGTGTAAACAGCATTAGCAGAAGGAAGATTATTTATTTTTGCTAATAGAGCATGATTGACGTGAAATTTACGTCCAATTGAATATAAAGTATCGCCATTTTTTACTTTATAAGTTTTAATTTTAGGGTTTTTGGTGTGGTTTTTTGCTGATATTGGTTTTTTAGAGATGAGAATTTTAGTTAATTTATCCTGAAATAATTTAAGTTTTTGTCCAGATTTAACATGATAAGGCGCAGAAATATTATTCCATTTAGCTAGGTTCAAATAACTAAAGTTATTCTTGGCACTAATAGCAGATAAAGTATCCCCAGTTTGGACTGTGTAATAAGCTTTAGGTGCTGGATTTAAAACTTCTGCGGCGTAATTTTTGTTTGAACTACAGGTAACAAATAAAAATGGTAATAACGCTAGTAAGTGATAGTATCGTGAATTTTTTAACATATGCGTATGCGACTTAAATAGTTAAGTCTGGATGTTAAAGAGTTAGAGTGTTTCAAGTAATTTAGTTTTCGCTTGATTAATTTGGGCGGCTAAATAATCTGAGCCGCCACGATCAGGGTGATTTTTTAGCATTAATTTTCTATGAGCTTGTAACACTTCATCTTTGGTGGCATTAGTTGTTAAACCCAAAATTTGATAGGCTTCTGTAGTGGTAATTGCATGATTATATGTTTTGGGGTTTACGGATGCTTTGGGTTTTGTTTTTTGAGTTGTGCGCCATAAGTATTGAAGTTGTGGTAAATAACGCCATAACATTGGTAACAAACGGCTTATGAAAGCTAATGCTGCACCTAAAAATGCTACGATAAAATTTAATTTTCCTACAAGCAAGAGTAAGGTTATGCCAATTAGAAAGAGCCAAGAAAATTTTTTGAGAGCTTTGGAAATTATTGGTGCTGGGGTATTTAAAAATAGCCGTACCCCAATAAAAGCTCCGGCTAAGAGAATAATTAATAAAATTAGGCGAATAATCATATGGTACTCCTGCAAATATGATGTATTAACAACAATGTTGGATTACACTTTAGTAAAAATAGCTTAAAATGAAATATTTTTAGCTTTAAGAATAAATTTTATGCAACACGCTCAAAAACCTTTGTTAGGTTTTGCTGCAATTAGCGGTACTGGAAAAACAACTTTATTGACTCAATTAATTCCTCTTTTAAAGCAACAGGGTTTAAAAGTTGGGGTGATTAAACATAGCCACCATAATTTTGCAATAGATCAACCAGGTAAAGATAGTTATAAATTACGTATGTCTGGGGCTAATCCAATGATGTTAGCTTCATCGCATCGGCGGGCAATTATTACTGAATTTGACATAATCCAAGAATTAACTTTGGATTCTCAATTGCAACAATTTGAGCAAAAAGATGTAGATCTAATTTTAATTGAAGGTTTTAAAGCGGAAAAGTTCCCAAAAATAGAATTATATCGTGCGGATTTGACACAGCCATTATTATATCCTAATGATGCTAGTATTATTGCAGTTGCTAGTGATTTGAAACTTGAGTTACCAGCAAATTTAGTTGGATTAGATTTGAATAATCCAGTGCAAATTGCTAAATTTATTTTAGAACATGTTTTGCCAGCGCAATTAAAAACTCCTGAAGATGAATGTATATTAGCAGATACTGGCTTATGTTCATTGGCACAGGCACAAGCTCAAATTCATCAGGCTTTGCAACCATTAACGTTATCAGAAATACAACCTTTGGCAACGGCTTTGGGAAGAGTTGTAGCTACAGATTTGTATTCCCCAATAAGCTTACCTACGCAAAATAATTCAGCTATGGATGGTTATGCATTTATAGGTGCTGATTTGCAATTAAATCAAGCAGTTAATTTGGAGTGCGTAGGCACATCTTGGGCTGGAAAACCTTATGCTGGGGTTTTAAAGCAAGGTGAATGTGTGCGTATTTTTACTGGGGCGGTATTGCCAGAGCTGGCTGATAGTGTGATTATACAGGAATCTGTGACTGTAATTGCTAATAAAATTCATTTGCCTGCAACTAGTAAGGCATTTGAATATGTACGTGTTAAAGGTACAGATGTATTCCAAGGTGAGCTGTTATTGAAGCAGGGAAAAAAATTAACTGCAATTGATATAGGTTTATTGGCGGCAGTAGGTTTGTATAATCTGGCGGTAATTAGAAAATTGAAACTAGCATTTTTTTCTACTGGTGATGAATTAATTGCTTTAGGACAAAAATTATCTGTTGGACAAATTTATGACAGTAATCGTTATATGTTGCAAGCTTTATTAGCCGAGCCTAGTTTTGCGGTGACTAATAAAGGTGTGGTGGCAGATGATCCAGAGCAATTGGAGTCTGTGTTAACTACAACAGCTCAAGATTACGACGTTATTATAACTACAGGTGGAGCTTCTGTAGGTGCAGCTGACCATTTGCAAGCAGTTTTAAAACGTTGTGGTACAGTGAATTTTTGGAAAGTGGCAATTAAACCAGGTAAACCACTAATATTTGGTAAAATTGGCAATTGTATAATTTTTGCTTTGCCAGGCAACCCAGTGTCTGTATTGGTTACTTTGCAAAAATTAGTTTTGCCAGCATTGCATGTATTGACTGGAGCAGATGTAGTTAAAACTTTACAATTGCGTGCGCTTGCTGCTAATAAGTTGCACAAAGTTAAAGGTCGACAGGAATATCAACGTGGAATTTTAACCCAGTTGCCAACTGGAGAATTTAGAGTGCAATCTGCTGGCAAACAAGGTTCTAATATTCTTAGTGCTAGTAGTAAGGCCAATT
>DAOUSJ010000010.1 GCA_030627285.1 Methylococcaceae bacterium | reverse complement strand
TTGTGGAATCATCGCAGAAATCATCACCAATTCTGCCCAGTCCCATTCAGCTTCAGTAATTTCACGTACATTGTGATCTACCAATTTCAATTCCCAATCATTGGGAAGCATGGCTGCGACGGTTAATAAGCCTACTGGAGGGTAGGATGATTTTTTTCCCAGTCGTGCCATACTATGATTAAATGACAAAATATGAGCTGGTAAAATGGGATAAATTAGTAACGCCCGCACAGGTGTGTTCTCCAGTAGGTATATGAATTAAATGGTGGTGTGATTTATTGCATTGCAGCTATGATTGCATCACCCATAGCAAAAGTACCTACATTAGATGTGGGGTTTAAATCTGGGGTTACATTAATGCCATCATTAATAACTTTTTCTACAGCAGTTTGAATTTTTATCGCAGCTTCAGATTCATTTAAATGATGTAGCATCATCACTCCAGCCATAATTACAGCAGTAGGATTAGCGATATTTTTTGTAGCAATATCTGGCGCACTACCATGTACAGCTTCAAATAAAGCCGCATCAGAACCAATATTAGCTCCAGGAATTAAACCTAGACCGCCAACCAATCCAGCAGTTAGATCAGATAAAATATCCCCAAACATATTAGTAGTTACAATCACATCAAATTGCGTTGGATCCATAACTAAATGCATACAAGATGCGTCTACAATTTTGTCATCAAATTCAATTTCAGGATAACGTGTGGCTACTTCTTTAGCTACTTCTAAAAATAAACCTGAAGTGTATTTAAGAATATTAGCTTTATGACAGGCAGTAACTTTTTTGCGCCCATTTTTTTTAGCATACTGAAATGCATATTCAACTATACGTTCTGAGCCTTTACGTGTAACTACAGCTAAACTTTCAGCTATATCATGCGCAGGGGTTAAATAATGTTCCAAGCCTACATATAAGCCTTCGGTATTTTCACGTACCACCACAATATCTACATTATCATATTTGGTTTGCGCGCCTTTCCAAGTTTTTGCTGGACGAATATTAGCGTATAAATCATATTTTTGGCGCAAGGCTACATTAATACTTCTAAATCCTTTACCTATTGGGGTAGTTAATGGGCCTTTAAATGCGACTCTATTTTTTTCAATGGAGGCTAAAGTTGCATCTGGAAGTAAGCTTCCATGGGCTTCATAGGCTCCCATACCTGCATCCATATGCTCCCAATTAATTTGCACTCCTGAAGCATTAATGATTTTAACTGCTACATCCATAATAGCAGGGCCAATTCCATCACCCTTGATTAATGTTACATTGTGCATTATTTAGATCTCTATTAACATATTGAAAAACCTTGAAATCATACACAAGTTTGTAAAGTTTTAGCAATCAATTTGATGAATTAAGTGTATAAGGGTTAAGTTTTATTTTATAATTAACCTATAAATTTACTTGAGAGAGATCATGGAAAAGCCATTTATTTTACATATATTAACCACAGCTAAAAATTTAAGTCCTTTTGATGTCAATATGGCATTAGATGCTGGTTGGATTTCAGCTATTCCATATACTAACGTTGAACCTAGTGAAATTCCAGGATTAATTCAAGATGTAATTTTTTCTAGAAGTCCAAAAGGTTTGAAAAAAACCGGAATTTTTATTGGTGGACATGATACTAAGCAAGCTATAGATATGCTTAAAACAGCTAAACATTCAATGTTATCGCCGTTTGAGGTGTCAGTGTTTGCAGATCCAAGCGGTGCTTTTACTACTGCGGCAGCTATGGTAGCTAAAGTTGAATATGAGTTAAAACATAGATTTGATACAGATTTAAAAGATAAACAGATCATTATCTTAGGTGGCACAGGTCCAGTAGGACAAGTAACTGCAATAATTGCAGCTAAAGCTGGAGCAAAAGTTAAAATTATTGGGCGTAAATTAGAAAAATCTCAACGAATTGCAGATTTATGTAATCATGAATTTTCAGATGGAGTTACGCAGATTTTAGCGGGTGTAAATGCAGACAAATTGGAAGATATTAAAACTGCGGATATTATTTTAGCTACTGGTGCAGCTGGTGTTGAGTTGTTGAGTGCTGATTTGGTTGGTTCTGCACCCATGTTAAAAGTAGTTGCTGATGTGAATGCAGTGCCTCCAGCAGGAATTGCAGGGGTAGATCCGTTTGATAATGGTGAATTAATTGCTGATTCTATTTCAGGTGCAGTTGGTATTGGAGCTTTGGCAATTGGCAATTTAAAATACCAAGCTCAAAATCAATTATTGAAACAAATGATTGAAGCAGATGAAACAGTTTATTTACATTTTGAGCAAGCTTTTGAAGTTGCCAGAGATTATTTACGCGACAAATAGCAATACACACATTGTAATTTAAAATGCCACATGATGTGATTGGCAGATTTTTTGCTTAAAATTCTATGAGTCACATTTTTTATTTTAAAATTTTTAAGGAAATTCTACAGTGAAACGAAGTATTCTGCATATGCTTGACCCAATGCCTAATAATAGTCCTTTTGACGTAAATATGGCAGTGGATGCAGGGTTTGATATTCTAATGCCGTATGCAAATGTGAAATTTGACAGTGTATATGGCTTGACTCAAGATGCTATTTTTTCTAGAGGCCCTAAAGGTGTTAAAAAGACAGCGTTATTTATTGGTGGTCGAGATATGGGGCTGGCAATGGATATGCTAGAAACTACTAAGCAAGCTATGGTGCCGCCATTTGAAATTTCTGTATTTGCAGATCCTAGTGGTGCATTTACTACAGCAGCAGCTTTAGTTGCTTGTGTAGAAGAAACTCTTAAACAACAAGGGAAATCTTTAAACACCTGTAAAGCTTTAGTTTTTGGTGGTACTGGACCTGTAGGAATTGCTACTGGAGTTATTGCATCGCTAGCTGGTGCAGAAACATCTTTGGTAGATCATTTGTCATTGGCTGGGGCTCAAGATGTAGCTAGAGAATATAATCGGCGTTTTTCTAGCAAATTAACTGGTGAAAAGGCTGGTAGTTTTGCAGAAAAAGCAGCTTTAATAGCAGATGCAGATATTATTTTTTGTACTGCTAAAGCTGGAATTCAAGTTTTAAGTACTGAACTGTTAATGCAAGCCAAAAATTTAAAAGTTGCTGGAGATGTGAATGCAGTTCCTCCTGTAGGCATTGAAGGTATAGATCCACAAGATTTTGCTGTGCCATTATCTGCACAACCGAATATTTTAGGAGTAGGAGCTTTGGCTGTAGGTAATATTAAATATCAATTACAACAAACCCTATTAAGATCCATGTTGAAAACTAGCACCCCAGTTTATTTAGATTTTAGAGATGCATTTACTCAAGCTAGAGCAATATTTCAACATAAATAATTTAATTTTATTTATAATTATGTAAAGCTGCTAATCGAGCTAATTCCACATTACTTTTAATACTTAATTTAATGTAGCCACGTCTTCTATAAGTACCAATGCTACTATCACTTAAATTTAAAATTTGAGCAATATATAGTAATGACTTGCCTTGCAAAATAAGACTGATGGTTTCTGCTTCACGGGTGGATAATAGTGCAAAAGGGGATTCTTTGTTATTTGAGGGGTTTATTCCAGAAAATATATAAGATTCTTCATTTGCCACCGATTTAATGATGTCAAGCATTTTTTCGGTGGACTCGTGTTTGAATAAAAAATTAGCCCCGCCCATTTGTAAGAATTGTTTTGGTGCAGCACCTTCAGAACTACCAGATAAGCCAATTATTTTCATTGTTGGATATAAACTTAAAATTCTGCGACAAGCTTCTATACCACCAATCCCAGGCATAAACACATCCATTAAAATCACATCAGGCAATAATGTTTTTACTTTTTGAATTGCCTGTTCACCATTTTTTGCTACACCTACAACCTCAATGCCATCACTTATATTTAATAAGCCTTTAATGCCTTCAGTAACCAATTCATGATCGTCAACCAGTAAAACTTTAATCATTTGTAATAAGTGTTTATCAAAATAGTAACAATAATCTAAGCATTTACCGCTGTAGAAGGAGCAAGTGACCAAAGTTTTTCCAATTGATATAATTCTCTGGCTTGAGTAGTCATTAAATGCACAATAATGTCACCTAAATCTAATAATACCCATTCAGATTCTTTATCACCTTCAAAGCCTAAAGGTTTCAAGCCTGCTTGTTTAATTTTTTCACTTACATAATTTGATAGCGCGTAAGAGTGCCTACTAGATGTGCTGGTAACTATTACCATAAAATCGGCTATACTGGTGCGGTCTTGCACATTAATGATGCTTATTTCTTGTCCTTTGTTTTTAGTTAATTCATCAGTTACTAAAGTTAATATTTTATCTATTTGCATGTAAATTCCTATAAAGTTGCTGAGTTTGGATATAATTTATGATTTGATCGGGTAATAAAAAGCGGATGTTTTTTCCTGCAGCATGTTGAGTTCTAATTAAAGATGCGGAAATATCCAATTGTGTAATGTTTTGAAAAAATATTTTGCCACATTGTTGTGCGTTGAAAGTGGCAATATTGTTACATATACGAGTTTGAAGAAATTCTGACACTGGTGTTAATGGAATATTTGGGCGTTGCATCACTAATATATGTGCATAATCAAATAATTGTTGCCATTTATACCAACTAGATAATTGTAAAAAAGCATCAGTGCCAATAATTAATAGTAATTTTTGCTGTGGAAAATCTTGTTTTAAGGAGATTAAAGTATCTAGCATATATGAATTTCCTTGGCGTTGTAATTCTCGCTTATCTGCCACCATTCCAGAAATATCTTTAAGTGCTAATTTTAACATGTGCCAACGCATATCTGCATTAGCAATATCAGTGTGTTTATGTACCGGTTGATAACAGGGTATAAAACGAATTTGTTCTAAGGAAAAATATTCTTTAATTTCTATTGCAGCCCTCAAATGACCATAGTGAATTGGATTAAAAGTACCACCATAAATTCCTAGCATTTAGACCCGAATTTGTCCATCGCCAAATACTACATATTTCAAGGTAGTCAAACCCTCCAAACCTACAGGGCCGCGAGCATGTAATTTATCGGTGCTAATACCAATTTCTGCACCCAGACCATATTCAAATCCATCTGCAAAACGTGTAGAAGCATTTACCATTACTGAACTAGAATCAACTTCACGTAAAAACCTACGCGCAGCAGTGTAATCTTCAGTCACAATTGCTTCAGTATGAGCAGAGCTATATTGATCAATATGTTCCATAGCGGCATCCAAATTATCTACAATTTTTATTGATAAAATAGGGGCTAAATATTCAGTTTGCCAATCATCTATGCTAGCTGGTAAACAGTCTTTAATAATTGCACAAGTACGTTCACAACCACGCAATTCAACTGCTTGAGCTTGATATTGTTCTGCTAACAATGGCAAAATTTCTGTAGCAATATCTGTATGAATTAATAAAGTTTCCATCGCATTACAAACTCCATAACGATGAGTTTTTGCATTTACTGCAATTGCTACGGCTTTAGTAATATCAGCTTTAGCATCCAGATATACATGACAAATGCCATCTAAATGTTTAATTACTGCGATGGTAGCTTGTTGTGAAATCCGTTCAATTAAACCTTTGCCACCTCTAGGCACAATTACATCCACAAATTGTTGTAAAGTAATCAATTCACCAACTGCATCTCTATCAGTAGTTGTTACAATTTGTACTGCTTCGATAGGTAAGTTAGCAATTTCTAAGCCACGAGTAATACAAGCTGCAATTGCTTGATTAGAATGAATTGCTTCTGAGCCACCGCGTAAAATACAGGCATTGCCAGCTTTTAAACATAATGCGGCTGCATCAATGGTAACATTAGGTCTGGATTCATAAATAATTCCGATTACTCCTAAAGGTACGCGCATTTGTCCAACTTGAATCCCACTAGGACGATAATTTAATGCATTAATTTCTCCAACTGGATCAGGCAATTGGGCTATTTGTTGCAAGCCAGTAATCATAGCTTTAATTTTAGGCAAGCTTAAATCTAAACGATCTAATAAAGCTGTTGTTAAACCGTTTTTTGCCCCAGCTTGTAAATCTTTGTTATTTGCCGTAATTAATTCAGTACTATGTAATTCTAATTGGTTAGCAATTTCTAGTAAAGCTTGATTTTTTTGCGCAGTTTCAGCCTTGCTCATGGCTCGACTAGCTTGTTTAGCTTGGACTCCAAGCTGGTGCATATAAGTTTTAATATTCATTTATTTCCTTAATCTAATAAGACTAACTTTGAATGATTAACATAGGGGTTATTTAAGAATTACGCCGACAAAATCTAGTTGTTTCCAAGCCTCAAATAATACGATTGCCACAGTATTGGAAAGATTTAGACTTCTACTGGTAGCTTGCATAGGCAAATAAAGTTTCTGCGGTGCTGGCATTTGTGCCAATAGTTTTTCTGGTAAACCACGAGTTTCAGGGCCAAATAATAAAACATCACCTGCTTGAAACTCAATTTTGCTATAACATTTGCTACCTTTAGTAGTTAAAGCAAATATTCGCTGTTGTGGAGCTAATGTTTTCAGAAAATTTGCAAAATTTGGATAGCGTAATACTTGCACCCATTCATGATAATCCAAACCAGCTCGACGCAATTTTTTATCTTCTAACTCAAATCCTAATGGTTCAATAAGATGCAATTGCGCGCCAATATTAGCGCACAACCGAATAATATTGCCCGTATTTGCAGGAATTTCAGGCTCATACAAAGCAATATGTAGCATTTATTTAGCTTTAATCGCTATAGGATCAAGATTCCAAATGTCATTATTGTAATCTGAAATAGTTCTGTCAGTAGAAAATTTACCACTGCTAGCAGTATTTAAGATACTCATTTGAGTCCATTTTTTTCTATCTGCATAAGCTATTTCAACTTGTTTTTGTGCATCAATATAACTTCTAAAATCTGCAATTGTCATCCAAGGATCATGCGGGCTTTTCAATGAATTTAAAATATCATCAAAAATTCCAGCTTCAAATTGATTAAAATGCCCAGATTCAATTAAATGCATAACTTGTTTTAAATCAGCATCCGCATGAATCATTGCATTTGGATTGTAATGCGGACGTAATGCTTCTACCTGATCTTCGGTTAAACCAAACAAAAAGAAATTTTCTGCGCCAACTTCTTCACGGATTTCAATATTAGCACCATCTAAAGTTCCAATAGTCAAAGCTCCATTCATCATGAATTTCATGTTGCCAGTACCGGAAGCTTCTTTACCAGCAGTAGAAACTTGCTCAGATAAATCAGCTCCAGGGCAAATTTTTTCCATGGCTGAAACTCTGTAGTTTGGAATAAAAATTAATTTTAATTTATTGCCAACTTCAGGATCATTATTGATTACTTGTGCGACATTATTGATTAATTTAATGGTTTTTTTCGCCATCACATAACCAGGTGCAGCTTTGCCGCCAATTAAAACACAACGATTAGTCCAGTTTTTGGTATCTCCATTTTTAATGCGATCATATAAATGGATTACATGCAGGACATTTAAAATTTGGCGTTTATATTCATGAATCCGTTTTACTTGAATATCAAACAAGGCATTTACATCTAATTCTATTTGCATTTCTTCCTGCAAATAATCAATTAAATTTTGTTTGCCTAATTGTTGCACTTTATACCATTCTTCACGAAAAGATGACTTATTTATCAATGGTTTAAGTTGCTCTAATTCGGATAAATTTGTTATCCATGTGTGTCCAATATTGCGACTAATTAAAGTTGCTAAATCAGGATTGCAAGCTGCTAACCAACGTCTTGGCGTGACACCATTGGTTTTGTTATTAAATTTTTCTGGCCATAATTCATAAAAATCTTTAAACAAACCTTGCTGCAATAATTGTGAATGCAATTCAGCAACACCATTCACTGAAAAACTGCCAACAATTGCCAAATATGCCATGCGGACTTGTTTGTCGCCGCCTTCTTCAATAATTGACATTTGCGCTAATTTGGAATTATCTCCCGGCCAAAAAGCTGAAACTTCTGCTAAAAATTGGGCATTAATCTCAAAAATAATTTCCATTAAGCGTGGCAATAAATACTGCATCAAACCTACTGACCATTTTTCTAAAGCTTCAGGCAATAAAGTATGGTTGGTATATGCCAAAGTTTGTTGAACAATTTCCCATGCTTTTGCCCAACTTAAATCATGTTCATCTATTAATAAGCGCATTAATTCCGCTACGGAAATGCTTGGATGAGTATCATTAAGTTGAAAACAATTTTTGGCAGCAAATTGGCTAAAATCATTACCATTATGCTTAACCCAATTGGCTAATACATCTTGTAAACTTGCAGAAGCTAATAAATATTGTTGGCGTAATCTTAATGCTTTACCATTTTCATTGGCATCATTTGGATACAAAACCATGGTAATATTTTCGGCAGTGTTTTTAGCGGCTACTGATTCAGCATAATCTCCAGCGTTAAACTCTTGTAAATCAAAGCTTTCTGTAGCGGTGGCCTTCCATAAACGTAAAGTGTTTACTGTGCCATTTTGATAGCCTGGAATTGGAGTGTCATAAGGTACGGCAATAATATCATTAGTATTCAGCCAATAAGATTGTTGCTTGCCATTTTTATTTGTGCGAATTTCAGTATGACCACCAAATTTAATTCTATGACTATATTCAGGGCGTTCAATTTCCCAGACATTACCATTTTTCAACCAATGATCTGGGTTTTCTAATTGCTCACCATTATGAATAGATTGCGAAAACATACCATATTCATAGCGTAAACCATAGCCAGTTACTGGTAATTGTAAAGTTGCACAACTGTCAATAAAACAGGCAGCTAAACGACCTAAACCACCATTACCTAAACCTGCATCAGCTTCAGCTTCAACTAACTCTTCTATATCTAAACCTAAGTCATACATGGCTTTAGTTGCAACATCAGTTACACCTAAATTTAACATGGCATTGCTTAAGCTGCGTCCCATTAAAAATTCCATGGACAAATAATAAGCTTGTTTGCATTCTGTAGTTTGATAAGTATTTTGAGTTTTTTTCCAACGTTCAATTAATCTATCACTAATTAACATTGATAAGGCTTCATACGTGTAATGTGGTGAGCAACAAGGATTATCTTGTCCTAAACGATGAGCATAATAATGTTTAAAATCCGTGATAAAATCTTTTTGGTTCATACCCAAACTAGCTAAATTAGCAATTGTAGCTTTAGGCTTGCTTTTTTTGAAAATTCTATGCGGCATTATAAAGACCTTAAAATAAATATTGGATAATAAAAATAGCTTTTTTTTTCGTGTTTTACCTCATTCAAACTCATGATAAATATATAATTATTACTTTAATTTACCATGACATTGTTTAAATTTTTTACCTGAACCACAAGGACAAGGATCATTACGACCCACTTTTTGAAATTCCTTTACGAAAGGTTCTTGAATTGATTCATCATTGTCATCAATAGATTCTACTTCAGTTTCTATAGTATGTGTAATTGATTCTGGAGTTGCTTGTGGATGTTCATATTGAACTTCTCGCATTGCTTGTTCTTGACGTTGTGCCTCCATTGCCTCCACATCCTCTTCATCATTTATTCTAACTTTCGCTAAAATACCCACAACTTCATGTTTGAGATGATCTAATAAACTTAGAAACATTTCAAATGATTCCCGCTTATATTCTTGTTTCGGATCTTTTTGTGCATAACCACGGAAATGGATTCCTTGACGTAAATGATCCATAGCCGCTAAATGTTCTTTCCAAGCATTATCTAATACTTGCATCATTACGGTTTTTTCAAAATTAGTTAATACTTCCTTGGATAAAGATACTTCTTTTGCTTGATAAGATTCATCCATGTTTTGAATAATTCTGTCACGTAAACCTTGCTCTTGCAAAGATTTTTCAGTTGCCAACATTTTTGTTAATGATATATCTAATAAAAATTCATCGCGTAAATGAACCTCTAAACCCTCAATATCCCATTGTTCTTCCATAGTTTTTGCAGGAATATATTGGGTAATAACATCATTCAGTACATCATGGCGAATGCTGGTAATAATATCGGTAATATCTTCAGCTTCCATGATTTCATTCCGTTGCGCATAAATAACCTTCCGTTGGTCATTTGCGACATCATCGTATGCCAAAACTTCTTTACGTTGATCGAAATTACGCCCTTCAACTTTACGTTGCGCATTTTCAATCGAACGCGTTACCCATGGATGTTCAATAGCTTCACCCTGTTCCATGCCCAATTTTTGCATTAAACCAGCAACTCTTTCAGAAGCAAAAATTCGCATTAAATCATCTTCCAAGGATAAATAAAATCTACTTGAACCTGGATCTCCTTGTCTACCTGAACGCCCGCGTAATTGATTATCAATCCGTCTGGATTCATGTCGTTCTGAACCAATTACATGCAAACCACCGCTATCAATTACTTGTTGATGTCGTTCTAACCACAACCCGCGAACTTTATCTCGTTCAGCATCGCTAGTATCATCTTCTAAAGCTGATAATTCGGCCTCTAAATTTCCACCTAAAACAATGTCGGTTCCACGTCCAGCCATATTGGTGGCAATTGTTACTGCATTAGGCATACCCGCTTGTTCAATAATATGAGCTTCACGTTCATGTTGTTTTGCATTTAAGACTTCATGCCGAATTTTTTCTTGTGTTAGTAACCTCGATAATAGTTCAGAAATTTCAATTGAAGTTGTACCTACTAATGTGGGTTGACCACGTTTAACGCATTCTTTAATATCGGATACAATTGCAGTATATTTTTCTTCAGCGGATAAATAAATTAAATCCCCATGATCCATGCGCACCATATCTCTATGCGTAGGAATAACTACTACTTCTAATCCATAAATTTTATTTAATTCAAAGGCTTCAGTATCTGCAGTTCCAGTCATTCCAGATAATTTTTCATACAAGCGAAAATAATTCTGAAAGGTAATGGATGCTAAAGTTTGGTTTTCACTTTGAATTGTCACATTTTCTTTAGCTTCAATGGCTTGATGTAAACCATCTGACCAACGTCTACCTTGCATGGTACGACCAGTAAACTCATCTACAATTATAATTTCGCCATCAGCAACAATATAATCTACATCTACAGTAAATAAATTATGCGCTCGTAAAGCTGAATTTAAATAGTGCATTAAGCGAATATTGGCGGCACTATACAAACTTTCACCTTCAGAAACAAAGCCTTGTTCCAGCATTAAAGCTTCAATATGTTCATGACCAGATTCAGTTAAATAAACTTGTTTAACCTTTTCATCAACTGAATAATCACCCGCGCCATCTTCCTCTAACTGCTTGATTAATAATGGCACCAAACTATTGGCTTTAGTATAAGTGCCTATATCTTCATCACTAGAACCAGAAATAATTAATGGGGTTCTCGCTTCATCTATTAAAATAGAATCAACTTCATCTACAATTCCGAAGACTAATTCTCGCTGAACTTTTTGTGTAAGATTAAACGCCATATTATCGCGTAAATAATCAAAGCCAAATTCATTATTAGTCCCATAAGTAATATCAGCTGCATAAGCTACACGACGTTTTTTTTGCCCTAAATCACTGACAATAACCCCAGTAGTTAAGCCTAAAAAATCATATAATTTGCCCATAGTTTGGGCATCACGCACGGCTAAATAATCATTTACTGTAACAATATGAACTCCTCTAGCAGGTAGCGCATTTAAATATGCAGCTAAAGTTGCCATTAAAGTTTTGCCCTCACCAGTTTTCATTTCAGCAATCTTGCCGTTATTCAACACCATGCCGCCGATTAATTGGACATCGAAATGGCGCATTTGAAATACCCGTGAAGAAGCTTCTCTAACAGTGGCAAAGGCTTCAGGGATTAAATCATTGAGTTTTTCTCCAGTTTTTAAACGCTCACGAAATATCGTGGTCTTGCCTTGTAAGTCTGCGTCGGACAATTTTTCATACTCAGACGCAAAGGCATTGACCTTCTCAACTAACTTAAGTTTTTTCTTAATCAGTCTGTCATTACGACTGCCTACAACACATTTAACTAACTTACTGAGCATGTTTTTTCCGCTGAAATAAAATAAAATGGGGATATTTATCCTGATGTATTGACAGGAAATGGGTTAATTTTACTATAAAAAGCCTATGTAACCGAAAATTTTAATTTTTTAGGTGTCTTCAAACTAGATTAAATATAACCTTTTGCAATTACTGGTAAAACCCAATATTGAATGCCAGAATCTTTAAAGCTAGACTGTAATTTTTCTAGTAACATTGGCAAATCAGTCGCCAAAATATACATTTGAAAACGGATCTTTTTTTGTCTGCCAGTCACTTGTTCAGATATAGATAAACCTGCATTAATATGGTCATGTGCATTGACAGAAAAGCTACTAAAACCATGTGCTGATTCAAAGGTTAATAAACAATCTACGATAGATTCTTCTAAGCTTGGAGGTGCATTTAAAGTTACTAAATATTCTGTGGTATTCATGAAAGTAGTTTAGATTTTGCAATCCCAAAATGTCGATATAAAATTGGGAGTAAGATTAAGGTTAAGGCTGTCGAAGAAACTAAACCACCAATCACAACTAGTGCTAATGGGCGTTGAATTTCAGAGCCAGGGCCAAAGGAAAATAATAGTGGTAATAAACCAAATGCAGTCATGCTAGCAGTCATTAATATTGGGCGTAATCTACGTATAGATCCTAACACTACCACCTTGTTTAAGTTCATACCAGTTGCTTGTAATTGATTGAAATAACTTACCATCATGACCCCATTTAAAACTGCAATGCCTAATAAAGCAATAAATCCAACTGATGCTGGTACAGATAAATATTCATCGGTTAACCACAATGCAAACACGCCACCAATCATGGCTAGGGGAATATTGGATAAGATTAAACTTGCTTGCCGTACCGAACCAAAAGTAGAAAATAACAATAAAAAGATTAAACCTAAAGCTGCTGGAACTACTAGTAATAAACGCGATGCAGCTCGTTGTTGATTTTCAAATTGCCCCCCAAATTCAACTCTATAACCACTAGCTAACTTTACTTTAGCTGCTACTTGTTGCTTGGCATCATTAACAAAACCAACTAAATCTCTATCTTTTACATTTGCTCTAATTACTACAAATCTTTGACCACGTTCGCGTTCTATTGACACCACACCTTCAACTCGGTTTAATTTTGCTATGGTAGTAATTGGGATGTGTCCACCATCAGGCAAGACAAATTGTAAATTATTAAAATTGGCTAAATCACTGTCACCACGAATTAATAGTGGCGTGCGTTTTACTCCTTCTTGAATGATGCCAATATGCAAACCTTCAATATGTGCGCGTAATATTTGCGCAATATTTTCTAAATTTAAACCCCAACGCCCAGCTGCTTGTCGATCCAAAGTCAATTGTAAAAATTGCATGCCTTCATTTTGACTGGCAAATACATCTGTAGCTCCTGAAATAGAATTTAAAACTTGGGCAATTTCTACCGCTTTTTGATTTAAAACTCCTAAATTATCCCCAAATAATTTTACTGCCACATCACCACGAGTGCCAGTTAACATTTCAGAAACCCGCATTTCAATAGGTTGAGTAAATCCAAATGCAATTCCAGGAGTTTGCGCCATTACTTTACGGATTTCTGCAATTAATTCAGCTTTTGTTTGCATGCGCCATTCAGCTTTGGGCTTTAAAATTAAAAAACTATCGGTATCATTTAAACTCATAGGATCTAAGCCCAATTCATCGGTACCAACTCGTGCCACAATATGTTCAATTTCGGGAATATTATGCAATAAATTTTTTTGGACTTGCAAATCTTGAGCTACAGTTTGAGCTAAAGTAATTGAGGGTAATTTTTCCAATTGAATAATAATGTCGCCCTCATCCATAGTTGGCATAAAAGTGCTACCAATATCTTGAAAAATAATTATAGTGGCTATTAATAAACTGCCTGCGAACAAAAATACAGTTTTACTGTGGCTTAAACTCCAGTTCAATATAGGCACGTATAATTTTTGTAATTGCCGTGGCAACCAAGGTTCTTCAGTGGAGATATTTTTTAATAAATATGAAGCTAATACTGGAATGACACTTAAGGATAAAATCAATGAACCACCCAAGGCAAACACAATGGTTAAGGCTACTGGGCTAAATAATTTACCCTCTAAACCTTGGAGAGTCATTAAGGGTAAAAATACTATAATAATAATTAAAGTTCCTGAAACTACAGGCACTGCAACTTCACAAGCAGCTCGATAAATTAAATGTAATCTTGGTAAGCGTTGAGATTTTTCTGATTCTCCTAAGTGAGTAATAACATTTTCTACTACCACTACCGAACTATCTACTAACATACCTATTGCAATAGTTAGGCCGCCTAAACTCATTAAATTTGCTGACATGCCCATGTAGTGCATTAAAATAAAAGTTATTAATGCGGTTAAAGGTAATATTGCCGCTACTGTAATCGCCGCGCGTAAATTTCCCAAAAATAACAATAATAATATCAATACTAATACAATTGCGGATAACATAGCTTTAGAAACTGATAACACAGCCTTATCAACTAAAATTCCGCGATTATAAAACACATTAATTGAAACTCCCGCTGGTAAACTAGGCTTTATTTCAGCTAATTTTGCTTCCAAGTCTTGCACAGTTTGGCGGGCATTAGTTCCACGTAAACTTAAGACTAGACCAGTTACAGCTTCACCAATACCATCTTTAGTGACTGCACCATAACGAGTTAAACCCTCTAACTTTACTGTAGCAATATCTGCAATTGTAATTGGTTGGTTTTTATGTTGTGCCACTACTAAATTATTTACATCAGCTAAATTTTTTAAACTTCCTTCTACACGTACAATTAAAGCTTCTTCACCCTCGCTAATCCGTCCTGCACCGTCATTACGATTATTCAGTTTTAAAGTATCAATTAATTGCTGCATGCTAATATTTCTTGCACTCATGCGGATATTATCAGGAATTACCACAAAAGTTTTTACTTTACCACCCAAGGCGTTTACATCCGCAACTCCAGCAACAGTACGCAATGCTGGTCTAATTACCCAGTCCAATAATTCTCGGCGCTGCATTAAATTTAAATCGCCACCATCAATAGAAAACATGAACATTTCCCCTAAAGGTGTAGTCATAGGTGCGATTCCGCCTTCAGCTCCAGCAGGTAAATCGCCCCAGATAGCATTTAAGCGTTCAGCAACCTGTTGTCTAGCCCAATAAATGTCAGTACCTTCGGCAAAATCCAAAGTAATATCAGTCAAAGCATATTTAGCTAATGAACGTAGCATAGTCTGGTTTGGAATCCCTAATAACTCCACTTCTATAGGCGCAGTAATTTTTGCTTCCACTTCTTCTGGAGTCATGCCAGCCGACTTTACAATAATTTTAACTTGTGTTGGTGAAACTTCTGGAAACGCATCAATGGGAATATTTTGGATTGCAAAATAACCCAAGCCGATTAATAAAACTGCTCCTAATAGCACTAAAATACGCTGGCTTAAAGCAAATCTGATTATTGCAGTCATTATTCCTCTGCCCCCAATCCAAGCCAATTTGCTTTTAAGGCTACAGCTCCACGAGTTGCAATTTCTTCAGTGCCAATTAAATCACCTGTAATTACAGAATAAGAACCTTCTTTACCTAAAATTTTGATTTGTTTTGCCAAAAAACCAGCTTCAGTACGTACAAAAATATAGAATTCACCATCATTTTGGGCAATAGCTACATTTTGTACTTCAAAAAAAACTTGATGACTTTGTTGCACTATTTGGGTATTAATTTGTTGTCCCACACGTAATTCAGAAGTTTTTCCATGTACGATTGCTCGAGCCAAGACAGTTTGGGTTTTTTTATCCACGCTATTACCTAATAAGCTAATTTTTGTGGTTATTTCAGTATCTTGGATTTTTACTTGATCGCCAAGTTTTATATTGGTCATTTGTTCTTGAGGCAATTTGATTTCCAGCCACAACTTATTCAAATTAGCAATTTTGTACACTGGTGAAAACACTCCCAAGCGTTCTCCAGTACGCACCATTTGCTCTAATACCACACCGCTAATTGGCGCGTAAATATTTAACTTACTATTTAATTTTCTATTTCTAGCAAGTGATTTAATTGCCGTTGTCGACATCCCAGCAATAGCCAATAATTGTTTATTAGCATTCACCTCAGATTCACTATTATGATACCTACTTTTAGCTTCATACCAACGTTTACGCGCAATAATTCCACCATCTAATAAACGTTTATCGCGTTGAAAATTCACCAAAGATAGATTTTTTTCACTTTGAGCGCGTAAAAATTGTTGTTGCAACACCAAGAGTTCAGGACTATTTAATTGCCCAATAATCTGACCTTTTTTAACTTTATCACCCACAGTTACCAATAATTTACTTACCAAACCAGCTTGGGAAGCACTAGCAACATGTTCTTGTGTAGGTGGAACTACTACTTTTGCAGGCGCATATAATAAGGGAACTTTTTTCACTGCTTTTAAAGTCCCAGTTTTTACGCCGAGATTAAATATTTGTAACTTGGATAAGTGAATATGATTATGTTCATCTGCCATTAAAGACAGACTTACTAACAACAAAATCAAGCCAATTAAACTCTTCATGGTAATTTGCCAACTGTTTGATTATACAAAGCAATATATTTTTGCAACAATACTTCATGTTCTTTAACACGTTGTAAAGCGTAATCGGCTTTGGTATGAATTTTTAATACATCTAACAAATTAATTTCTCCCTCTGCAAAACCAAATTGTGCCATTTCTAACTGTTCCAAAGCGATAATTTTTAATTCAGCAGCAATTTTTAATTCAGTACTAGTTACTGCTATTTCATGTTCTGCTTCATGCAATTCACGTTCTAAATTCCTATAAACATGTTCTCGTGCTATCAACACATTGGTTAACTCTATTTTTACCGCTGCAATTTCTGGGGCTAAATGCGCTTCACCGCCAAAAGGTACAGAAATACCTAAAAGTATACTTTCACTAGTAGTTTCATCTCGACTACCTTGTTCAGATTTAGCACCTAAAGTTAATGTAGGCTGACCTGAACCCGAACTTTTAACCCAAGCTAATTCTGCTTCCAAACGTTGTATTTGTGCTTGAAAAAATTCTAACTCAGGATGAGTTGTTGGAATAGTAGTTAAAATACTTTGAGTTTCTTCAAAATGTGCTGGCATTTGTTGCATTTGAGTTAAAGTAAAATAACTTTTGCGTGCATGCATAACTTCGGCCTCTAATTGCACCAAGGTAGATTTTTTTTCCAAATGATTGCTTTGGGCTAATAACAAATCAAACTTGGGTAAATCACCTAACTTCACTCGCAAAACAACTTTTTCTAACAGTTTTTTGGAAATATCTAAAGTTGCTACACCTTGTTGATAACGAATATCAGCTAGCTTCATTGACCATAAAGCTTCACGGATTAAGCCAGCAACTTTTAATTTGATGAGTGCAAAATGGCGCGCACTGAGTTCATGAGCTTGAGTTGCAACTGCCATACTGGTTTGTCGTTGTCCCCAATTCCATAAAGGTAATTCCACTTCAGCTTCAAATTCGCGTGCGCCATCATTATTGGAAACAAAATCATCCGTATAATTAGCAGAAATACTCATAGCACCTGCAAGTAAACTATTGCTACGTTGTTCTAAAGCAGAAATTTCTTGATTAAAGGCAGTATTTAAATTGTAATCAGGATATTTTTCCACGGTTAAGTCAATTAATTGAGCTAAATTCAAATCCTCTTTAATCTCAATAATATCAATATGATCTACCAAATGATCGTTCTCAATTGCTAGCACAAAAGATAGATTAATACTTAATAAAATGGCTAGGGTACAACGAAACCCAAACATAAAATCTCCTAGATATATGTGTTGCAAATTAAAAATTATGCTAAAAACATAGATAAACTTTGGATAATAATCCAAACGGCAGAATATTATCTATTAAGTGTATAATCTTAGCTATTAATTAGGGATAAATTGGATCATGAAATTAACTCGTGAATATGTACAGCAACGTTATGACAGACTTGCGCCAATATTTGATGTTTTAGAAGCAGGTTTAGAAGGCTTGTTTTTTAAACGTTGGCGGCAACAACAGTGGGTTAATGTTAATGGGCAACATATTTTAGAAGTTGGTATTGGCACTGGCAAAAATTTTCAGTTTTATCCGCAAAATTCAGATATTACCGCGATTGATTTTAGTCCTAAAATGTTAATACAAGCTCGTAATAAACGTGATGCTCAAGCTGTTAAGGTATGTATAAATTTAATGGATGTGGAAAACTTATGTTATGCGAATAATAGTTTTGACACCATAGTGGCAAGTTTTGTTTTTTGTTCTGTGCCTCAACCACGAAAGGGCTTAAAAGAATTGCATAGAGTGTGCAAACTTGGAGGCAAAGTTGTGTTACTAGAACATGTTGTTAGTTCAAAACCTTGGTTGGCAAATATTATGAATGTGCTTAATCCAATAATTTTAGCTATATTTGGGGCAAATATTAATCGCAATACGGTAAAAAATGTTCAAGCAGTTGGTTTTAATAATGTACAGGTTGAACATTTGAGTCATATGGTAAAATTAATTACTGCCACCAAATAATTAGGGCAATAGTTTTAAACCAGGTGGCAAGGTTTCGCCAAACATTTGTTTTTCTACTACTGCATCTAAAGCTTGAAATTCTGCCACCATAGCAATCCAAGTTGCTGGTGCTTTAGATAATTTTAATTGCTTGATTATAGATGCACGTAATTCTGGATCTATATCCCTAGCTCTATCACCGCTATTTCTACTCATTAAAGTTGCTGCTAAAGCGGCTTGCGGATTTTTTTTCCAATCTTGTTGCATTACTTGGTCTAACCAAATAGCAATTGTAGCGGCTGGAATTACATTATGCGCACTGCCATGAAAAGGAATCCGTGCGCCAACTCGCCCTAATGCCCACCAAGTTTGTCTAGCTTCACTAGCTTTTTGCAAACGTTTTAATAACCATTCACCTAGTTTGATTTTATCTGCAACTGCTAAGCGTTCTAACACTGCTGCTAAGCGCACCATATCTTCATAGCCACGTTTTTTCAGTTGTTTGGCAATGCTAACTTGTCTAGCCGAAGCTGGATTTAAATATGGACTTAAATCATTGAAAATTTGAGTTTGGGCAGCTTGATCTAAACCACCAGCCAAACGTCGCCATAAAGTCCACCATTCACTCCAATTTTGTACTTCATTTACAAATTGTAAGCCTTGGACATAACAATGCCATACTTGTGCAACCCGCCAATCATCTAATGGATGTCCAAAACCTGGACGTAAACAAAAACCAATTAAACTTAACCACACCCGTTCATGCTGTTCTGAACGTCGTCTATATTTTAAGCCAGTTAATAAGCTGTTAAAAAACGCGCGTAATAAGGGTGTGTGCCATTCATTACGATTTAAATTTAATTGTTTTTCCAAATCCGCACGTAAACTTTTGACAGCTTTAGGATTGATTTGCTTAGAGCGAACGCCAAAAACTGCTTCAATTTTCGCTTCAGCCGCCGCATAATTTGCTGGTAATTCAGTATTATTAGACTTAGAAGTTTTTTTGCGAATTTGAAATTCAACATCCCAACGTTGCTGTGGATTTTTTACGTCAACGCATTCAATTTTTAAAGTTCCAACTTCAGTTTGTACTGCAACTAATTGCACAATAATTTCGGTGTTATTGCTATTATTGCCAGTGAAAGCAACTGCTAGTGGGGGTAATGCGTGGAAAGTATCTGGATTAATTACACTTAGATCACCAGCTTGATAATTTTTATCTCCTGTAGTTGAGACTAAATTAAATTGTACTGGTTGTCCTAATCGCAAAGCAAATTGTTGTTTTGTAAGGACTACTTCTTGACCTTCTTCACTGCCTCTAGGTAATAAACACACGCCTTGTGATTGTTCATTATCACTGTCTACTAGCAAGAAATAACTGCGTGCGCTGCCACCACCAATTTTAAGTTTTTTATTTCTTCTAGCAACTGCGTAACTCACTGCTCCAAAGGCTACAGCTAATTCTGGGTATTGGTTATCTAATAATTTTGGTGGTTGTGAACTCCAGCCAGTTAATACTTCAATAATGCGTTGGCTGATGGTGGAGCTACGAAATACGCCACCGTTTAATAATAATGCATCTGGAACATAATTTGTGCCACCTAATGCTTCACTAGCAGCTTGTTGGTGAAAGTGTAAAAATGCGGCTATTTGTTTGCTAACTGCTGGTTCAGCTGCATACGGCAAGCCAAATTCGACTACTCCACTGCGTTTTTTAGTAGGTAAATCATCTAAGCCTGATAATGGAAAAAATCCATCCAAGACCATAGTTAGCACTTCATCTCGTTGTAAAGTTGCTGAACGCGCACCGCCAATTAAACCTCTGCCGCCGCCTAATAAAGTTACTTTAATTGTTGCAGGTGCATTTGTGCCTAAAAAGAGTTCTTTAGCACGCCTACATTGTTCTAATAATTGGGATAAATCCGCAGTAGAAAGTTTTTTATCAGTTTTATTTAAGCGACTTTCAGCTAAATAGGCTAAGGCTAAATCAATATTATCTCCACCCAACATTAGGTGGTCACCTACGCCAATTCGAGTTAATTTAGGTTCATTTTCATCGGCTTCGATTTTTATTAAGGTTAAATCTGTAGTGCCGCCACCAACATCACAGACTAATAATAGCCGTACATTTTGTAAAATTTGCTTAATATTGCCAGCATTACGTCGTAACCAATCGTAGCAAACTGCTTGAGGTTCTTCTAATAAGCGTACTTGAGTTAAACCAGCTAAGCGTGCGGCTTCTAAGGTTAATGAGCGTGCGGCTTCATCAAAAGATGCAGGTACTGTAATAACAATAAATTGTTGTTCTAGGGGTGCATGTGGAAATTTATGTGACCAGACTGTGCGTACATGGGTTAAATAACTGGCACTAGCTTCTAATGGCGAGACTTTAGTTATACTATCATCACTGCCCCAAGGTAAAATTTCGGCGTTATGATCTATTGAAGGATGCGATAGCCAACTTTTTGCACTGCTAACAAGCCTGCCTTGAGTTTTTGCACCTAAAACTCGGGCGGCGGTGCCAATAATTGCCTGCTTGCCTGTAGGTGAAAAACTTAAATCTGCGTCGGATAATTCACCTTTTGCAGGGTGATAACGCACTGAAGGCAATAAGGTTTTAGCTTGTACTTGTCCCGTATTAACTAATTGTTCAATTTCAAAAATAGTAATAGCTTCAGAACTTTGATCTGCTAAGGTATAAGCGACCGCAGTATGAGTAGTGCCAAGATCTATACCAACTAAATACAGGGAATTTTTATTAGTCACAGAGTTTAAAATATGAGGTTGAACACGGTAGTCGTTTGTACACTATTTTGTAGCATTTGACTACTTTAAGTATTGATGTTACTTTTTTTAAGGCAATAAAAAAGGCTTAGAGCAAAAACCCTAAGCCTTAAATATTCATGGAGCTGGTGATGGGACTCGAACCCGCGACCGGCTGATTACAAATCAGCTGCTCTACCAACTGAGCTACACCAGCAAAGAATGCTTATTATACGGATTTTATAAATTTTGAAAAGGATTTTTTTAAATTAATTTAAAGATGTCTAAAATAACGGCTGTTGATACAAATAATGTATAATCAAACTATATTTCAAAAACAAGCACATGTATAAATATCAGGGTTTTTTAATTCATCAATGCATTGATGATCTAGGTGTGATGGAAGTGGTAGATAGTGCTGGGGTTCGGTCACTACATTTTGGCACTGAACCTAGGCAAACTAGTATGTGTTTAGCGAATCCAAATAGATTGCATGCGGCTTATTCGCGGGCAATGTGTGCGTGGATGTTATTTGCACCAACTCCAAAACAGGTGTTAATGCTGGGTTTAGGCGGCGGGGTTGTAAGTAAATATTTCCTGCAAGCGTTTCCAAATTGCCAAATAACAGTATTAGAATATCGCCAACAAGTAGTTAAAATTGCCAGAAATTATTTTGCGTTGCCATTGGATCAACGTTTACAGATTAAACTTGTTGATGGTGTGAAATATATACATCAGCAAAGTAAGCAGCAATTAGAGCAACATGATTTGATTATAATTGATGCCTTTGACGATGTTGGCATGGCAGATGGTGTAACCAATATAAGTTTTTTTGATGCCTGTAAAAATCTATTAACTCCAGAAGGTATTTTAGTTGTTAATTTATGGTGTTCTGATTTAAATTTATATCAACAATTATGTGATTATTTAAACCTAATTTTTCAGCAACAATTGTTATTTTTACCAACTAGAATGATGGATAATGTAGTGGTGATCGCGTTTAATGCTGCACCAAAAAAAATCACTTCAAAACTCTTAAATTCCACTGCAAAAAAATTAGAATGTACGCATCAGATTGAATTTTCAGCGTTTATTAAAGATTTTAAAACGCATAATAAACATAGTTTCAAGAACCTAATACTTACTTCATGAACTCAACTGCCAAAAATATTTTTAGTTATCGTAAATACTGGGCGCATCGCTTTGGAACTGCGACGCAATTACCTATGAACCGTGATGAAATGGATGTTTTAGGTTGGGATGTCTGCGATATTGTGTTAGTCACCGGTGATGCATATATAGATCATCCTAGTTTTGGCATGGCATTAATTGGGCGTTTGTTAGAGGCACAAGGTTTCAGAGTTGGAATTATTTCGCAACCAAATTGGCATAGTGCAGATGATTTTAAACAGTTAGGGCAGCCACAATTATTTTTTGGAGTTACTGGTGGTAATATGGATTCGATGGTGAATCGTTATACTGCCGACAAAAAAATTCGTTCTAATGATGCTTATACTGCTGCCGGTGTCGCTGGAAAACGACCAGATCGTGCGGTAAATGTGTATTCTCATCGGTGTCGTGAAGCTTATAAAACTGTACCGATTATTATTGGTGGCATAGAAGCAAGTTTGCGTAGAATTGCCCATTATGATTATTGGTCAGATAAAGTTCGCAAGTCAGTATTAATGGATTCTAAAGCTGATTTATTAGTTTATGGTAATGCAGAACGCCAAATTGTTGAAATTGCACATCGTTTGGGGCAAGGTGAAAAAATTTCTGCTTTAAAAGGGATTCGTGGTACTGCCCATTTTGTGAAGCAAATTCCTGCTGGTTGGGCAATTAAAGATAGTGCAGATATGGATGTTGCTAGTGTAATTACTTTATCTGTAGATCCATATCAAGCTGAACCTGAGTGTGATAAAAAGCCTGCAAATGTAAATAATGGTGAGCAAATAATCAATTTTACGCCTCCGAAAGTGCAGCTACAACGTGATAAAACTGTGATTCGTTTACCAGCTTATGAAGCAGTAAAAGAGGATTCGGTTTTATATGCACATGCTTCACATATTATGCATGATGAAACTAACCCCGGAAATGCATTAGCATTAATTCAGCAACATGGAAATCGCCAAATTTGGTTAAATCCGCCACCAATTCCATTAACTACTCCAGAAATGGATGCTATTTTTGGCTTAAATTATTCTAGATTACCGCATCCAAAATATGGAACTGCCAAAATTCCAGCATTTGAAATGATTCAACATTCAGTTAATATTATGCGTGGATGTTTTGGCGGTTGTAGTTTTTGCTCAATTACCGAACATGAAGGTCGGATTATTCAAAGTCGTTCCGAAGATTCTATAATTCAGGAAATTGAAGCTATTAGAGATACATCACCAAATTTTACTGGGCATATTTCAGATTTGGGTGGGCCTACGGCAAATATGTATCGTTTGGCATGTAAAGATTCTAAAATTGAAGCAGCTTGTAGAAAACCTTCGTGTGTATATCCTGTGATTTGTGAAAATTTAAATACTGACCATCAACCTTTAATTCAACTATATCGGCGTGCTAGAAAGTTGCGCGGCATTAAAAAAATCTTTATTGCTTCAGGGTTACGTTATGATTTAGCTGTTACATCACCTGAATATGTACAAGAATTAGTGACCCATCATGTAGGTGGTTATTTAAAAATTGCGCCTGAACATACCGAATCTGAACCGTTGTCTAAAATGATGAAACCTGGTATGGGGTCGTATAATAAATTTAAAAGTATGTTTGATAAGTATTCAAAGGCTGCGGGCAAAGAACAATATTTAATTCCTTATTTTATTGCGGCACATCCTGGGACTAAAGATCAAGATATGCTGAATTTAGCTTTATGGTTGAAAAAAAATGGCTTTCGTGCGGATCAAGTGCAAGCATTTTTACCTTCGCCAATGGCAATTGCAACTTCCATGTATCATTCTGGCAAGAATTCATTGCGGAAAGTTAAACGTGAAGGTGGGGATGTAAGTATTCCTAAAGGAATTAAACAACGGCGTTTGCATAAGGCCTTTTTACGTTATCATGATCCTAAAAACTGGGATTTATTACGTGAAGCCTTAAAGTCTATGGGCAAAGCAAGTTTAATTGGCAATGGCAAGCATCATCTTGTTCCCTCTTTTCAACCAAAGGGATCATTTAAAAAACAGAGGCTTAATACAAATCACCCTTTAAAAGCTAAATGTTTTAAAACTAAACATGTTAGATAAAGCCTAGCGTAAATTCGTATTAATGGTCGTTAAGCATAAGAATTAACCGGTAGGATTATTTATAATATAGAAAAATCAAAGCGAATCGGGTTGGAGTTATTAAGGCTCTTTAGGACTTCTTGGGAGAGATAATCTCATTTTAAATCATAATGTTAAGGTATTTTTTAATGCGGTAAAAAACATCAAAACGACTTAAACCCAAATAAATAACCCATTGATATTTAAAATCTTTATATCCTTCCAAGTCCAAGAAAATTCTTTGAAATAGGTGCTGTATATTTGTAATTCCATAACATCTTCGTTTGATTACTTTAATTTTTGTATTTAGTCCTTCAACAAATCCGCTATTATTTAGATTAATAAAATAATGGGTAATCTCTTCCCCTATGATTACTTAGGTTACCGTGTTTAAATATAGAATAATTATAAGAAAATATTAGATTAATTAGATAAAGAACATAAATGAATTTGTTGAGGTAGTGATATAATTTTACATCTATTCTTCTATTTTTTGAATATAGCTTAATCATGCAACAATAATAGTACAAATACGAGGTAACTTAATGGTAGTTGCTAACTTACTTAAAAATTTCCCCGTACTTTGAGCCACCTTTTATAATAAAACCATATTTTATAAAATATTTAATGTGAATATATTTAGGTTATTTCATGCACGTTTCATGATAAATAGAGAAATACAAATTTAGGACTTTAAAGACATGATTGTTTATCTATTACTTTTAGGTAGTGTGATATATTCAGGTATAAAAACCTATAAAAACTTTAGCAATCCGCCCGCCGAATCTGACTTAAACGAATCAAGCCTAAGCCATGAGCCTGAACAAACACCAGCAACAGATTTACGTCATCAACAAATGGCGCAAATGTCTGCAAATTCTGCCCAACATGATATAGCTACAACAGATAAGGAAAATAACCGTTATTTATCTATCTCCACATTAGGGGTAGGTTTAAGCTCGGCAGGTGCTTTATTTTTTCCACCCCTGACGCTTTTAAGTGTCCCTGTACTTATCTATGTAAGCACGCCTATTTTTGAAGACGCTTATATGGGCTTTTTTAAGCAGCGTAAATTAAATGCGGCGGTGATTGATTCGGTTGCAGTTGTTGGCGGAATTGTGACCCATTATTATTTTGTCAGTGCTTTATCGAATGTTATTTATTATTCGGCTAAAGGTTTACTCAATAAAACCAGAGACAATACCAAGAAAAACTTAATTAATGTTTTTTCTGAACAACCACAATCGGTTTGGCTATTAAAAAATGGGGGTGAAGTTGAAACCCCATTAGATAGCTTAAAGCTTGGCGATATTATTGTGGTCAATGCGGGTGAAATCATTCCTATTGATGGCGTGATTGCCAAAGGTATGGCAACCATAGACCAACATGCTTTAACAGGCGAATCACAACCTTCGGAAAAATCAGAAGGCGATGGCGTACTTGCAGCGACAATAGTTTTAACAGGCTGCATTCATATTAAGGTGGAAACAACAGGGGCTGAAAGCATTGCGGTTCAAATCGGTAATATTTTAAATAATACCGCAGAATTTGAATTATCACTCCAAACTCAGGGTGAACAGTTTGCCGATAAAACGGTATTGCCGACGCTGGCAGCAGGTGCTTTAGCTTTTATGACGCATGGGGCTTATAGTACGGTAGCAGTTTTGAGTTCCAATTTTTCGGAAGTGATTAGACTCAGCAGTCCGTTTAGCATGTTAAATTTTTTAAACATTGCCGCTAAAAATAGCATTTTGATTAAAGATGGACGCTCTCTTGAATTATTAAATAAAGTCGATACCGTAGTTTTTGATAAAACAGGCACATTAACTTTAGACCAGCCCCATGTTGAACAAATTTATAGCTGCAATGGTTTTGAGAAAGAAGACGTATTAAGCTATGCTGCCGCCGCCGAATATCGGCAAAAACACCCGATTGCTAAAGCAATTTTACAGGCTGCCGCACAGTTAGAGATTCCAACTATAGACGAAGCCCAGTATGAAATTGGTTATGGCATTAAGGTTAAAGTCGATAATAAATTGATTCGCGTCGGCAGTATGCGTTTTATGGAAATGGAACAAATTACTATTAGTGAAGAGATTCACACGCTACAAAATCAAAGCCATCTTCAAGGATATTCAACGGTTTTTGTCGCTATCGACCAGCAATTAGGCGGTGTTTTAGAGTTAAGCCCGACAATTCGCCCCGAAGCTAAACAAGTGATTCAGCAATTAAAACAACGTAATATATCGCTGTATATTATTTCTGGCGATCACGAAAATCCAACCAGACAATTAGCAGAAGAATTAGGCATTGATAATTATTTTGCCGATACTTTGCCACAGGATAAGGCAAAATTGATTGAACAGTTACAAGCGGAAGATAAAACTGTTTGTTTTGTGGGCGATGGCATTAACGATTCCATCGCCCTTAAAATGGCGAATGTGTCTATTTCTTTGCGTGGAGCTTCCACCGCTGCAACCGATATTGCCCAAATTATTTTGATGGATCAAACAATTAGACTATTTATTTCAACTCGGTGAAGAATTTAAATCTAATATAAATATTGGCTTAACAGGAACGGCTGCATCAGCCGCATTCTGTATGGGAGGGATATTCTTTCTACACTTTGGAATTCCAGCTAGTTTTATGATTTACAATATCACTGCAATTTCAAGTATCGGTAATGCTTCAATTCCTTTATTGACTCATAAAGCTAAAGAGTAGGTGGATTTCCACGTATAATATATTTCTCGTCTTTGTAAGTGAAATTTTAATAATTGGAAGGCACCTTATTTTTACTCTCTTAAAAATAGCTTTTTAACTCACCTTGACGACGAACATCTAAGGTAGAGCAGTGAAATGAGCCTAAAAAAGGATAATATGCTTCAAATGAACAAGGAATAGGTTCAAAGCCCCAAGATTTTAAGGCTTTTATTAAAGGTTCTTGGTGTTTTTCAACAATAATTCTTTTTTCATCTAGCATTAACACATTAATGCTTATCCAATTACTACATATTCCTAAAGGGCATTTATGCGGGACAGCTTCTGGAGCGACGAGAACATCCCAGCTATCTAAAACACTAGGTAAAGCATTAACATCAATATATTCAGGACTAACTATCACTTTACCGGGTGCTAAAGGCATAAAAGTTGTATCAATATGAATGGCTTCTGGAGAGCGGTTATGAATCTCATGAACCCGATAGCCATCGCCTAAATGACGCTGTAACCATTCAATACCAAAAGCGTTGGTGACATTGCTACGTTGGGCAAAAATATCTCGCCCACAGCGAACAAAATCTGCCGCATCAAAAACAGGCTCAAATTCTGATACCATAAAACGCAAGGGTTCATCATTTTTGGGGACGGTATAATTCAAATCATAAAGTTCATCTAATAATTGAGGTTTAGGCGCAGCCGTCCATTTTGCTCCCGCTTTAAAATATTCTTTAAATAATTCTCTATAAGCCCATGCTTCAAAATAACGCCCTCGATCAGCCATAGGTGTTTCAATAATTTCATTTCCGATAACGATAAAAGGGTCTCTAGGGTTTGCTGCACAAAATCCACTGGGAATTTGCCAGTTTGGTGTTTTGAAAGGCTCATTATAATTTGCGGCTTGAACTCGGCGAATATTTACGCCTTCGGATTCTAAGATATGTATAAATTCGGCTAAATCTTTACGCGCAGCTTTTACCAATTCAGGTGCGTAAGGTTGCCCAGAACCTCCTAACTTGGTTTCAATTTTTTCCCATTCATTAGCCGAAACAGTCGCCTGATTAATAATATTCCAATCGGGAAACATAGCACCATCTAAACTACCGATGATAACTTCTTCCAGTAAATCCCATTCATTGTGTGAATTAACAGGGCAATTATTTTTTATGGTCATTTTATTGTCCTTACAGTGTTAATCTATTTTGTTTAAAGCAGGGATAATATGATGAAGATATTCTTCAACAGCGTCTATTCCTTGAGCCATTTTTTCTAAAAATGCAGTCCCAATAATGACACCATCCAAACCTTCAAGTTGAGATAAGGTTTTAATGTCATCTGCATTACGCACACCAAAACCTGCCATAACTTTAGATTTTGGGCGGTGTTTTTTAGTTTCTTTTATACAGTCTATAAGTTCTTCATTAGTTAATAATTCAGCCCCTGTCATACTCGCAGAGACCAGATAAATTAAAGGCTTGCTATCAGTTAAACCTATATAGGTATCCATTTCTACGGCTGTCATTTCAGGGTAGGTGCATTGGATTAGTTCAATGTCATACTCTTTTGCTAAAGGAGCATAAGAGGCTATATCTTCAATCTCCCATTCAAACAATATTCCATCTATTTTTCCCTGTATTTTTTTTAAAATATTCTCAAAACCAAGCTCATCAAAAGTTTGTTGATACAAGACACAAATAGACGTTTTTTTAAAGGCTTGAAAGTTGTCAATTCCAGTTTCCTTACTCTCATATTTTGCGGCTTGCTGATGTGCTGCTTGTATGAATTGATTAGCATATTCTGAATATTTTGAGGTCACAGGAAAAGTACTTTCAACGATTGTAACTTCAGGTGTTTTATATAAAATTTCTAAGGTTTTCTGATAGATTTCTGGACTAGGGTAATTAGGAATCGTATAGAGCATTAGTGCAACTCTTCCGTCCTTATTAGCATTTTCAACAGCAGCATGTAAAGCGAACATTCAATTTTCCTTTTATGACTATAGTTTATTTAACCGCCAATCTGCGGTTTTTACTTTTTCGACAAATAATCGGCATTTTTGCATATTTTTTAAGCGTTTCCCATCGGGCATCCTATCACTGACACCATTCTCAACATCAACCCCAAAGGGTTTTACCTTAGCAATCGCCTGTTGCACATTATCCGCTGTTAAGCCACCCGCTAAAAAAACAGATGATTGACATTGGCGTACAATATCGGCGCAATGTTCCCAGTCACCTGTAACGCCCGTTCCGCCCTCATAAGAGCTGTCTAACAAAAAAGCATCCACAATATCATCATAGCGGGCAATAAAAGCCTGATCGTCCGCACCATTTTCAACCGTTTTTTCTGACATGACCTTAAGAATTTTTGTATTCACAGGAATATGTTCACGAATCTGTTCAATTTCGGCGCGAGAACTGTGATTGTATAACTGAATGGCATCAAACGGCGCAATATCCAAGACTTCAAATAACGTCTTTATCGGTAAATCCGTAAGCAGTGTTTTTATAGTCGTTGGCGGTAAATAAGAAAAAAAATGTTTAAACTTTTTTGCCTTTTTCATCACATTTTGATCGGTGAAGATATGAAAACCTAAAAAATCAGCTCCGATAAAACTCGCTTCATAAGCCGCTTCTAATTCTTCAAATTCGCATAATTTAATGCGTGTATAAACATCATCTTTATCCCAGACTTTACTCATGCTATTACCTTTTAAATTTTTTTTGTAGTTGTTGCTTAAAACAAGCAAGTTCATATAAGGATAAAGCTTTTATATGGGTATTATTGCTTTGTTCAATATAAACTTGTCCGTCTGAAAAGCTGTGGAATTGAAAAAGATATTCATGGATGGTTATTGTTTCCATATTTCTGAGGTAATTATAATTTGGGCAAAAAACACTGTCTTTATAATTAGACTTTAGCCACGGAGCTGTAGCATATAATAAAAAATCACCCGAATTTTGTGTTAAAGCTAACAACCATAATGGAAAAGTAGCGTGTAAACCCGTTTCAACAATTAACATAGGGTTGTTGAGTTGCAATACTTCTAAATAATCATGGCAACTTTGTAAGAAATTTTCAGGTAAATTTGGGTGTGAAAGCGCGTATTCACTAAAGCGACGAGATAACTTATCTTTATCAAAATCAGGGTTTTCAATCAAAATACGATAAATTATTTCACCTAAATCAAGATAAAAATCCTCATTTCCTGTTTGATAACTTAAAAATTTACGGCTGAGTAAAAAAGGTTGAGCTTCGGGTAAATCTGGGTTTAATTCGCGTAAAGCAAGGTAGCCTAGATAAGGTAACAAAGTATCGCGTAATAGAAAAATAGGGGTGACATTAGGTTGTTGCTGAATTTTATTAACACACCAGTCTAAAAATTTTATTTGTTCCGACATGATGGTTTTAGTATTACGCTTCCAAAGTTCCATTTTTTCTAAACTATCAAAGCCTGAGCTAATATCTGGAATCTCAATATTTTGTTGCTGAAACTGCATTAAATATTGATTAAGCTCTGAAGGTGAGTTACTTGTATAATCAGAATCACTTAAACAATTTACTTGTGCTGTTTGCGCTAACAAATGAAAAAGCTTTTGTTCCGAAGGTTCATTTAATCGTGTAAGAATGTTCTCAATGAATGTTTGTAAAAATTCAAAGAGCTTAAGTTCTATTAATATCTCAGTAAGGTGGTCATAGCCTTCTTCGTAATAATCCTCCATTATTTTTTTTAAACACGATGCTTCTTCGCCATGCTTTATTAACGCTTCTTTTGTACAGTCATCAAGGTTTAATTGTTTGAAAAATTGAAGTCTTTTTTTGTAATAGTTTAATAAAAATTCTTTTTCCATGACATAGTTTTTGAAATTCAATGGGGAAAACAGTTATATTTTTAAATAAGTATAATTTTCTAAACCTATTTTTAGTTTGTGTAAATACAACTGCTGCTGTTCAATACTCAACGGCGTATTTTTTAATTTTTTATTATAATTTTTCAATAACTCCTTAGCATCAAAACCAACCTCATCTAACATTTCTGTTACCGTATCACCTTTTTTAGGCATCATTAATTCATAACTATTGTCAGTTATCGCAATTTTCTCTGAAAATACGGCCACAGCGTATTGATTTTAAAGGCTATAAAATATTGAATTACAAAAACATCAATATTATCAAATGCTTTTATCCCGAACTCAGGTCTCTATTATTTTTATTCAATATGTTACAAGGTTTAAATGAGGTTAGCGGTGTTACGCGCTAATTTGAAGAAAGAGACTCAGTTAAGCCGCAAGGTTGAGTTAAACGTAAAAATTAAGCAGTCTGAACAGACTTTGAAAAATTACTTGGCACAAATTTAAAGGTGATAGCAGCATGAATAAAATGGATAAACAGACCGAGGGTAGCAGTATGGATGTGGTGGCGGATAATATTGAGCAGTTGAAGCAGATTTTTCCTGAGGTGTTTTGTGAAGGTAAGGTTGATTTTGAGGTTTTAAAGGCGACTTTAGGCGAGTATTTGGAAGAACAAGAAGAGCGTTATCAGTTTAACTGGAATGGTAAGGCGGGGGCGCGGCGGATTGCTCAAACGCAGTCAACGGGGACGCTTCGACCGTGTAAGGAAGAGAGTAAACATTGGGATGCTACTGAGAATGTGTTTATTGAAGGTGATAATTTAGAGGTTTTGAAGTTGTTGCAGAAGTCTTACCATAAAAAGGTGAAGATGATTTATATCGACCCGCCATATAACACGGGTAAGGAGTTTATTTATCCTGATAATTTTAAGGAGAATTTAGATACTTATTTGGAATATACGGGGCAGATTGATGGTGAGGGGCGGAAGTTTGGTACGAATGCGGAAACCACGGGACGTTATCATACCAATTGGTTAAATATGATGTATCCGCGTTTGAAGTTAGCGCGGAATTTGTTGGCGGATGATGGAGTTATTTTTATTTCGATTGATGATAATGAGCAGTCAAATTTAAAAAAATTGTGTGATGAGGTTTTTGGGGAAGAGAATTTTATTGCTAATGTAATTTGGGAGAAAAAATATACAGTCGCAAATGATGCTAAGTATTTTTCAGACAATCACGACCATATTCTTGTTTTTACAAAAAGCATTGGGAGCTTCAAAATAGGAAGATTACCAAGAAGTGAAGAAATGAATAATGCGTATAAAAATCCAGATAATCACCAAAAAAGTGTTTGGAAATCGACACCTTTACATGCAAAAAGTGGTTCTGACAAATTTGAAAAATTTGAATTTACATTTTTGAATGGTGTAACTTGGTCTCCTCCAACTGGAACATATCCGAGATTTTCAAAAGAAACATTAAAACGGCTTGATGAAGGGAATGAAATTTGGTTTGGAAAAGATGGCAATGCGACCCCAGCAAGAAAGACTTTTTTAATAGAATTAAAAAATGATGGTATTGTTCCAAGAACCATTTTGTCTTACAAGGATGCAGGACATAATCACGAATCAAAAGAAGAGATAAAAATTCTATTTGGAGAAAATACATTTGATACTCCAAAACCAACAAAATTATTAAAACTGTTATCTATTATAGGAAACACAAACTCAAATGACATAATCCTAGATTTCTTTTCAGGCTCAGGAACTACCGCCCACGCCATCATGGACTTAAACGCCCAAGACAACGGCAAGCGTAAACACATTATGGTTCAACTTCCTGAGCCGTGTGATGAAAAAAGCGAAGCCTATAAAGCAGGTTACAAAACCATTGCCGAGATTGGCAAAGAACGCATCCGCCGCGCAGGTGAAAAAATTCTTGCAGATAATAAAGATAAAGACGGCATAGAAAACCTAGATGTAGGCTTTAAAGTTTTCAAACTCGATTCCAGCAACATCAAAACATGGGATGCAGATTTTGACAGCTTAGAAGAAGATTTACATAAATTTGTAGAAAACACCAAAGCCGACCGCAGCGAAGATGATTT
>DAOUSJ010000116.1 GCA_030627285.1 Methylococcaceae bacterium | reverse complement strand
TGCAGACTGGAAAAAGCGCGGCTAATAATCAAGTCAAATTTATTAGTTGTATCTAAAGTTTCCACACGACTCTGTTGTACAGTAACATTTGTTAGTTGTAATTCCAAAATTGCTTGTTGCACAAATCTAGTTTTTTTAGCATTACTATCAATTAACATGAATTGAATTTCAGGGCGACAAATTGCTAACGGAATTCCAGGGATACCAGCACCAGTACCAATATCAGCAATGTTTGTACCAGTAAGATAAGGTAAACATAATAAACTATCCAAGATATGTAACCGCATCATTGCTGCTGGTTCACGAATTGCAGTGAGGTTATAAGACCGATTCCATTTAACTATTAATTGGATAAAATTAAGTAATTTTTGTTGTTGAACTTGAGTAAGTTCTAAGGCTAATGCATCTAAACCCGCAGTTAAAATTTGCTGTGTTTCATCCATGCTGTTTTTTTAAATAGACTAATAATAATGAGATTGCTGCTGGAGTTAAACCTGAAATTCTTCCAGCTTGTCCTAATGTTTCAGGTTGATGACGTTGTAATTTTTCACAGACTTCATTGGATAAACCAGCTACTTTTGAGTAATCAAAATTTTGTGCTAATGGGTAATTATCATAGCGCAAAGTCCGATTGATTTCGGTTTGTTGTCGCTCAATATAACCTGCATATTTAGCTTGCACTTCCACTTGAGCTGCTACCATTGGTGCAAAATTTTCTTCTGTGATAAATACATTCAGTAATTGTTGAATATCAACTTCAGGGCGGCGTAATAATGCCATTAAACTGGCTTCTTTATTAAGTTTTTTACCCCATAATATTGCTACTTGTTCAGCTTTATCAGTGTTTGCGCGAATCCAAGTTGAGCTTAATAAACTTTGCAAGTTACTAATTGCCTCACGTTTGCAGATGAATGCTTGCCAACGTACATCATCGACTAAACCTAATTCGTATCCTTGTGCAGTTAAACGTAAATCAGCATTATCTTCACGTAATAATAGGCGGTATTCAGCGCGGCTGGTAAACATGCGATATGGTTCGTTAGTGCCAGCGGTGATTAAATCATCAATCATAACTCCGATATAGGCTTCATCACGGCGTGGACACCAGCTAGATAAGTCTTGAGTTAATCTAGCTGCATTTAAGCCTGCAATTAAACCTTGAGCTGCCGCTTCTTCATAACCAGTAGTGCCATTTAATTGTCCAGCGAAAAATAAAGCATTTAAATGTTTACTTTCTAGTGAGGTTTTAAGGTCAATTGGGTTGAAATAATCATATTCAATTGCATACCCAGGTCGCATAATTTCAGCATTTTCAAAGCCTTCCATAGAACGCACAAATTCATATTGCACATCAAATGGTAAGCTGGTAGAAATTCCGTTGGGATAAACTTCATGAGTGTTTAAACCTTCAGGTTCTACAAAAATTTGATGTGAATCTCGATCAGCAAAACGCATTACTTTGTCTTCAATTGAAGGACAATAACGTGGCCCTATACCTTCAATAATACCTGAATACATGGGGGAACGATCTAAACCAGAGCGAATAATAGCATGGGTTTTGGCATTGGTACGGGTTATATAACAGGGAATTTGCTGTGGATGTTGCGTTACAGAACCTAAAAATGAAAATACTGGAACTGGAGTGTCACCGGCTTGAGTTGCTAAAGCTGCATAATTAATTGTGCGACCATCAATTCGTGGCGGTGTGCCAGTTTTTAGACGGTCTACTTGTAATGGTAGTTTACGTAAGCGTTGCGAGAGTTCAATTGAAGCTGGATCGCCAGCGCGTCCACCAGAATAATTCTCTAAACCAATGTGAATTTTGCCGCCCAAAAAAGTTCCAGTAGTTAATACTACTGCTTTGGCATGAAATTCTAAGCCCATTTGAGTTTTAACTCCAGTGACTTGATTATTGCTAACAATTAAATCGGCCACAGTTTGTTGAAATAAGCTTAAATTGGTTTGGTTTTCTAAGCTACTGCGAATAAATTGTTTGTATAAACTTCGATCTGCTTGGGCGCGGGTAGCTCGAACTGCTGGGCCTTTGCTAGAGTTTAAAATTCTGAATTGAATCCCTGCATGGTCAATTGCTTGTGCCATAATGCCGCCGAGTGCATCTATTTCTTTGACCAAATGCCCTTTGCCAATGCCACCAATTGCAGGGTTGCAGCTCATTTGTCCCAAAGTATCTAAATTTTGGCTTAATAATAAGGTTTTTGCACCACACCGAGCCGCAGCTAAAGCAGCTTCAGTGCCAGCATGTCCACCGCCAACTATAATTACATCAAAGCTTTTTGAAAATTTCACGGCTGCTTAACAGGGATTACAGGTGCAGAGTCAGTGCTTTTGGGTACAGAGGTTGCAATTTCTAGTTGTTTTTGTCGACCGCCTTCACCAAATAAAGTAACGCCAACCATAGCTAATAAACTTACTAATAAAACTATGGCTAATCTACTGGGTTTGTCCATCCAAAATAATAACCATGCAGGTTTAATCATACCTACAATTAAAAATAATCCACTCAAAATTAGGACATTAATTCCTGCGATAATCAACATTGTTTTAAAATAATCCGTACATAGTTAATAAATATACATTATTATTAGATAATCTGATCTTTGCAACTAAGTATTTGGTTTTATTT
>DAOUSJ010000037.1 GCA_030627285.1 Methylococcaceae bacterium | reverse complement strand
GGACAAGTAACTAGAGCATTTCCATTTAGTTCTGAAGTTATGTTAATGACAGATCCTAATCATGCTTTATCTGTGGAAGTAAATAGAAATGGTTTACGCACTATTGCAGTAGGTAGTGGCAAATTTAATCAATTAATATTACCTTTTTTGCCGAATAATCCTGATATTTTACCTGGAGATTTATTAATTACTTCTGGATTGGATAAAACTTTTCCACGTGGGTATCCTGTAGCGATAGTAGAAACTGTAACGCAGCAATTAAATAAACCTTTTGCAGAAATTATTGCCACTCCGGTAGCGCAACTTAATCGTAGTCGTGAAGTTTTGATAGTTTGGAGTGATTCTAAACCGGTACTATTAACTGCCTCTGATGAAGATAAACCTCAGGCTCAAAAACAACAAGCATCTAAGCCTATAATACCCAGTGATAACCAGCTAAATTCAGACAATATAAAAGATGTTCCTCTTGAATAATCCACAAAATTTTTTATTCACTATTGCTTGTGCTATGTGTTTGCGGATTGCACCTTTACCGTATCCATTTAGCAGCTTAAATCCCGACTGGGTGTTATTAATTATTATTTATTGGATCTTATCTTTACCCCATAAAATAGGAGTATTTAGTGCTTGGACGGTAGGATTATTGGTAGATGTTTTGTTAGGTCGAATGTTGGGACAATACGCACTAATTTATGCAGTTATAGCCTACATTGGTTTGAAACTATACAAACGGCTACGTCAATTTCCATTATTACAACAAAGTATTTTTATTTGTATTTGCTTAATTTTTGAACATTTAATGTTGTTTTGGATTGAAAATTTACAAAGTCCAATTCAAATTTCATTTACTTTTTGGATGCCAATTTTAACTGGAACATTCTTTTGGCCATTAATTTTTCCATTACTAGGTTTTATTCGTCATCTTGGTAATCCAAATTAACTTATGCCGTCACCACATAATATTTTCACCCTTAAAGACACGCTAACTGAAAACAGAATTTTTCTCAGTAGAATTGTAGTAATTTTTAGTTTTATAGTGTTTTTAATGCTAGTTTTAATTAGTCGCTTAATTTATTTACAAATTGTGGGGCATGAACATTATGCCAGTTTAGCAACTAGAAATAGAATTAAAATATCCTCTATTCCACCTACAAGAGGAATTATTTACGATAGAAATGGACGAATTTTAGCGGACAACTTACCTTCCTATAGTTTAGAAATTATTCCAGAACAAGTACCTGATTTGGATGATACTTTAAAACGCTTGCAAGTATTATTAGAGATTCCAGATAAAAAAATAGCCGAGTTTCATAAGCAACGTAAACGCAGAAAAAGATTTATTAATACGCCCTTATTATTGCGTTTAACTGAAGAAGAAGTAGCTAATTTTGCTGTAATGCGCCCATTTTTTCCAGGAGTTGACATTCATGCGCGTTTAGTTCGTCGGTATCCGTATTCATTTTTAACTGCACATGTAGTTGGATATGTTGGCAGAATTAATGAAAAGGAATTAAAAAAATTGCCTCCAGCTGAATATCGTGGAACTTATCATATTGGTAAAAATGGGATTGAAAAATCTTATGAAACTTTATTACATGGTAAAGCAGGCTATAAAGAAGTTGAAACCAATGCCCAAGGACGTGATGTAAATGTATTAAATGTTGTAGAGCCTGAATCAGGTACAAAATTATATTTGTCGTTGGATATTGATTTACAAAAAACTGCTTATAAAACTTTGGAAGGTTACAATGGTGCTTTAGTAGCGATAGATATTGATACTGGTGGGGTTTTAGCAATGGTTAGTAGGCCTAGCTATAATCCGAATTCTTTTATTTACGGAATTAGTAATAAAGAATATGCAGCACTACGTGATTCAACTGATAGACCTTTGTTTGATCGTGCTTTACGTGGACAATATCCTCCAGGTTCAACAGTCAAACCCTTTATTGGTTTAGCGGGTTTAGAACACGATATAATGAATTTTCAAAGTAAAGTTTATTGTTCAGGTTATTATCAATTACCGAATCACAAGCATAAATTTCGAGATTGGAAACGCTGGGGACATGGTTCTACGGATTTAAATAAGGCAATAACTGAATCCTGTGATGTATATTTTTACAATCTAGCGGTGTTAATGGGTATTGATAAAATGCATGATTTTATGACTAAATTTGGTTTTGGAGAAAAAACTGGTATTGATTTAGATGGAGAAAAACCAGGTTTATTTCCATCGCAAGCTTGGAAAAATAAAGTTAAAAAGCAGCCTTGGTATCCAGGAAATTCAATTATTACTGCGATTGGACAGGGATTTACTTTAGCTACACCGTTACAATTGGCTCGGGCTACTGCAACTTTAGCTAATCGTGGACAGATTGTAACACCGCATTTAGTAGATCGAATTGTATATGCAAATCATACAACTTCAAAAATTCAACAACCTAAAAAAATAATTAACTTAAAACCACAAAATGTTGATAATGTGATTAATTCCATGATTAATGTTGTGCATAGTTCTAGTGGCACCGCTAAACGTTTAGCAAAAGGAATTAAGTATAAAATTGCAGGAAAAACTGGTACTGCGCAAGTATTTACCGTCAAACAAAATGCGCGTTATAACGAGGATGCGATTGATTATAAATTACGTGATCATGCTTTGTTTGTGAGTTTTGCTCCAGCTGATAAGCCAAAAATTGCGGTAGCAGTGATTGTTGAAAATGGTGGTCATGGCGGTTCAGTAGCTGCACCGATGGCGGCCAAAGTAATGCAGCAATTTTTAGAGGATAATAATTTACTTGATGAAAATTGAAACTCGGAATGAACATTTCCAATCTTCCTCAATAATTGGAAAAATATTAGCAAAATTACATATTGATACGTTGTTATTTGTTGGTTTAGGATTGGTTTGTGCCTTAAGTTTTTTAATTTTATATAGTGCTAGCAATCAAGATATGGCATTGTTATCACGTCAAGTTATTCGTATTGGTTTTGCTTTTTGTTTAATGACAGCTTTGGCATATATTAATCCAGATCAATTTAAACGTTATTCTGTAGGATTGTATATTTTAGGGGTGTTATTATTAATTGCGGTGTTAATAATGGGAGATGTTGGTAAAGGAGCGCAACGTTGGTTAAATTTAGGATTTTTTAAATTTCAACCTTCAGAAATGATTAAAATTACTACTCCAATGATGATTTCTTGGTATTTGTCTAAACATGGATTTCCATTAAAATTGAAACAGTTAGTAATTGCTGGCATTTTAATTTGCATGCCCACATTGTTAATTGCTAAACAACCAGATTTAGGCACATCATTATTAGTAGCTAGTTCAGGAGCTGCAGTATTGTTTTTTGCTGGACTCTCATGGAGATTTATGTTAATTACAGGAATAGTATTAACTTCCTTAACTCCAGTTTTATGGCATTTTATGCATGATTATCAACGTGGAAGAGTATTAACATTTTTAAATCCAGAAGCAGATCCAATGGGAAGTGGATATCATATTATTCAATCCAAAATTGCGATTGGATCGGGTGGAATTTATGGTAAAGGTTGGCTTGGAAGCACACAATCTAAATTGGATTACTTGCCTGAAAGTTCCACAGATTTTATTTTTGCGGTATTTGCAGAAGAATTTGGCTTAATCGGCAGTTTTGTCCTATTAATATTATATTTATTAATTATTGTTCGGTGTCTATATATTGCTTTGGAAGCTCAAGATACCTATAGTCGTTTATTGGCAGGCAGTTTAACGTTCACTTTTTTTGTGTACATATTTGTTAATATCGGCATGGTCATTGGTATTTTACCTGTTGTGGGAGTACCATTACCGTTAGTAAGTTATGGTGGCACCTCAATGGTAACTTTATTAGCTAGCTTTGGGATTTTAATGTCCATCCATACCCATAGAAAATTTTTACCTCATTAATATGCTTATGAATCTTAAATCTACCCTAATCAACAGTATTGTATTTCTATGTATTTGTTTTAGTAACATTAGTTATGCAGCAATTAATAATAATCCTTTGCTAGATAATTTTATTCAAAAAATGGTGACGGAACATGATTTTCAAGAAAAATCTTTACGTAAAATTTTTAATGCTGCCAATATTAAACAAAGCATTCTTAAAGCAATGTCAAGACCAGCTGAAGGTGGACATACACCTTGGCATAAATACCGTAAAATTTTCTTAAACTCTAGCAGAATCAATGGCGGAGTAAAATTTTGGCAACAAAATAAAACTACTTTAGCTGCAGTTGAAAAGAAGTATGGCGTACCTGCGCAAATTATTGTGGCGATAATTGGGGTTGAAACTCAATATGGTGGTAATACTGGTAGTTATAAAGTTTTAGATGCTTTATCCACTTTAGCGTTTGAGTATCCAAGACGTAGTGCTTTTTTTACTAATGAATTAGAACATTTTTTATTGTTATGTCGTGAAGAAAATATGAACCCTTTACATCCTAAAGGTTCATATGCTGGTGCTATGGGATTGCCACAATTTATGCCTAGTAGTTATCGTAATTTTGCCGCTGATTTTGAAGCAGATCAAAAACGTGATATTTGGAAAAATCCTGCAGATGCAATTGAAAGTGTTGCCAATTATTTTGTGGAACATGGTTGGAAAACTGGTGATAAAGTTATAGTGCAAACTGCATCTATAGATAAAAAGTATCAGGCGTTTATAACTAAAGGTTTGAAACCTGATATTACTTTAGCAGAATTACAAACAGCAAATTTTGTCATGCCAGCATATTTAGATTTGCAAGCGAAAGCTAAATTATTTGAATTTGAACATCTTGATGGTAATAAACTTTGGTTAGGATTAGATAATTTTTATACGATTACTCGTTATAACCACAGTAAATTATACGCTATGGCAGTGTATCAGCTTAGTAAGGCAATTTCAGCGAAAGCTAATATACGTTAATTTGGAATTTAGTTTGAAAAAATATTATCTGCTGGTGTTATGTGCGCTGTTGTTAAATGCTTGTATTAATAAGCAACCAATTCAAGAATCAAATAATGCTACTGTAACTCCAGCTGAAAAAATTGTTAAACCAATTAATAAACCTATTGTTAGTGTAGATAATCAAACTAGTGCAGGCAATCCCAGTTCATATGTGCTTTGGGGCAAAAAATATCAGGTATTACCATTTAGTAATGATTTTAAAGAACGTGGAATTGCTTCATGGTATGGCCCTGATTTCCATGGTAAAAAAACTTCCAATGGCGAAATATATAACATGTATGGTATGACTGCAGCACATAAACGCTTACCAATTCCAAGTTATGTGCGGGTTACGAATTTAAAGAATGGTCATGCAGTGATTTTGCGAATTAATGATCGTGGACCATTTCATGAGGATCGAGTGATTGATTTATCTTATGCTGCTGCACAAGAATTAGATGTGCATGAAGCTGGTACAGAATGGGTTGAAATTGAGGCAATTGATAGTGAGCATGGACAAAACCATGTGAGTGTGTATTTGCAAATTGGAGTGTTTGGCAATGAAAATAATGCAAAAAATTTACAAACAAAAGTTGCTGCTAATCAAATGCCTAAACCTAGGATTAAAACGGTTTCTCATGCAGGAAAAATTATGTATAAAGTTCAATTAGGACCTTTTTATACTAATCAAGAAGTGAATAAATTTAACCAAAAATTGGCTCAAATTGGAATCCATGAAACTCGCTATGTAACTGATAAGAAAAAATAAACTCCTATCATTAAAGCTAGATAATTGCTTGTGATATACTGTGACAGTTTTTATCATTACTTTTAAATATGATGTTGTGCTTATTACGCTATAATTTTGTTGTTTGGTGTGTTGTTATTGTACTTTGCAATTTCGATAATTATGCCATAGCAAATACACTCTTAATACCTAATGAACCAAAAATTGCTGCTAGTAGTTATATTTTAGAAGACTTTGATAGTGGAAAAATTTTAGCAGAAAAAAATGCAGATGAGCGTTTAGCACCTGCCAGTTTAACCAAAATAATGACAGCTTATGTTATTTTTAAAGAATTACAAGCTGGAAATTTAAATCTAACTGATAAAGTAAATATTAGTGAAAAAGCTTGGAAAACTCCAGGTTCGAGAATGTTTATTGAAGTTGGTTCTGAAGTAAGTGTAGAAGATTTATTACGAGGCATGATTATTCAATCTGGTAATGATGCTAGTGTAGCTTTGGCTGAACATGTTGCTGGTAATGAAGCTATGTTTGCTGAAATGATGAACCAACATGCGCTTAAATTGGGGTTGGTGAATACTCATTTTGAAAATAGTATGGGTTTGCCATCAAAAAATCATTATACAACTGCTAAAGATTTAGCTAAGTTAGCTCGGTATTTGATTAAGCATTTTCCTGAATATTATAAATGGGATTCACAAAAAGAATTTACTTATAACAAAATTACCCAAAAAAATAGAAATCGGTTGTTGTGGAAAGATAAGTCTGTTGATGGAATTAAAACTGGTTACACTAAGGAAGCTGGTTACTGCATGGTAGCTTCAGCAAAACGCGATAAAATGCGTTTAATTGCTGTGGTTATGGGAACAAAAAATGAAACTGCACGAGCTACTGAAACTCAAACTTTATTAAATTATGGTTTTCATTTTTATGAGACGCATCAATTATTTAAGGGTAATAAATCTTTAAAAGAAGCTAGAGTTTGGCAAGGTGAATATAAAGAAGTGCCATTGGGTTTAAAGGAAGATTTATATGTTACGATTGCAAAACGCAACTATGAAAATTTAAAAATTCTAACTAAAGTTGATAAAAATATTACTGCACCAATTAATGAAAATGAATCATATGGCACAGTAGAAGTTTCTTTAGCAGGCAAACATATTATTAGTCAGCCTTTAGTAGCATTAAAATCAATTGCTAAAGGCAGTGTTTTACAACGTCTTTATGATAAAACTTTATTATTGGTGAAATAAATATGAATCAATCATTAGTATATTTAAATGGCGAATATATGCCTTTAAAGGATGCAAAAATTTCAGTTTTAGACCGTGGGTTTTTATTTGGTGACGGGGTCTATGAAGTTATACCAGCTTACAAAGGCGAATTATTTTATTTTTCAGATCATGTTAAGCGTTTACAGCATAGTTTACAGAGAATATCTTTGGAGATTGCATATGATTCTGCAAAGTGGCAAAATATTTTAACGCCCTTGTTAGATAAAAATCGTAATCAAGCTATTTATTTGCAAGTAACTCGAGGTGTAGCTGCTAAACGCGATCATGTGTTTCCTGAAATTATAACGCCAACAATTTTTGCAATGGCGAATGATATTCAGCCTTTGGATAGTATTCAAGCTGGAATTAAAGCGGTTACTTTAGATGATAGTCGCTGGGGTTTATGTGATGTTAAGGCCACTACTTTATTAGCTAATGTATTATTGAAACAGCAGGCTAGCACGCAACAATGTGCAGAGGCTATTTTGATTAAGGATGGCAATGCTATTGAGGGTGCAGCTAGTAATTTGTTTGTGATTTTGAATAATACTTTAATTACGCCGCCTAAAAGTAGCAAAATCCTAGCAGGGATTACTAGGCAAATAATTCTTGAATTAGCGCGTGCGAATGGATTAGAGGTTCATGAACGTGAAATTACTTTGGCTGAATTACAAATTGCTGATGAAATTTGGTTAACCAGTTCTACGCGTGAAATCATGCCAGTAATTCATTTAGATGGAAATCCAGTGGCAGCTGGTAAAGTTGGATCAATCTGGCAACAAATGAATACATGGTTTCAAAATAACAAAACACCAACTTTATGAGTAGTGTTGAAGCTACATTATTAGAATTTCCTTGCCAATTTCCAATTAAGGCTATGGGAAAAATATCGGCTGATTTTGAGAAAATAGTTGTAGATATTATTCAATCTCATGTACTTAACATGGATAAATGCTTTATTAAGTCACGCCCTAGTAAAAAAAGCAATTATTTAGCAGTAACTGTTACTATAGAAGCTACTAGTAAATCCCAACTTGATGCTATTTACCAAGATTTAACCAAACATCCATTGGTCTTAATAACGTTATAAATAGTTTAATCATATAATTTATGCCTATGATAATTAAACATCAAGGAATAGCTGAATATCACGCTTTGTGGCAACAAATGCTTGATTTCACTATTAAACGTGATTTAAATACTCCAGATGAAATTTGGATTACTGAACATCCTAGCGTGTACACCTTGGGTTTAAATGGTAAACTAGAGCATCTATTGCAAGAAACCAAAATTCCAGTTATAAAAACTGATAGAGGTGGACAAATAACTTACCATGGAATTGGACAATTAGTAATCTATCCGTTATTAGATTTAAGTCGATTACAAATTAATCCACGGCAATTAGTAAGTTTATTAGAAATTACAGTAATTAATACTTTAGCTCAATATGGTTTGCAAGCAGTTTCTAAACCAGAAGCTCCTGGGGTTTATATTGCGGAACAAAAAATAGCTTCAATTGGTTTAAGAATTAAAAAAAATTGTTGTTATCATGGCTTTAGTTTGAATCATAATATGGATTTAACACCATTTAATGCTATAAATACTTGTGGTTTTCCTGATTTAAAAGTAACTCAATTACACGATCATGCTATAAATATAACTAAGACGGAATTAGCTTTTACGGTTATACAAACTCTTTTAACGGCACTTAAATTATGACTTCAGAAGCATCGGCTCCATCTCGTGCTACACCAGATTCTCATCAACGCAATGCAGTTAAATTATCCCGCATTCCAATTAAAGTTGAGCCAACTACAAATCCATTGCGAAAACCAGATTGGATTAGAATTAAACTTAACCCAAGTGATAAAGTTAATCGCCTAAAAAACACCTTAAGAACCAATAATTTACATACTGTTTGTGAAGAAGCTGCCTGTCCTAATTTAGGCGAATGCTTTAATAAAGGTACTGCAACTTTTATGATTATGGGAGATTTATGTACCCGTAGATGTCCTTTTTGCGATGTAGCTCATGGCAAACCACAAGCCTTAGATCCAGAAGAACCTACACATTTAGCGCAAACTATTCAACAAATGGGCTTAACATATGTAGTTATTACCTCAGTAAATAGAGATGATTTACGTGATGGAGGGGCAAGTCATTTTGCCAATTGTATTCAAGCCATTCGTGATACTAGTCCACAAACTAAAATAGAAATATTAGTGCCAGATTTTCGTGGACGAATGCAAAAATCTATGAATATTTTAAGCCTTAATCCATGTGATATATTTAATCACAATTTAGAAACTGTGCCTAGATTATATCCGCAAGCACGCCCAGGAGCTAATTATCAGGAATCGCTAAACTTATTAAAATTACACCAACAAACGTTGCCAAACATTCCTACCAAGTCAGGTTTGATGTTAGGTTTAGGCGAAACTATTTCTGAAGTTGAACAAGTTATGCAAGATTTATTGAATCATGGTTGTTCTATGCTAACTTTGGGACAATATTTACAACCTAGCAAAGATCATTTAGCAGTACAAGAATATATTACCCCTAAACAATTTGATCTTTACGCAGACACTGCAAAAAAATTAGGCTTTCAGCAAGTTGCTAGCGCACCATTAGTTAGATCTTCTTATCATGCAGATTTACAAGCTAAAAATTTAATTTAAACTAATATTTTTTTTGTAGAAACCAATTTTAATTAAGCGAGTAGTCTGTTGAATAATATTTTAAAAACATTGCAACAGCAAAAATTATTAGGTTTAAACATAGTTTGGACAATAATTTGTTATTTCGCTATGCAATCAGGAGATTTTTTTCTATTATCTCCGCTAAACATCAGTCCTATACACCCAATTACTGGTTTTGCTCTAGGCATATTATTAATTCGTGGCTGGGCATTATTGCCTAGCATTATTATAGGAATTTTTAGTTATCAATTTCTATCTATTGCAGATACTATTAATCCAAATTATGCTTTAGTTATAATTGATGGTATTAGTTTTAGTTTGCAAGCAATATTAGGATATATATTAACTAAACGTTATATAGGCGAAAATAACGCTTTAATCCATGACATAAAAATAATTTATTTTTTATTATTAATCATACCTTTAAGCTCTCTAATTGCAACTACATTTAATACAAATACGGTATTAGCTTTAGATGTTATAAAGATAGACAACAGGGTTTTGTATTGGATAACTAAGTGGATAAGTTATAGTTTTGGGGCAATTATTTTTACGCCGTTAATATTAATTTTTTTAGGAAAACCTAGGAAATTATGGAAAAAAAGACAAAACCAAATTGTTTATCCAATTCTAATTTTATTAGGGTTAATTGTGGTGATTTTTTTTCATTCAGAAAAACGTCAACAAAGAATTATTAAAAAAGATTTTTATTATCAGCAGAATAAATTACAAGTTCAGTTGCATGAAATTTTAGATGATTTTGAACGTAATAATAAGATACTTCAAGGTTTGTTTAATGCTTCATACTTTGTTTCAGCAACTGCATTTAAATATTATAATAATATTTCGTTAATAGAATATGAAAAATTGCAAACTCAAGAGTGGATTGCATATAAAAAGATTTCTCAGCAGAAATACGGTTATTTTTCTACAATTCAACGTCAAGGATTAATTTTTAAAGAAAACATTAAGGCTAATAATAAACTTAATGATTCAATGGTTATTAAACTGCTTATAGAGGCAGGTGAAAATAATCAAGACACAGTTAATATTTCCTCACTAAATCAAGGTTCATATCAAAATAATACTATTGAAATATATTCACCAGTATATTATCGCAATAGGAATTTACAAACTCAAGCGGATAAAAAACAAGCTTTACGTGGTTTTGTAGTAAATAAAATTCAATTAGAAAAAATTTTACAGCATATTGCTGATAATAAAATTTTGATTAAAATTCAAGATGAAAAGCAAGTGTTTTATAATGATTTTGAATCTTTGAATGATTTTTCTTTAAAAGATTGGGAGATTATAGATTATTTGAAAATTGCAAACAAACATTTGCAAATAAGTTATTTGCCATCAGAATATTTTTTAGAGAAGCATCAATACTGGAATAGATGGTGGATAATCTTTGGAGCTTTATTGCTTACAAGTTTAATTAATATAGTTTTATTAATGTTAACTGGGCGCACATTAAAAGTTGAAGAGCTAGTGAAAACAAAAACTTTAGAGTTGCATCAAGAAGTTAAAGAAAGTGCTAATATTAGTAAAATATTACATGCTATAGCGAGTAATATGCAATTAAAAAAAATGTTACAGTTAATTGTGAAACTAATTGAAATTGAAGATACGAATTTAATAGTTACTATTTTATTAATGGATGAAGATGGTAAAAATTTAAAACTTAGTGCTAGTGATAAGATGCCAAGTTTTTATCATCATGTAATTAATAATCTAAATGTTTCTAAACAGTCTTATCCATGTTCGCAAGCGGCTTATTTAAGACAAAGAATTATTAATGAAACCTTTTTTCAAAAAATAAATCCATCACAAATACATTTAGCAAGAAAAGCAAATTTACATACAGTAATTTCAGAACCTATAATTAATTCAGAAGATAAAATTTTAGGGGTGTTGTCATTTTATTATTCGAAACCTAAAAAATCTTATGCTAGTGAATTTAATAAAATTAAAAAATTTTCCGAATTAAGTAGTTTTGCAATTGAGAAAAAGACATCTGCAGAAAGAATTAATTATTTAGCTTTTTATGATGAACTTACTAAATTACCTAATAGGAGATTATTATATGATAGGTTGAAACAGGAATTAGCTTCAGTAGATCGTTATCATAGTCATGGTGTCTTGATGTTTTTAGATTTAGATCATTTTAAAGCTTTAAATGATTCTTTAGGGCATGATGTTGGTGATGAATTATTGATTCAGGTTGCCAAACGTTTACGAAATTGTGTGCGTGATGAAGATACCATATCACGTTTAGGCGGAGATGAATTTATAGTTTTACTCAAAACATCTACTACTTATACTAGCATTAAAGAAGTTACTAGTTATGCTTTAGAAATTGCTAAGCGCATTCAAGCTTCATTATATTTGTCTTACTCATTGCCTTCAGGAAATGAACATATAGTTACTTCTAGCATTGGAGTTACTTTTTTTAGTGAAAAAAATAAAAAAATAGAAGTTTTATTAAAGCAAGCTGATACTGCAATGTATGCGGCAAAACAAAAAGGTCGGAATACTTTTAGTTTTTATAATAAGGAAATGGAATATGAAACTAAAGAACGTTTATCTTTAGAGCGAGATATTGAAGTAGCTTTAGAAAAACAACAATTTGAATTACATTATCAATTGCAATATAACGAACATGAAACTATTAATAGTGCGCATGCTATATTAAATTGGCAGCATCCCCAAAGACAATTATTAAGTTACAATGAATTTATAGATTTTTGTGATGGTGATTTAATTTTAGCTATTGATGCATGGATTTTAAAGACTGCAGTTGCACAATTACATAAAATACCAGCTTTAAAATATATTTCGGTTAATATTACTGCGCAACAATTTTATCATTCTATTTTTATTGAGCAATTAACAGAAATATTGCAACAAAATGAGATTTCTGAACAGATGTTAATGCTGGTTTTAACTGAAGAAATAATTATGAAAGATAAAAAATCTAGTGCCAAAATATTTGATGCTTTAAAAAAATTAGGGGTTGGAATTGCGATTAATAATGTTGGGCAAGATAATTTATATTTAAGTCATTTTAATAATTTATTAATTAATCAAATAAAAATTGAGTGTAATTGTATACAAGGTATTAATAAGCATGAAGATTCTTTAGTAATTGAAGCAATTATAATGTTAACTAAACATTTAAATTTATCTTTAGTAGTTTCTGGAATAGAAACTCAAGCACAGGTTAAATTTTTACAAGAAAAGAATTGCGATATATATCAGGGAACTTACTTTAGTAAAGATTTAATTGCAGAAGAATTAGATGAAATGTTAATCCCTAAAAGCATTAATTAAAATTTAGTATAAACCAGCCTGCCTGCAACATTTTTGACTTAAACATGTAAAATAACCTGCTTTTCTTATTCTAAACTCAGGTTATAATATTTTTCCATACTTGTGAAACTCTGCCAAGTATTATCATTAATTGAACACTGCTAGCCTTATTTGATTCAACAGGAACGCTATATGAATTCACAATGGGAAACCGTTATCGGTTTAGAAATTCACACTCAACTTGCTACTAAAACCAAGATTTTTTCTGGTGCAGCCACCGCTTATGGTGCAGAGGCTAATACTCAAGCTTGTGCAGTTGATTTAGGTTTGCCTGGAGTGTTGCCAGTTTTAAACCAAGAAGTAGTAACTATGGCAATCAAATTTGGTTTAGGTATAGATGCAGAAATAGCTCCATTTTCAGTTTTCGCGCGCAAAAATTATTTTTATCCTGATTTACCCAAGGGCTATCAAATTAGTCAAATGGAATTACCCATTGTTGGTTTAGGGCATATGGATATAGAAATTGATGGCAATAGCAAGCGTATTGGTATTACTAGAGCGCATTTAGAAGAAGATGCGGGCAAATCTTTACACGAAGATTTTCATGGTTTATCTGGAATTGATTTAAATCGTGCTGGCACGCCATTGTTAGAAATAGTTTCAGAGCCAGAAATGAGTTCTGCTAAAGAAGCAGTGGCTTATATGCGTAAAATTCACGAATTAGTTAGATACCTAGAAATTTCTGACGGTAATATGCAAGAAGGTTCATTTCGTTGTGATGCGAATGTATCCGTGCGTCCAGTAGGGCAAACTGAATTAGGTACTCGCGCAGAATTAAAAAATATTAATTCGTTTAAATTTGTTGAAAAAGCCATTAATATTGAAATTGAACGCCAAATTGATGTCATTGAATCTGGTGGTAAAGTGGTTCAAGAAACACGTTTATATGATTCAGTAAATAATGAAACTCGTTCGATGCGCAGTAAAGAAGAAGCTAATGATTACCGTTATTTTCCTGATCCAGATTTATTACCTGTAGCTATAGATGCAAATTTAAAAGCGGAAATTAAAGCCAATTTACCAGAATTACCTGCTGCAAAAAAACAGCGGTTTCAAACTGAATATAATTTAGATCCAGCTGTCGCAGCTAATTTAACTAGTTCACGCCAATTTGCAGATTTTTATGAAGCAGTAGTGCAAGCATCGAAGGCTGAAATTAAATTATGCACTAATTGGGTGACCGGTGATTTTATTGGGGCATTAAATAAAGCTGGATTAGAGATTCAACAAACTCCAATCAGTGCAATAAGATTAGCTGGTTTATTAAATTGTCTGGCTGATAAGACTATTTCTGGTAAAACTGCTAAGCAAGTATTTGATTATATGTGGCACAATGACCAAACTGCTGATGAAATTATTGTAGCGCAAGGTTTAAAACAAATTACTGACAGTGGTGCTATTGAAGTTATTATTAATGGCATAATTGCTACTAATCCAGCCCAAGTTACACAATATCAAAGTGGTAAAACTAAGGTTTTTGGATTTTTTGTGGGGCAAGTTATGAAGCAAACCCAAGGTAAGGCTAATCCAGCTGAAGTAAATAAAATGCTCAAGGAGAAATTAAGTGTTTAAATCAATCATGTACTTGCCAAAATTAGGTGTGATTTTAGCGTTAATTACAGGAATTAATCTTACTGCTTGCGGAGACATGGATAGCCCTAAGAGACCTTTGCAAACTTCAGTACAAAGTTTTAAACAAGTAACTACTTTAAAAGGCAAGATTAGTTATGATATTGATTTAATTAAAGATACTATTGAATCTGGCACTGTAAAAGTTAGTAATCAGCAACAAAAAATTCTTGCTAGCACTGAAGTTGCAGCGGGTAAATATCAAGTTGAAATTCCAGCAGCGACTGAATTGCCAATTATCTTAACTTTTTATCCAGCAGCTGAAGCAAAAAATCAAGAAAAAATGTGGGCAGTCATAGTATATAGTTCTTTAACTAAATATAATATTACACCCATGACTACTGCTATTGCACAACAGGCTGAAAAAATGGGCGGCTATACTGCAGCCAATATTATCTTAGCAGCTGAAAGTACCACTCATACACCTGACAGGAATAATACCTCTTCTGGATTTCAAGGTGATCCTAGTAAACGATACGGTGGTTGGCATTAATTTTAAGCATTTTTATTCTAGTTTCTAATGATGAAATTTATATTTTTACTCGTAACTTTTTTTAGCTCCACATTATTGGCAACTCCAATAACAGTAACTGTTGACCGTAATCCAGTGAGTTTAAATGAATCTTTTCAAGTAGAATTTTCTACCACTAAAGATCCTGATGAAAACCCAGATTTTAAACCTTTAGCCGCTGCGTTTACAGTTATGGATCGCAATCATAGCAGTAAAAGTTCATGGGTAAATGGGAAAGGTTCTAATGAAATAAAATGGACTTTCACCCTTATGGCAACCAAAGTTGGCAATCAAGTAATTCCTGCGTTACAGTTTGGTAGTGAAACCAGTCCAGAAACTGCAATTGAAATTATTGAACCTCAAGCACAGCCTATTAAAACAGATAAGCCATTATTTTTAGAAGTTGAAGTAGATAATCCACAACCTTATTTACATGCGCAGGTAATTTTTAGTTTACGTTTTTTTTATCGAGTCCAAATTGCCGAAGCTAGTTTAGGCGAGCCAGAAATTGAACATGCAATTTTAGAAAAACTTACTAAAGATAAAAACTATACTACCAAAATTGATGGGGTAGCTTATTCGGTTACAGAGCGAAAATATGCGTTATTTCCACAACAAAGTGGTGAATTAGAAATTCCAGCTATGAGTTTAACCGCCGCTGTAAATCCTAATAATCGTTATTATGGCAGTATGTATGGTACTAAACGTGAAGTAATTACATCCAAAGCGATTAAATTACAGGTGTTACCATTGCCAGTTGCGATTGCAAATAATAATCATATAGTTAGTCCTACAGTACATTTAAAACAAAAATGGTCAACAGATTTAACCGAACTTAAAATTGGTGAACCCATAACTCGGACATTAACAATAATGGCACAAGCAGTAATGGGCAAACAATTACCGACATTACATGCTGCTGATGTGGAAATTTCTGGGTTTAAAACTTATCCTGAAAAAGCTAAAGTGCATGAACAAAAAAGTAGTGCTGGCATTGTTGGTTTTAGAGAAGAAAAAATTGCTTTTATTCCCACAATAGCTGGTAGTTATGAATTACCGGAAATAAAAATTAATTGGTTTAATCCACATACTAAGCAAGCAGAAACTAGTGTTATTCCTGCAACTAAACTTAATGTATTGGCAAATGCAATTCCAGCTACAAATACTGTTGCACCTTTGCCATTAGCAAGCAATAAGGTAGATGCCACTGCAACTTCTAACAAAAATTTAGCTTTAGATCCTTATAAAACTTGGCAAAGATTAACTATTTTCTTTGCTTCAGCATGGTTTTTTACCCTATTATTCTTTCTGACTTATAAAAGAAAACCCGTAATTGAATCAGAGCCAGAAATTAAACCATATACCAATATCAACAAAGAATTAAAACAAGCTTGCTTTAATAATGATGCTCAAACTGCGAAAACATTATTGTTGTTATGGGGACAAGAACACTATCAAGCTATAGGTTTAACCGCTATTAGCCCATATTGTGCTACTAGATTATCCAAAGAAATTTTAATCTTGAATCAAGCTTTATATAGTTCTAATCCAGATGTTTGGCATGGAAAGAAACTATTTCAAACTTTTAGTGAACATAAAGCTTTTAACAAGGTCAATAAAGTAACTGTTTCGGAATTAGAACCATTACATAGATTATAATTTCATCCAGTGTACACCCCTAAGTCAATAAATAACGAGACTCCTATGCAAGCATTCAAATACAGCCTTATTTTAAGTGTCCTCCTAGCTCCGGCAGCTAGTTTTGCAAATAGTTATGACAATTTAGATCGTAATGCATCCAGACCATCACATTCACATGCAAAAATAACTCCAGAACAGCAAAAAGCACATTTAATTAAAATTCAAGCACATAATTTAAAAATGCATTTGTTGTCGAATCAAATTCTTGCGGAAACTGATCCGGTTAAAGCACAACAATTAAAGGACGAACAAATAGATTTAATGTTATTTAAAATTGAACACCGTAAAAAGCATCGAATGGAAATGCGTAAACATAATCCAGAACACAAAAAACCACCTGCAAAACCAGAGTAATTTTTTTATGGCATAAGCTGTATTGCAGTGGGTATTCAGATAGTTAACAAACTTAATTTTATTCCGCATAAATTTTTTTTAGGTTTATTTTGTACATTAATTTTAAGTTTTATCTCACTGCAAGTTCTTGCCATTAATCGCGTTCAAGTAAAAATATCTGAGTTACAAATACAAAATTGGCAGTTGCATAATATCAGTATGGGTTTAAGCAATATCAATGAAACTGACGCTCAAATTCAATTAAAAATTCAACATCTACAATTACCCACACCATTTAATAAATTAGAATTTTTTGAAATTAGTTGTAAAAAATTCGTTTGGCAACCGCAAATTATTGAATGTCTGCACGCGCAAGCATATATAAAAACTAGCCCATTTCAGCTGCCAAAATTAAAATTTTCGTTTCATATTGAAGCAAATAATAGCTATTTTAATTTACATGATGTGACCATGTTTGCAGGTAAAATCAATTTGCAGGCAACTTTAAAGCAACAAGAATGGCAAATTAAATTAAATGGTCAGCAAATCAAAGCAAAGGAATTAAATAAATTTCTGCAACCACAAGTTGAAATTACTCAGGGAAAAGTTAATTTTCAAACCACGATCGTTGGTGATTTTAAACATGTGCATAGATTAAATGCACAATTAAGCAGCCCAAATTTATCTTTACAAACTGCTACTGGCAATCAAGCAGGGGAAAATTTAGCTTTCAAAATGGAACTTACAAGTGTTAACAAAGATAATTTTTGGTTGTGGAATTTTACTAAAACTTTAACCCAAGGAGGGGTCTATATTGCGCCAATATTTATTCAGGCTGACAAAGCATTAGATTTCACTGCTAAAGGTGCTTTTTATCCAACTAGTAATAAATTGGAAGTGGATACAGCAATTTATACTCATCCAGATGTTGGTAAGCTTAAAGCTTATGGCAATTTAACCTTGCAACCGTTTCAAGTGGATACAGCGCAAATTAATGGGCAAATATCTAACCTCAAAAACACTATTGAAATTTATTTAGCTCCATTTACTGAAACTACAGCTTTAGAAGGTTTAAACGTAACTGGAAAGTTAGAAGGTGGTTTGCAAGTTACTGCAAATAAATTAACTGAAATTAACTTAATCGCGCAATCATTAACCGCAAGTGATGCCAATAAAAAACTGGATTTACAACAAGGGCATATTAATTTTAACTGGTCAACTCGTGCTAATTACCGAAAAAAATCTTATTTTAATTGGCAAAAATTACAGATTGCTAAGATACCAATTGCAGCCAATCAAATCTCAATCTTGTTTAAACAAAGTAAATTACGCTTATTAAAGCCGTTGCAAATCGCATTATTAGATGGTGTGATTAATATTCAACAATTTAATTGGCAATCTATGCCTCAACGCCCACCAAAATTAAATTTTTCTGGCACAATAGAACATGTATCCTTAGCAAAATTAGCTCAAACCTTAGGCTGGAAACCATTAACAGGCTCAATCAGTGGTGCGATTCCAGAAGTTCAATTTGAACAAGATTTATTGCAATTAAAAGGTGGCTTGCAAGTAAAAGTTTTTGGTGGTGAAATTATGATTAATAAGCTTGCAGTATCAGGTTTAAGTACAGATTTCAGCCAATTTTATTCTGATATTCAAGTAGATAAATTAGATTTGGATTTACTTTCGCAAAGATTTGAATTTGGCGGCATTAAAGGTAATGTTTCTGGATATATACATGATTTGTATTTAGAAAATTGGAAACCCACATCATTTAAAGCTTGGTTTGGAACTCCAGATGGAGATGATTCTGAACATGAAATCAGCCAAACTGCAGTAGAAAATTTAGCGACAATTGGCGGTGGCGGTGCTGTAGATAAGGTTTCACGCTTATTTTTAAATTTATTTGATAGTTTTGGCTATAAAAAAATTGGTCTGGGTTGTCATTTAAAGAATGGTGTTTGCCAATTAATGGGTGTAAAAAATATAGGTAGTTCTGGCTATTTTATTGTGCAAGGTGGTGGTCTGCCGCAAATTAATGTGATGGGATATAATCCAGCTATAGATTGGGCAGTATTATGGCAACGCTTAGGTAGAATTACGCATACAGGCGACATAATTGTTGAATAACTTAATCTAAATTTTTAACTCATATCTTGGAATTTCCTATGAAAAAATTATGTTTTGCAGCCGTATTATTGGCTTTAACTGCATGCGTCACGATTAATATTTATTTTCCAGCTGCTGCCGCTGAAAAGGCTGCTGATAAAATTATCAAAGGTATTCAAGATGTTACTGAAGCAGTTAACAAAGAACCAGAACCAGAAGCTAAACTGTCAGATTGGCAATTAAGTTTGTACACCAGCATTGATGGCTTAATTAATGTTATTATTTCGCCTGTACAGGCAGCAAATAAGGCTGATTTATCTATTGATAGTACAGGAATTAAACGTTTAAGATCTAGTATGAAAGCCAGATTTAAAACCTTAAAACCATTTTATAATAAAGGTTATATTGGGATTCAGGTAAGCGGTTATTTAAGTGTCAGAAATAGTAATGAAATTCCGTTAAGAAATCGAAATAAAATTAATAAATTAATTGCTGCTGAAAATTCTGATCGCAAAGCTTTGTATCAAGCAATTGCGAATGCTAATGGGCATCCAGAATGGTTTGCACAAATTGAAACTACTTTTGCTAAACGCTGGATTAGTAATGCAAGATCTGGTTGGTGGTATCAAAAAACTAATAACTCATGGACACAAAAATAAATGGCTAGACAACGTTCGCGTGCGCGTAAAAAAAAATTCTCCGACATTCCTATTCAGGTCACAATTGAATCCTTAGCTCATGATGGGCGTGGTGTGGCGCATGTAGATGGCAAAGTGGTTTTTATTGATGAAGCTTTGCCAGATGAAATTGTGGAGTTTGTTTACACCGATCAGCGTAAGGATTATGCAGAAGGCAAAGTAGTTAAGCAAATTACCCAAGCTCCTGTGCGTGTAGCTGCAAAATGTCCGCATTATGGCGTTTGTGGTGGCTGTAGTTTTCAACACGTGAAACCTGAAGCGCAAATTTATTTAAAACAAGATTTACTTAAAGAGCAATTATCGCGTTTGGGAAAAGTTGAGCTACCAGAATTTTGGGAGCCGTTAACCGCAGAATATTGGGCTTATAGACGTAAAGCTCGTATGGGCGTTAAATATGTGCCAAAAAAAGGTCGGGTTTTAGTTGGTTTTAGAGAGCGTAGAAATCCTTTTTTAGCTGAAATTGAAGCTTGTTCCATTATGCATCCTAGCGTAGGAACTAAATTAATGGAGTTATCAGCAATGATTGAGCAACTCTCTATTAAAGCTAAAATTCCACAGATTGAAGTTGCAATTGGCGATGATGCTTGTGTGTTAGCATTTCGGACTTTAGAACCTGCAACCATTGCTGATAAAGAAATTTTGCGTGCATTTGGTCAGGAGCATAATATTAGCATGTGTTTGCAATCTAAAGGCCCGGATACGATCGTACCAATAGACGGAGAGCCGACGATAGTACCCAATTATAAATTGCCTGATTTAGGAATTCAGTTTGATTTTAAACCTGCAATGTTTACTCAAGTTAATTATGCTATTAATCGACAGATGATTAAGCGAGTATTGGAAGTTTTTCAACTAAATAAAAACGATATAGTCTTAGATTTATTTTGTGGTTTAGGTAATTTCACTTTGCCATTAGCAACCCAAGCTGGACATGTGGTAGGAATTGAAGGTGATTTACCGTTAGTAAAACATGCTAAAACTAATGCTGAATTAAATAATATTACTAATGTTGAATTTCATGTGGCTGATTTAACTCAGCCAGTAGCTGAATTTAGTTGGGCAAAACAACGCTTTAACAAAATTTTATTAGATCCGTCTCGTGCTGGTGCGGCAGATGTATTAGCTAATTTAACTCAGTGGCAACCAGAACAAATTTTGTATGTGTCTTGTAATCCCGCTACTTTGGCGCGTGATGCTGGTATTTTGGTAAATGAATTGGGTTATAAACTTAGCAAAGCTGGAGTAATGGATATGTTTCCACACACAGGGCATGTGGAGTCTATGGCACTATTTGTTAAGTAAATTAAAAATCATGTAGGCGTGACTTTAGCTGCATTTTAATGCCCATATTTATGCATTATGCGACTGAAGCCACAGCTACAATTCTGTGAATAATTCGATTAAAAAAGTCGTTTAGATTTTGCTAGGCGATTTCCAATCACTAATTCTGAACCATTGAAAGTGACGATCACTTTTGCATTTTGTAAGTTTTGAAAGGCAGTTACAATAACTTCATCCCGCCATTTAAAATCTTCGAGTGTAATAGGTTCGCTAATTGGTTTTAAAAACGTAGGTAATTCAGACAGCAAACGTTTTTCACACTCGATAAAATAACGCCGAGCTTGTTTGCCTTTTTTATTGCGTTCAACCATTGACAATTCTTTTGCCATGTCGAGCGTTAAATGGTATTCAATTGGCTGAAAGCCTTTATTTTCGCCGTTGCCAGATTTGGCAATACGAAGGTAATCTTCATTTTCTTGAAAATCATATTGCTTAATTCGGTCTTTTATCCAGTTTGCAAAAAATTTTCCTATTTCTAGAAACGTGTGAAGTTCTCGCGCATCGACAAGTTGAGTAGAAACTCCAGCGATAGTGTTAATAAAAACGGGGATTAATTCTTGATTATTCATGATAGTTTCCTTGGAATATGAAAACCACTAACAACGCTGTCAATCGTTGGTGGTGGATATAATCAGGGTTGACAGACCGATTCCAAGGACACGGCGAGCCGAAGCTCCCCTTTTTTTATCCACCCTAAAGAATAGATATAAAAATGTGCAAACGCGCTTTGAGATTTGGAAATTCAGACTGTCAAACCTGACCGCTACAATGTGGTAACGGTGAGAAAACTATAATCGTATGCGGTGTTGTTTGTCAATTGCGGTGTCATTAATAACCCTGTCTATTCTGAATAGTACGGACATAGAGCCATATTTTGCGGTGATTATTTGAGTATTCATGATGAGTTCCTTGATGTTTATTTTGAATTTAAACACCCCGAAGGAGCGGTTAGGAGCGTAAGAACAGCCCACAAAGTTACTGCGCCAAATATTCGATATTTTCTGGCACTCCTAATCGCAATGTAATTGTGCCATAAAAGCAAGATTACAGAAACTAATTAGGCAAAAAAAAG
>DAOUSJ010000057.1 GCA_030627285.1 Methylococcaceae bacterium | reverse complement strand
CCCATCACACAGCCGATATAGGGATGGATAAAGTTATTTCAACCCAAAAAAAATTAAATTTATTAAATCCACTAATTAAAATACGGGCAATTAAACAACAATTAGCAGATAAATTACTCTTGGAAGAAGTCGCACAAGCAGATGTAGTGGTAGATTGTTCCGATAATTTTGCTACCAGATTTGCAATTAATCATGCATGTGTACAACAACAAACAGCATTAGTTTCAGGTGCGGCAATTCGTTTTGAAGGACAGGTAGCGGTTTTTTTAGCTAATAAACCTACAAGCCCATGTTATAACTGTTTATATCAACAAGATGGCGATACTGTAGAAAATTGTGCTACTAATGGAGTAATCGCACCTATAACTGGAATTATTGGCAGTGTTCAAGCTTTAGAAACCATGAAAATAATTTTGCAAATTGGTGAAATTTTAAATGGACGCTTATTATTATTAGATGGCTTGAGTATGGAATGGCAAACTTTGCGTTTGAAAAAAAATCCACAATGCCCTACTTGCGGAGTTAATTAAACAAGGTGGGCATAATATTTTGCCCACACTAAGAAATACTATTTTACAAATAGAATTACCAACATTTACGCCATGGCTTTAATTCTAGAATTTAAACGACTTTTATTTCGTGCAGCATTATTTTTGTGAATTAAACCTTTATTCACGGCAGAATCAATAATAGGCACAGCAGTTTTATAAGCTGCTTGAGCGGTTTCTTTATTGCCTGATTCTACTGCGGCAAGAATTTTCTTGATGAATGTGCGCAATTTACTACGTTGTCCAACATTACGAAGACGACTTTTTTCTGATTGACGCGCTCTTTTTTTAGCTTGTGCTGTATTAGCCATATTGACCTGATTTATTAAGTTTTCAAAAACCTGCCATTATTAGGTGAAATGCTATAATTGTCAATTATTTAGATTTGATTTCCAAATTATTTATGCAGGCAAAATTATTTTGAGCAGAAAACTTTTTAAATCCACGGCAATTGTCAGTGCCATGACTTTCATTTCACGAATTTTAGGCTTTACACGAGATATGTTATTTGCCCGCATTTTTGGAGTGGATGCGAATACTGATGCATTTTTTGTTGCATTTAAAATCCCCAATTTTTTACGACGATTATTTGCTGAAGGGGCATTTTCCCAAGCTTTTGTGCCTGTTCTAGCTGACTATAAGGCTGAAGGCTCACAAGTTGCATTACAACAATTTGTTAATCGCACTGCTGGTAGTTTAGCCATAATTCTAATGTTGGTAACTATTATTGGCATGGTCGCCGCACCCGGATTAATTTTATTATTCGCTCCAGGTTTTTTATGGGAGGGCGGACAATATGATTTAGCAGTGCAAATGTTGCGGATCACATTTCCCTATTTATTTTTTATTTCCTTAGTTGCATTTGCCGGTGGGATTTTAAATTCGCATGGAAAATTTGCCGTGCCTGCATTTACCCCAGTATTCCTAAATTTATGTATGATTGCAGCTGCAATTTGGTTATCGCCATTAATGCCAGAACCAATTACAGCCTTGGCTTGGGGGGTGTTTTTTGCAGGTGCTGTGCAGTTAATGTTTCAAATTCCAGCATTATATAGGCTAGGTCTATTACCACGTTTGCAATGGGGTTTTCAAGATTCTGGGGTGAAACACATTATGCAATTAATGTTACCAGCTATTTTTGGAGTTTCAATTACCCAAATCAATCTATTATTAGATACTTTATTAGCTTCATTTCTAGTTTCAGGCAGTGTTTCATGGCTATATTATTCTGATCGCTTAGTGGAATTTCCCTTGGGTGTGTTTGGAATTGCCCTAGCAACTGTAATTTTACCTACCTTATCTAAAAACCATGCCGCCCAAGATACTAAGGCATTTTCCAATAGTTTAGATTGGGGTTTAAGAATAGTCTTACTGATTGGAATCCCTGCTGCGGTGGGTTTAAGCTTATTAGCCGAACCACTATTATCCACCTTATTTCAATACAATGAGTTCAAAGTCACTGACGTACAAATGGCTGGTAGTAGCTTAACTGCATATGCCGTGGGTTTATTAGGCTTTATTTTGGTGAAAATTTTAGTGCCAGCATTTAGTGCTAGAAAAGACACCAAAACTCCAGTGCGAATTGGAATTTATGCCATGATTGCCAATATGGGATTTAATTTAGCTTTAGTATTTCCATTTGCACATGTGGGCTTGGCTTTAGCAACTTCATTGGCAGCATTTTTCAATGCCAGTTTGTTGTTACATACTTTATTAAAATCAAAAGTTTATATGCCAGCAACTGGCTGGAAAGCATATTTATTCCGGCTTGGAATCGCCAACCTAGGTATGGGCTTGGGTTTGTATTATTTTGTAGACATACCAGCTTGGTATGCTTGGGGCGTACTGGATAGAATTCTTAATTTAAGTCTCAGCATTGGTTTAGGCATATTTATTTATGCTATAGCTTTGTTAATTACTGGTTTTAAATTGCAACATTTATCACCGCAAAATTTAATACTAGTAAATTACACTCCGTTTCATAAAAAATCACATAAGCTTAATAAACGTCAGCAATTAAAAAAATCTCGTCGCCGTGGACGCAAACAATTAAGGAAATAAAGTATGCGCTTAATTAGAGGACTTTCGCATTTACAGCCTTGCAAATCAGGCTGTGTGTTAACTATTGGCAATTTTGATGGCGTGCATTTAGGACATCAAACCGTAATCCAACAAGCTATTCAGCAAGCTAAACAATTATCCTTACCGTTGGTAGTGATAATATTTGAACCGCATCCATTAGAATATTTTCTGGGTGAACATGCACCATCACGCTTAACTAGGTTACGTGAAAAAATAATTCAACTGCAAAAATTGGCGATTGATAAAGTAGTAGTAATAAAATTCAATTTGAAATTTGCGAACTATAGTGCCGAAGAATTTATTCAACATATTTTAATCACTAAATTAAATGTTAAACACTTAGTTATTGGGGATGATTTTCATTTTGGCAAAGCCCGTGTAGGTAATTTTTCCATGTTAAAAACCTATGGCAAACAATATGGCTTTGAGGTTGAAAACACTCAGTCTTATTATTTGCAACAACAACGTATCAGCAGCACTTTGATTAGGGATATACTCGGTAATGGCGATTTAATATTAGCTAAACAAATGTTAGGTCGAGATTATTCTATTTGTGGGCGCGTAGCTCATGGAGATAAATTAGGCAGAACTTTGGGATTTCCAACCGCTAATATTCAATTGTTCCGAAAAACTTCGCCAATCAGAGGCGTATTTGCAATTACTATGCTGGGAATTAATCAACAAATTTTATATGGTGTGGCTAATGTTGGTAATCGACCAAGCGTAAATGGAAATTCTAAAGTATTACTAGAAACCCATTTATTTAATTTTGACCAATCAATTTATGGCTGTTACGTAGAAATTAAGTTCCACTTCAAACTTCGAGATGAAGCCCGCTTTGCATCTTTAGATAAATTAAAACAACAAATTCAGCTAGATATTAAATTAGCGCAAAATTATTTCAACAAAGATTAATGAATTGTGAATTTTCTGTGGAGATTATCTAATTTTAAAGTAATTATGTAATAAAAGGTTTACAATTACTGTCTTTTAAGTTAGATATTTGTAAGGTACAAGATTATGAGCATATTTAATAGTAGTAGTAGTAATGACAACTTTGTTGGTACAGCAAATGCTGATATATTCAATATTGCTGGAAATTCTGGTTTTGATACCCTAAATGGTAATAATGGCAACGACACGCTAAATTTAGATTGGAGTCAACATTCCAAAGCAGGTTTAATCACATTTTCAATTCAGAACCAAAATTCTTCTTGGACTAATTTTGGTTCACATAGAAGTTATAATACTGTCTGGAAATCTGACGGTGTAATACCTACAGTAGATGGATTATTAGACGCTTTAGCAACTAATCCACAAAACTTTAGTTATTCATTTAATCAACGTCAAGCAGGTGAATATGCGGAAATTGAATTTCAGAATATTGAAGAGGTAAATGTTATTGGTGCAAATAATGATGATGTAATTGTATATCAAAATGGTACTGAATATGTTGGAGGTAATGGTTCAGATACTTTTTTTGCCGATTGGTCTGCATTTACTGACGCAGTAGTGTGGGTAAATGCAAAAAGGTCTAATAGTGCATCATTTTTTAGTAACGAGGTTGTCAAAACTATTGGCGATACAGAAATTTCAGGAATGGAACGTTTATTGTTAGTTACTGGTAGTGGTGATGACATAATTACACAGGGAGTTACTGGAACTAATGATGATATTCGCGCTGGTGCAGGTAATGACACCATAAAAACCAATAGCGGGCATGATGTTATTTATGGCAACAGCGGTAATGATATTTTAGAAGGCGGTGCTGATAATGACAAACTCTATGGTGGCAAAGGTGACGACACTCTAAAAGGTGGCGACGGCAATGATATTTTAGATGGTGGCAAAGGTGTAAACAGTTTAATAGGTGGCGATGGTAAAGATACTTATCAAGTAGATTCAGTTGATGATGTAATTACTGAATTAAAAGGTAAAAATAGCGGTACAGATCTAGTAGAAGCTTCAATAGATTGGACTTTAGGAGCAAATTTAGAGAAATTAACTTTATTAGATAATGCAATTGAAGCTACTGGAAACACCTTAAATAACACTTTAAAAGGCAATTCTAAAGCTAATATTTTAAATGGTTTAGGTGGCAAAGACAGAATGCTTGGAGGTGCAGGCAATGATACCTATATGGTTGAACATTCAGCAGATACTGTAATAGAAACTAAAAATTCTGGCATTGATACAGTTATTAGTAAAGTTAATTATCAACTAAATACTAATATAGAAAATCTAACTTTATCCGAAAATGCCTTGGCATATAAAACTGTTTACAGCAATAATTTTGATACTGCTGAAAAATTTTCTACCAATGTGAATGGTGGTTTATCTGGCGAAATGAGTATTGAAGGCGTACAAGGTTATGCTAATGATGGCTTCCAAGGTGATTTTTTACGCAATATCGCTTCAGGTAATCCTGCTACTGCAACTATCTTAACTTTGCAAAATTTACCTAAACATAATGTCATTGATATTAATTTCTTATTTGCCATGATTGATTCTTGGGATGGTGGCAAGAATATCGAAGGTAATCCATATGCACCAGATTTTTTCAATGTTAAAGTTGATGGAAAATCTTTATTACACATTAGCTCTAATTATCAAGGCGAAAAATTAGGTACATTATCTGATCGTGGTTTTACTACTAATGGTTATGAAGACCAAGCCTTTGACATGAATTCAGAATCTGCTTTAGAAATCAAACACTCTAAGTCTGATTTAACTATTGAATTTTTTGCTAATGGTGCAGGTTGGCAAGGACGACGTAATGATGAATCTTGGGGCATAGAAGATCTTAGTGTAGAAGTAAAAACTGTTGCTGATCTTAAAGCAGAAGGTAATAGTTTAGCTAATACCTTAACTGGCAATTCAGGTGATAATAAACTGTTTGCTTTTGCTGGTAACGACACATTAATCGGCAATGCAGGCGCAGACAGACTCTTTGGGCATGCTGGCAATGATGTTTTAATTGGCGGTGCAGATAATGATGTTTTAATTGGTGGTACTGGCAAAGACACTTTTCAATTAGATAGCTTAATTGGCACAGATAAAATTAAAGATTTTCAAATAGGTACGGACAAAATTCAATTAGATAGTGCTGTCTTTACTGCTTTAACTGTTGGAGCTAAATTAAATAACTCCCAATTTACTTTAGGTATCCAAGCATTAGATAATGACGATTATCTACTTTACAATCAAAACACTGGTGCATTATTTTATGATGCCGATGCTAATGGTATTGGTGCAGCTGAAAAAATTGCACTAATAGGTACAAATATGCTTTTAAGTCATGCAGATTTTGCAGTAATTTAGGTCTTAATTACCTAACACACTCTACATATTCAATAATTATGTGTAGAGTGTCTTACTTGAACAAATTAAAAATGCATACAGCTTCACCTCCATATTCAATCCAACCATATAAAATGCGTTTAGTAATAAAGCCACTGTCACAACGACCTTGATTATTAATTACAATAATGCCTCCGCGTCCATTTACTTTCTCAGTTAAATATTGAATGCCTTTTTTAGTAGCTTCAGTAGCATTCAAGTCTTGAAATTCAATAAAATCAGCTACTGTTTTAGCTAACACGGTACGCATAAAATCTTTGCTATACACGCCGCACATTTTTTACGAATGCAAAAATCACACCAATTATAAAACTTACAGAATTAGGCAGTTCTGTACTGTAATTAGTTGCTATAATCACCAATGAAACCATAATAAAAACTTGAGGAGTAATGCAATGCAAAAATTAACAACAGGCTTGGCATTTATTGGTATATTAATGGCTGGAAGCGTAAATGCAGCTGATGTTGTATTAGAAGATACCAGTTTGATTTTAGGTAAATGGAAACTATATGCTGAAGCCCCAGCGTTACATAAGGAAAAAACCAAAGTAAATATTAACTGGGAATTTAAAGACGATGGCATCATACATACATGGGCAAAAGATTCTCGTGCGCGTACTGGTGATATGTCAATTAATGTCGCTTATTCAGTAGAAGATGGGGTAATCAAAAAACAAGTTGCTCCAGGCAGAAGTAGATATGAAAAATGTAGAGTAATAAAATTGGAAGGTAAAGATATGACTTTAAAATGCCAATACCTATATTTCTTTATGGAAAAACAATAAGTTCAGAATTTAATTTACATATAAATTAGTGAAGCTAAGATCTGTAGTTAATGCGCTTAGCTTTATCTATCAAGATAAATACTCATGCCGATAGATATAAATTCTCAAGAAGGTGAATTAGTTCGCAAAATGGTGCCATTTTCAACCATGTCGCATCATATATTTAAGGTAATCTGTCAAAAAATTACTGTTGAAACCGTGCGTTCTGGAACTTTCTTATTCAAACGCGGTGACACTAAAAATGATTTATTTTACTTATTAAAAGGTGAAGTTTCTTTAGAAGTAGATAAATTAAAAATGGAAATAATTAAAGCTGGTAGCGAATCATCTAGGTTTGCACTTGCACATCAATTACCACGGAAAACCCATGCAATGGCAAAAGGTTCTGTGCGTTATGCTAGGCTAAATATTATTTTCATTAATCCACCTGATAGTGATGAATTAGCCAAACAAGCTCAAAAAAATGCACCTTCAGGTATTATTCGCAATGTAACGCCTGAAAATAGACATGATTGGATTGCTACATTATTGATGATTCCGGTTATTCGAGCTTTGCCGCCTGCAAACATGCACAAAATTTCAGAAACTTTGGAGGAAATAAGATATTCAAAAGGAGATGTTGTTTTCAAACAAGGTGATGCTGGCAATTATTTTTATCTAATTAAAGATGGACAATGTGAAGTTTCACATCAAAAAACTAGCTCTAATGATGAAGTAGTTAAATTAGCAAAATTACAAACTTGGGATACTTTTGGTGAAGCTGAATTAATTTTAAATCTACCTAGAAAAGAAACTATTACTGCAACCTCAAACTTATCTTTATTACAATTAAAAAAACCAGAATTTTTAACTCTAATAAAACAACATGCGTTACAGTTTATCGACTATTTAGAAATGGAGATGTTACTGGCTCAAGGTGGAATCTTGATTGATGTCAGAAATGCTGATGAATTTAAGAAACTACATTTAGAATACGCAATCAATTTACCGTTTTATACTTTACGTGCAGCAATAAAAGATTTAGATATAGATAAAACTATGATTGTTAGTTGTTTTGAGGGTGATATAAGTGAAGCAGCTGCTTTTTTATTACTAACATGCAAATTTTCAGTTAAAATTTTACGTGGTGGTATAAAAAATGCTCCTGAAGAATCTTTAAAAAGACCTGCAAACACAGAACCAAAAGATAAAAATCAAAACAATGTAATTTTTGGTCACTCGAAAACAGCTAGTGATAAAACCAAACTTTTAGCCGCAGAAAATAATCGCTTACGACAAATGTTAAAAGAATTAACTCTGAAATTTAAAAAATCTGAATTGGAAAAATCTGAACTAGAACGTGAATATAGATTATTGTTAAAACAATCTAATCGTTTAAAGCAAATGCTAAAATCAATGCCAAAATAACCGCATAAACACAATATAAAACATTGTGGTTATGCTGTGCTATTTATATAGCAACTAATGTTATTTTATTTTTGCTTCTTTATATATAACGTGTTTACGTACTACTGGGTCATATTTTTTAATAGCCATTTTTCCTGGCATAGTACGTTTATTTTTAGTGGTAGTGTAAAAATGTCCAGTGCCTTCAGATGAAACTAATTTAATTATATCGCGCATTATGATTTAATCCTGTTAAGCTTTTTTTTCACGTTGACGAATGTCAGATAAGACAACTTCAATGCCTTTTTTATCAATAATACGCATTCCTTTAGCAGAAACTTTTAAACGTACCCAGCGATTTTCACTCTCTACCCAAAATTTATGCTGATGTAAATTTGGATTAAAACGGCGTTTAGTTTTATTGTGTGCATGAGAAACATTGTTTCCCGAAACTGGACGTTTGCCAGTTACTTGACATATTTTAGACATCATTAACCTCTTTATACGAGTCTTAATTCAAAAGTTAGCCCACCTTTATACCAAAATTTCTTTTTTAGGTAAATGATAAAATGTAAAATGATGCTTAAAAATAAGTATATAGTAATTAATAACACAGCAAATTTGCTAATATCAGCTTCAAAATCACAGGTTTTTTTGGATTAATATGCATGTTCAAACTTTAGATTTAATATCTGATCGCTGGCATAGTGCTACCAATGCGATTCCATTATGGTTATTTATTGCTGCTGTAATTCATATTGTTTTATTATTAGGGCTAGATTTTTACGTACCCACAGAAAACATAATTAGTAAATCTATTGAAATCACTTTAGTAAATTCGGCAACCAAAAAAGCTCCTGAAGATGCCAAGTATTTAGCTCAAGAAAATCAAATAGGCGCAGGTACAGAAAATAAACGCCCCAAACCAGCACAACAAAAAATTCCTGTAATTGGCAAAAACACTCCTGAACAAGGTGAATTAGCTTCAAAAAGTACCGACAAAATTGCTGCTCATCGTTTAATTACTCAAACACAACCTGCTAAAAAAAAGGCCTTAACTACGCAAAAAATTTCTAATGATCCTATTCTTGATGAACCCATGCCAGATATTTCTGTAACTGAATTACAGCAACAAATCATGCAATTAGGTGAAAAAATCAAACGTTTACAACAAAGTGCAGAAAAAACTAATATTAAATTCGTAACTTCAATTAGTGCGCATAAATACATGGCAGCTGAATATGTTAAAAATTGGACTCAAAGTGTTGAAAGAATTGGTAATTTAAATTATCCTGAAATTGCTCTTCAAAAAGATTTCACTGGAATTTTATCTATAGATGTTGGCATTAAAAAAGATGGCAGCATATACAATATTCAAATTATTCAATCTTCTGGCAATCCAGAACTAGATGCAGCAGCCAAACGTATTATTCGAATTAGCGCGCCATTTGCTCCACTTCCAGTCCAAATTGCAGCGCAATTAGACGTATTAAAAATTAGAAGAGTATGGAATTTTGCTGATGAAAAATTGGTGAATTCAAACTAATTTAAACTAGGATATGATTATGAAAAAGCCTTTAATATTGTTGATAGCAATAACATTTTTAGTTTTTGCGGGCGCGTGTTTTACCCCACAATTATACAACCAAAACACCAATGAAACTCGTGCTTTTGAAGAGAAAATTAACACATTTTTAATTACTGCAGATGGCAACCAAATCATCGTAGTTGGCAACCAACATCATTATATTTTTAATGCTAATAAGACTTTAAAATTCATTTTGCAATGGCAACACAAACAAGCTGTAACTGCGGACTTTTCTAGTTTTAGAATCGACAATAATCAAGCTGTAACTGGATCATACAACTTAAAAATCAAGGCTGGCAAAAAATTATCCATTGCAAAACGCAAACTATTAATTTCTAAAGGTTTTACTGAGCATCCAGTTACCAAAAATTTATATTATGATGGTAACTTGCAAGGTAAGCGTTATTTAGCAAATGCTGTAAAAATACCCAATACCATGTTGTTAAATAAAACTTATACTATTCAAATGCTTGAAACTATGCCAGATTCCGCCACAAATGCAGTTAAAAAAATTCTCTTAACTCCATTAGCCATAGCTGCGGATGGCTTGTTGATTTTAGGTGGCACGCCATTATTACTATTGTCTTTGATACTTGATTAAGTCGAATGTTAACCACGGTACATTTTTCTGCCTCTGTAGCTCAACAAATTCATTTTAGCTTTGAATGGCTAGCAATATTGATTGGAGTACAAATTTATCGCCGAAAACTAAACCGCCAAAATCACAGCTTGCCAGAACATACTTTTATAATTTTAGTAGCTTGTATTATTGGTGCTGGCATCGGTAACAAACTATTATTTGTCCTTGAATATCCAAATTTATGGGAAACCCAAAGTTGGAAAGCTTTATTTCAAGGTCAAAGTATTGTTGGTGGTTTAATTGGCGGTTTAATTGGCGTAGAACTTGCGAAAAAATTCTTAGGAGTAAATCATTCCACTGGCGATAATTTTATTTTGCCACTTATTATTGGAACTATAATAGGCAGAATTGGCTGTTTTTTGGCAGGTTTACATGATGGAACTTATGGTTTAGCCACTACATTACCTTGGGGAATTAATTTTGGGGATGGTATCAGCAGGCATCCAACCCAATTATATGATATGTTAGCCGTAATTATCATTGGCATTTTACTGTGGTTAATACGCACAAAATTAACGCAAATATCTGGATTAGCTTTTAAAATTTATCTCGCTAGTTATTTAAGTTGGCGATTAGGTATTGATGCTTTAAAGCCTATTCCATACGCCTACACACTAGGATTATCTGGAATTCAATGGGCATGTATATTAGCACTAATCGCTTATTTACCGTTAGTTAGCCGAGATTTACGTAAAATTTGTTAGGCATATTTTCACTATATTACTGAGAGCATAGTTATGCAACGCAAAAATCGTCCGTATTTGTTTTATGATACCACCAGTTCAGTTTGCACTACTTGTTTACGTCCTGTGGAAGCCAAAATTTTAATCAAATCCCAGAATGTATATTTAGAAAAATGGTGTCCTGCGCATGGAATTGAAAAAGTATTAATCAGTGATGATGCAGATTATTATCGTTTATGCCGCGAAGTTTATGTAAAAGCACCTGAAATGCCAGTGCAATTTAGCACCAAAATGGAATATGGATGTCCGTTTGATTGTGGTTTATGCCCAGATCATATGCAGCATTCATGTGTTAGTGTGGTAGAAATAACCGAACAATGTAATTTAAGTTGCCCAGTTTGTTATGCTGAATCTGCACCTAATTATGGGCGGCATTTGCCCTTGCAAGAATGTATTTCCATGTTAGATACTATAATACAACATGAAGGCGAAGCGGATGTGGTACAAATTTCTGGCGGCGAACCCACAATTCATCCAGACTTTTTTGCGATCTTAGATGCAGTTAAAGAACGCCCAATTCGACATTTAATGATTAATACCAATGGTTTACGCATTGCTCAAGAACCTGAATTTGTGCGTCGCTTAAGTACATATAAACCAAGTATAGAAATTTATTTACAATTTGACTCCTTAAATGATTCAGCGTTACAAAATTTACGGGGGGCGCAATTAGCCGAAATTCATCAAACAGCTTTAGAACAATTAGAACAATATAATTTATCTACCACCTTAGTAATGACTGTAAAACGCGGACTAAATGATACTGAAATCGGAGCAGTAATTCAACATGCTTTACAATGGAAATGTGTGCGTGGAGTAAATTTACAACCAATTCAAGTTGCTGGTAGAGTAGAGAATTTTACTGCTAAAAACCGTTTAACCGTATCTGAAATTAGACGTAAAATTGCTGAACAATCAGATTTATTCAATCTTGATGACGTGATGCCAGTGCCTTGTAATCCTGATACTTTAGCTATGGCTTACGCATTAAAACGCGAACATGAAACTTTACCATTAACCCGTTGGTTACAACCGCAAGATTTATTGGCGGGAAATAAAAATACTATTATATTTGAACACGATGCCACTTTAAAACAGCAATTATTTAAGTTATTAGCCACCAATTTATCTCCTGAAAATCAAGCACAGTGTCTATCAGAATTACTCTGTTGTTTACCCAAAATTGCAGATTCAAAATTAACTTATACCAATGTATTTAGGGTATTAATAGTGCAATTTATGGATGTACACAACTTAGACATTCGAGCTTTGAAAAAATCCTGTGTGCATATGGCACAAGCAAACGGCACTATGATTCCTTTTGAAGCCTTTAATTTGTTTTATCGTGGCGAACGTGCAGATATGACTGAAATAATTCGACAAGAAATATCAGCTTGGACT